>CANQST010000005.1 GCA_947626595.1 uncultured Bacilli bacterium | reverse complement strand
CCCCCCCCCCCTAGGGTTGTGTCAAGTGAAAAGAAAAAAAGTTTTTCAACTTTTTGTGCACTGGTTGCACTGGCAAACTTAAAGTAGATTTCAATTACTACAGTAAGTGGTTTTATGTAAAACTGTGATTTTAAAAATGATTTTTCTTGCATTAGTCTTCTTGTAATAGTAAAATAGGATTTAAATATTTTGGGAGGATTATAAATGTTAGTAAATGAAATTAAAGAAGAAATTAAAAGTTATGATAAGAAAGAATTAACAAAAATAATACTTGAACTTTATAAAAAGATCCCTAAAAAAGTAAAAGAAGACTATGATATTGATGATTTCATTAAAAATATTAATAAAGATAATAAAGTGGAAGAAACAAAAATATCATTTAAACAATTACAAGAAGAAATTGTTTACTTTTTAAATTGTGTTGATGCTGAATACTATTGTAGTCCCAATAGGGTTATTCCTAAAAGTGAAAGAAGTTCTTGGCGTTTTAAAGTTAAGAAGTTTTATAAAGAATTAATGAAAATCGATCCAACAACTGATAATGGAAAAGTCGCAACTTATCTTTTAATTGAGTTATTTAAAAGATTAAGTACAGGAACAAATTATTTATTATTTACAAGCTGTAATACTTTTAGTGCTTTAAAAGTATCACAAACTGATTTTTATGATTTAATAATTAAAAGGATTTTTTCTAATGGTTATACTAGGGAAAATATAGAAAGATGTGTTGACTTACTAGATGTTTATAAAGATCCTAATGAACTTTCTTTTTCTTTATACTACTTACTTATTTCTAGTTTAAAAACTGTTGATAATAAGGAACAGGCTATAGATGCTTTAAAAAAGAAAATTAATTATTTAAGAGAAAGGGATTTAAAAGTTAAAGATAGTACAACAAGTTATTACATAAATGAAGATATAAATTATTGTATTATATCTATTAGTAATATATACATATTACTTAGTGAAGTGGATGAGGCAATTAATTATTTCCATAAAAATTATGGTGAAGATAATAAAGATAAAAAAGAAGAAAAATTACTAGAAATACTTGAAGAAAATGATTTAATTGATGAATGGATAGAAGAATATGAGAAAAATATGAAAAAAATAGAGTTTAGTGATTATTTAGAAAATAAATATAAAGAATTTAAAAATAGATAAATTGTTTTTGTATACTTTCTTATTATTTATCAATACTATTAATAGGAGGAAAGATATGAAAATAACTAAAAATGCTGATGTTTTAGATGAACTTAGTAAAGGAACTTTTATGGGTATGGATGCTTTAGATTTTGTGTTAGACAAGGTTGACGATAAAATATTTAGAGAAGTATTGGAAAAGCAATATGAAGATTACAAAGAAATTGCGGAGAAAATAGAAGAAATATATCCTGATTATAGTTCTAAAGAGCCACATGAAACATCTAAAGCAAATAAATTAATGACTTGGTATACAGTTCAAATGAAAACACTTACCGATAATTCTACATCTAAATTAGCTGAATTATTACTACAAGGAACTAACATGGGAATTATTGAAGGCAGAAAACTACTAAATAATAAAAAGGCTGATAAGAAGATTATTCTCTTAGTAGAAGAATATATTGATAGACAAGAAAAAGCTGTTGAAAAATTGAATAAATTTTTATAAACAGCTTTTTTATTTTTAGAAAAATATTTGACCTAAGAAGAAAAGAATAATTACTATTATTAATAAAATGTAATACCTTAAGGAATGTACTTTTCCTGGTTTTAAATAATTATCTGGATTTTTTTTAGAAATATATAAATATACTTCATCTCCTACTTTTAGTTTAGTATTTCCACCATAGTCTTCTATATCATATATTTTGCCATTATATTCAAAATGATATTTATTGTGAGCTACTGTAGATGCCCCCTCATTATCAATATAATATTTAGTATTAGAATGTGTAACTACTCCTTTTACTTTGATATAAGTTTTCATTTTAATTAAAATTATTACTGATTTAATTGTGAAATAAATTAGAAAAATTCCAGCTATTATATAAAATACTAAATCGTCCATACTACTTTTCCTTTTCCTTATACATAATATCTATATCAACCATATTATCATTAATACCATCAACTACTCCATTACTGCATAATTGCCAAAACTTATAATTTCCTTTATAGTTAGTTTCTTCTGTGTAGTGAGCAAGCCATACAGGATTTTTAACATCCATCCAAATATTTTCTAAATAGTTTTTACTACTATAAAGCATACCATTATAACCAGCTTTTTCTACAGTATCAATAAAGGCATTAGCCATTTCTGTTAAGTGATAAAAACTCAAATTAAACTCTTGATACATATTCCAACTTTCCCAATCAAAAACTATTGGTAAGTCTATTTTATATTTTTTTACTTGTTTAATTATCCATTTAGCTTGTTCTATAGCTTTCTCTTTACTATTAGCATATGAATAGAAATAAATACCTACAGGAATTTTTTCTTTATTAAAGCCTTTGATATTTTGTTTAAATTTTTCGTCAATATAAAATTTTCCATCAATACCTTTTTCACTGCCAACTCTAATAAAGGCAAATTCAACACCAGATGCTTTTATTTTCTTAAAATCAATGTCTCCTTGCCAATGTGATACATCAATACCTATTTTAGTATTAGATGTTTTATGTTTTTCTATTATATCTTGAAAAGAGGTAGTAATGGGCTCTTCTTCTCTAGATGGATTAGTACTTTCTACTTTTTCTTTTACATAGACAGTAAAATCGAATGAGGAAGTATTACCACTACTGTCGGTTGCTTTAAAGGTAACGGGATAACTTCCTGGTGTTGTTATGTCATAGGTTCCTTCAATAGTGCATTTTGGTTTATCGTCATAATTATCTCCGCAGAAAAGTTCATGAGCTAAATCAACTTCTTCTCCTACATCTAAGGAGTAAGAATTTATCATACTAATAATTGGCTTAGTTGTATCAACTATATTGATATTAAAAGTATATGGTACTTTTATATTATCTTCATTGGTGTAGTTAAAAGTAATTTCTTTCTTACCAAGCTTAGTTGGCTTAATAGTAAAGTTTTTTTCTAATTTACCATTTATACTTTTAATTAAATCTTTTAATTTTACTTTAGAATATACTTCAATATCTAGATTATCTACAAGTTCTACTTTAATTACAGCATGATCTATTTGCCATTTTCTATATAGTTTTACTCCAACGAAGCTACTAATTATTATAAATAAAATAATGCTAAAGATAATTATAACTTTTTTATACATCTAATTACCTCCTACTTATATTATACACTTTTTCATAGAAGTTTAATATTTTTTTATTAAGAGATTAATTACATTAATAATTGCAATAAAAGTAACTCCTACATCAGCAAAGACAGCCATCCATATAGTGCTTAATCCTAGGAAAGCAGCAACTAAAACTATTAGCTTAATACTAAGAGAAAGAATTATATTTTGAATTACTTTTCTTTTAGTATCTTTAGCTATTTCTAAAGTTGTTTTTAAACTAGTTAAATTATCATTCATTAAGACAATATCACTTGTTTCAATAGATGCATCACTACCTTTTATTCCCATTGAGACACTGACATCAGCTACTTTCATGACAAAAGCATCATTTATGCCATCTCCTACAAACATAACTTTATCATTTTCTTGATATTTCTTGACATAATTTATTTTATCTTGTGGTAAAAGGTTCCCATAGTAAGTATTAATATTTAATTTAGATGCGACGTTTTCAACTACTTCTTTATTATCTCCTGATAGAATAACTATATCTTTAAATTTATTTTTTAGTTCTTTGATATTAATAGCTGATGGTTTTATTTCGTCACTTACAACGATATAGCCAGCATAAACGTTATTAATACTTATATGAATAATACTTCCAACTTCTTTTACTTCTGCAACATCAATATTTTCTTCTTCTAATAGCTTTTTATTACCAACTAAAATACTTTTCTTATTAATTGTACATTTGATACCTTTACCACTTATTTCTTTAAAATTAGTAATAGGAAGAAGTTTTTCTTTATTGAAATCTTTTATAGCTTGAGCTATTACATGGATAGATCCTTTTTCTGCAGATGCGGCATATTTTAATAGTTCTTCTTTTGTCATGTTAATAGGTTCTACTTTGGTAACAGTAAAATTTCCTTTAGTTATAGTACCTGTTTTATCTAAAAGTAAGTAATGAACTTCATTTATAGTATCTAACTCTTTACTACCTTTAATTAAGATACCATTTCTACTAGCATTACCTATTCCACAGAAATAAGCTAGAGGAATAGAAATAACTAAAGCACAAGGACAAGATGTTACTAGAAAGACTAAGGCTCTATATATCCAAGTATTATAATCTTTTGTTACTAAAGAGAAAAATATACCAATAAATAAAGCCATAAATACAACTACAGGAGTATATATTTTACAAAATTTAGTAAGAAATGTTTCAGTTTGACTTTTTTCTTCTTCTACTTCTTCTAATAATTTCATTATACGTGCTGTTGTGCTAGTAGTACTAGTAGAAGTGGCTTTTACTTTGATTATGGAAGTATGATTAATAAAGCCACTTAAAACTATATCTTTTTTTTGGACTTTTCTAGGTTTATATTCTCCTGTTAAGGCTTTAGTATCAACAAAACTATCTCCTTCAATGATTTCACCATCTAGAGGAATTCTTTCTCCTGGTTTTACAATAAAGATATCCCCTACTTTAATTTTTTCTATAGGTAGAACTTCTTCTTTATTACCGTTTAATTTAGTAACTTTTTCTTTTTTTAAATCTAATAAATCAAGAATAGATTTTTTACTTTTACTAACGGCAAGGTCCGCTAAAAACTCACCTATTTCAAATAAAAACATAACCATAAAGGCTTCTTCATAACTTTTAATGATAAAAGCTCCTATGGTTGCGATTATCATTAAAAAGTTTTCGTCAAATATTTCTTTCTTTTTTAAATTGATAAAAGCTTCTTTATAGACATCCATACTTACTATGATATAAGCTATTAATAAGAAAATTACATTTAAGTTACTAGGTAGTATGAAATAAGAAAGAAATAATATTAAACTGATAATTAATTCTATTAACTTTTCATAGCTTTTCATTAGATTACCTCCGAAATGTGTTCTAAACCGTATTTTAAAATTATTTCTATGTGCTTATCACTTATAGAATAATATACGTTTTTACCTATCTTTTCTGTTTTAACAAGATTAGATGCTCGTAGATTTTTTAATTGATGGGAAATAGCGGACTGAGATACATCTAAAATATCACTTATTTCATTGACACATAATGGTTTATTTAATAATATATCAAGTATTCTAAGACGGGTTTCATCACCAAAGATCTTATAAAATTCACTTAGACCATATAGTAATTCTTTACTATGTACTTTCATTATAATGCCTGCCTTTCTTATATGAATAATTGTTCATATATTCATGATATAATATAAAAAGGTTAATGTCAAGAGAAAATTTCCACTAGCTTAGCTAGTGGTTATCTTTTAATTTTTTTGATTAGTTTAAATAAATAATATTGCCAAGAAATTGGTAAGGCAAATTCACCAATTAATTCTTCTACGTAACCACCAAATCTTCTTTTAAATTCATAAACTCCATAGTCTTTAGGATGTTCATTGATGTTGGCTGGTATACCATAGAAATTATATTTTTTAAATCCATTATTTAGTCCATATTTAATTAGTTCCCATTGAAGTAAGTATTGGGCATTGTAACGCATGTATTCTTCATAATTGCCACCGGCTAAGTAAATAACTTCTGGTTTTATTAAAATAAACATTGAAGCCGATAAGTTAATTACATCTTTATTAACATTATCTTTTATCTCTTTTGCTTCTTCTATTCTTTTTTCTAGGGAAGTTATTTCTCTTTCGATATTTTCTTTTTCTCCTTGACTTATTTTAGTTGAATTATCTAGCTTTTCTTTTTTCTTTTTTAAGTCATTAGTTAATTTTTCGATATAGTCTTTTAAATTTAACTCAGCAATTAGAAACTTAACTTCTTTTTTATCAGAAAATAGTTTATACATTGTTTGAAAATAATCTAGTTTTCTAACGGAGAAGTCTTTTCTTTTACCTGTTTCTTCTAAGATACTTTGAAATTTAGGCAGTTCTTCATAAGATAATTCTTTTAAAGTTATACCAAATTTTTCGGCTTTTCTAATAGTGTTTCTAGTACTTGGGCTCATTTCTTTTAAAATATCTTCTTCAGTTTTACCATCTAAGTCTAAGGAAAACATCCAACTTACTTGTTCAATATCTTTAGTTGGTATTTTTTTAAAGCCTAGCTTCAAAAGATGGTCGACTATCATAGAATTATCTTTACCACCTTCTACTATGTTACCATCTATGTCTCTTTCTTTATAAATAAGATAAGGATCTACTCTAAAGATATAGGCTTTTTTACTTTTTAGATATTTTTTTAATTCTTGAGTAAAGAAGTCTACTAGTTCATAATCATTGAAGTCTAATAAGTAACCTCTAGGGGAATAAAATTCATAGCAATTAAAGTGATTTTTTCTTTTTAGAAGCATAGTTGCGGCGATTAGTTTTTTATTTTTTTTAACTCCTACGTAGTAAGTTTGCCAATTATTTTTTTTTCGTTGAATAGATATTTCTTTGGCAGATAAAAAGGTTTTTAAGGGGTGATTTTCCCAGAATTTTTCATATTCTTCTTCACTAATTTCTACAAACTTCATTTTCTTTCCTCCTTGTTTTTAATTAGTCTTCATACTGAAAAAGTTTTTTTATTTTTTCTTTTGGCATTAGCATTTTCATGTTTTGTTCAACACGAAAGCGAAATTTCTTAGTAGTTGTTTTATATTCTTCTCCATCTATACACCAAGATGTTTTAGGACCAGTTAAAAATTCTATTTCAAAATTATTTGTTTGATAGTAAGTTATACCTGGTATATCTTTAACTTCCATAGTGTTTACTAGGACAAGCATTTTTAACATATCTTTTTTTGTTTTTACATCAGCTAGGGCTACTTCAAACATGTTATCGTCAAGTTTAACGTCATAATAAATATCTGATACTCCTGCTACTCTAGAGGAGTTGGTTATAAAAACAAAGGAATATTTGCCTTCATAGGTTTTGCCATCTACTTTGTATTTTATATCATAGCGATTGATTTTGTTACGTAGTTGTTTTAAGCCATACATAATATAGGCAACTTTACCATATTTCTTTTTTAACTCTCTAGGAGTATTGTAAGCCATATCTATATAATCTCCTAAACAGGCAACATAGATAAAGGGAGTATTATTAATAAAGCAAACGTCTATATCTTTGGGTTTTCCTTTTAGTATCTTTTCTAAGTTTTGGTAAATACTTTTGTTTAGTCCATACATTTTGCCAACATCATTAGTAGTACCCATAGGTAGGTCGGCTAGAGTAAGTTTTTTTAGACGTTCACAGTTACCAGTAACGATTTCATTTAAGGTTCCGTCACCACCAGCACTAATTACTAAGTCGACATCGTCGTCTAATTCTTTAATTATTCTAGTACCATCGCCTTTAGCTTTAGTAAAAATAATTTGGGTATCATAACCATATTTCCTTGAAATATCATAAAAATCTTTATAATTACTTATTTTCTTTTTTTTCCCACTAGCGGGATTCATGATTATTACACATTTTCGCATATAAATAACCACCTCGGTATACTATTATTATAAACTTATTTTGGTAAAAATAGTAAAGAGACACTTTATTTATTGTAAATAAGTGTCAAGAATTGATTTATTTAAATATCTTTCTCTTCATTTTTCTCATCTTTTCTAAAATCTTCCATCCCTTAGAATTAACTATCATATCAATTTTTTCTTTTTGCTCCTTAATTACCAAATCTTTATATATGATTTCTTTATTCATTTGCTCTTCTACATTTTTATAATGTTTAACTTTATTACTAATTTTATTACCATCAAAAAGAAAATCACATATTCTATCACAACCACCATCTTGTAAATTACTGAAATACATTTTTTTGGCTTTTTGTCTTGCTTCTAAATAATAATTATCATCTTTAAGAAGCTTATCACATTCTGAAATTAAAGTATCAATATCCCTACACTGTGGACCACTAGCCCAAAAGTCAAAATTTGAAAAGATTATTCCTCTTTCATCGCAATATTCATCAATATCACCAATAGTATATAGAATAGGTCTTTCTAAAAACATAAATTCTGTTCCTAACGAAGAATAATCAGTTATAAGCATATCAAAAGCATTTATTATTTCATTTACTGATAAGTTATTACTTTCCAAATTGGTATCTTTCATAGTAATTATATTTTGAGAATTATAGTCTGTAAATGCCATTTCTTCTCCTGGATGTCTTTTTATACAAAGTAAATAATTATTATCTCTTAAAAATTTATCAAGCTTTTCTTCATTATATTTAGGAAAATTGAAAATGTTCTTAGTATTCATTTTCTTAATTTCAGTATGGTTAAATCCTTTTTTAAAAGTTGGCATATAAGCTATTATTTTTCTATATTTAGTAACATCTTTATTTAAAATTTTAGATAGATTTTTCTTTCCATCAGCATATTTAAAATAATCCAATATTGGTAATCCCAGATTTAATATTCTAGACGCTTCAACATGAAAAACACATGAAAATATTACTTTCCAAAAATCATTTGGTACAACCATATAATCAAATGTTTTACTCATATGATTGTATCCAGTAACATCTTGTTCACTGGGATTATTGCATAAATAACCTGTTGGTTTAGGTCCTATTCCATGCCATAGTTCTATATATATAGATTTTTCTGTTTTATTTCTATCAAGATTACCATGAGTTGTAAAGAAGACATCAGTTGTTGGTACGTAATCCCAAAATTCATCAGTTCCAATTACTATAGCATTTATACCATTATCTCGCAATGCTTTCATACTTTCTTCACTATACACTATCCATGTATAATTCATAGAATTTTTATATCTATTTTTCATATATTCATATAAAGCCTTAGCATTAGATGCAAAATCTGGATAACTACAAAATGTAATATTTAGTTTTTTCATAATCAAAATCTCCCATACTTTAATTATCTTTTATATTATTATTCTTTTCACTTTTAACGTAAAATTTATTTATAAATTTAGCAATAAAACTAGGCCAAAATCTTTTAAACATTACTAAATCTTCTTCTGTTCTTTTATTATCATTTATTATCTTACTGGTTGTTGATGCTTCATGTACTCTATGTCCCATTAAATGTTTATATATGAAACTAAAGTTACCTTTCTTTTTACTTAATGTTTCCCAAGCATGCCAATCTATATTACATTTAAAATTATAATCGAAAAGTGGCAAGTTTATTTTTTCTTTTACAAAAGTTACAGCTGGACAACATATTGGGCAACCTAATGATAAGGATCTTCTTTTCCAAAATTTTTTATTATTTAGAAATTTAAATCTAAGAGGAAAAAGTAAAATTCTTTTTATTTTTAAATTTATGTTTTTATATTCTTTATCGTTATTTTTTATTTCATAGTAATCTGAAAATAAAATTATAGAATTTTTATTTTCCTCATATTTTTTAACAATCTCATAACTATATAAGTAGTCGTATATATCGTCTTGATGGGCAATGGTTACTAATTTTGTTTTAGCACAAGAGATGGCAAAATCAAAATCACCACCAATTCCTTTAGGATTATCATTAACTATAATATCTAGTTTATATTTTTTAGCTAATTTAGTAATGTAGGGATTAGGAGTTGAAGTCGCAATTAAAACATTACTTTTATATTTTTGATTTAACACTGATTTTATACATTCTTCTAAGTATTCGGAAGTTTTATACGCTAAAACGACAAAGGTATGGATATTTTTTTCATGATTTATATCATACTTTTTTAGTTTTTTTATTTCAATAGCAAAAACGATAATATACATTATTAATATTAAAAGCATTGTTGAAAAGTATGAAATAGATGCTCCCATCACTCCAAATAAATCAACTAATTTGTTTGATAATATTAAAGTAAATAGACTTGCGACTATAAAGATTATACTTTGACTTAGTGTTTTTCTCATGGCAATTAGGGCATTAGATATAATAAAGGACATTCCATAAAGGGTTGCGCCACTTATTATGATAATTAACGGTATTAAGTATTTATCTAATTTAATATTATAAACTAATTCTAAGAATGGAATACCTATTAGATAAGCAACTATATCGGCTAATAGGCCAAATATTAAAACACCAAATGTTATTTTAACTACTAACTTAGAAAATTCTTTTATTTTATTTTCTTTTAAATTATTAGAAAACATAACTAAGAAAGGATGAACTAGTAGTTGACCACCTAACATTATTAGAGTTCCTGGCATAAGTATTATTCCAAATATTGTTTGAAATTTATCGGCCATGCTACTATCAATAGCATATTTAGAGGCATTTATTACATACTGAGTTAAGAAAGTAAATAGAAAAGTAAAAAAGCCATATTTAAATATTAGTTTAATTTTGGAAAAAGCAAATTCTGTTTTTACGTAGTCATATTTCTTTAAATTTCTTACATCATAAAAAAGTAGTATTAATATGTTACTTATAGTTAATAATACTATTGAAAGTATTAAGTTTTTTGTTAATAAATCTGTTACTAAGAAAATAATAGTTCCTATTAAACCTTTTAGAAATAATGAAATACCTACTTTATATAAATCATTATTTTTTTGGATAATAGCATAAATTATTTCGGCAAAGGCATCAAGCATCTTATAAATAGTTAAGAGTAACATAATTATTATTTTGTATATAGTATAGCCTTTTAGAAAAACAAACATTATAGAAACAAAAAGCATTATGAAACAGGAAAAATATCTACTATATATATAATCACTATCACTTATATTTTTATTGGTTTCAGTAACTTGATAAGCTCTACCAAAGTATACCGCAATTACTTGTAATAAGCAGGCCGTTGAAAAGGCAAAAGTAAAAATACCAGCATCATTTATTCCATTTATTCTTGTTACTATAATGAGAAAAAATAAAGATGTGGTGGCATTTAATGTAGAGCCAATAACGTTCCATATGAAATTTTTTCTTATACTACTTGTCATTTTTATTTACCTTTTCCTTTAATAATGATATTTCTTGAATTAATAGAGTGATTTTTTTCTTTTGACTAGACACAATAACCGTTAAGGAAACAGTAATAAGAAGAAGTATAAAAATAAATATTCCAATAACCATATTAGACATAGTTATAAAGCCTAGCATCTTAGAAAAAGAAGATAATAGATTTGGAATAAGACCTACAAGTAATATTAATAGACTTGAAAAAAACCAAACTAGTGAATATTTAACGGGAATTTTTTCTTTTTTTAATATGACAAAAATTATAAGAAATAATACTATAGAAACAATAATTATACCTAATCTTAAATTAAATGACATTATTTATACCTCCTTGTTCCAACAACTAATATAGATAATATTACATTAATCATGTAATAAATATTTTTCCAAGAATGAATTGAAGATTTGCCGGCTTGTCTTTCATTCATTTCAACAGCTACTTCAGATACTTTATAGTTCATTTTTAAAGCTTCTACTGTTGAAATGGGTTCGGGATACTCAGTTGGATATGATATAGAAAATTTTTCAATTAAGTTCCTATTACAAGCTCTAAAGCCTGATGTAGTATCATATATTTTTTTGCCAGTAAATAGCTTTATAAAGAAAGAAATAATATTAATACCTACTCTTCTCATCTTAGTAGATTTAAAATCACTTTTTTCTTCAATAAATCTAGAGCCAATTACCATATCATAGCCTTTTTCTAGGTTTGCGACTAAATCTTTAACATACCTAACGTCATGTTGACCATCACCATCATATTGTACAGCAACGTCATAATCATTTTCGAAAGCGTATTTGTAGCCTGTTTGGACAGCGCCACCTATACCTAAATTATTAATTAGATTAATATGAGGTATTTTATTTTTTTTAAGTATTTCTTTGGTATTATCAATTGAACCATCATTAATTACTATGGCATCATAATTAGTCTTATTTTTTTTGTTATATTCCATAATGGTGTTGTATGTATTTAGTATATTTGCTTCTTCATTATAAGCTGGAATTATTAATAAAATTTTCATATGTACCTCCTACTCTACTGGCTTTAAAGATACAGAATTATTTACAACATCTATTTTAAATAACTTATATTTTTCTATATTGTCCTTATCTTCTGCCATGTATGAAATTTCATTAAATAACTCATCAGTAGAAGAATATAAGAATAAATAATCAAACTTATTTTTAATTAAAGTTTTTTCTAAACTTTTAGCATTTAACATCCATTTTTCTTTTTGATCTTTAGTTTGTATTTTCCAATTTATTTGACCATTGGCATTAGTAACTCTTGGATACAAGTAATACTGAGCTTTACACATAGGTAAATATCCTGACTTATCTTCTTGATCTAAAACATATATTTTAGAAGATTTACTAGTATTTTCTAATACTGTACTAAAATGTCCTATATCACTATAATATACGCCTTTTACTTCAGATCTTGTTTTAACATCAAAAACAAATGAAAAAGTTTTAGAAATAGGTACTGATATTAATATTATACCAGTTATAATAAGTAATACATATTTTTTACTATCTTGAAAGTCTTTGAAGATAAGCCATAGTAAAAACATAAAAATTCCTAGATTAAAATTGCCTAAATATCTAGTAAATGATGACAAATTAAGAGCATCTTCAATTGGCATTACTAC
This sequence comes from uncultured Bacilli bacterium, assembly GCA_947626595.1. Taxonomy (GTDB): domain Bacteria; phylum Bacillota_I; class Bacilli_A; order RF39; family UBA660; genus CANRGD01. The sequence continues at coordinate 36,509 of CANQST010000005.1, read as the reverse complement.
TAGTAATGATAAAGAAGTTAAAATGAAATAGCAAATGAATACAATCATAAATGGCGCCATATATAGTAATGACTTTTTGATATTTTTATGCTTTGCGTAAAAGCATAAAAATAATGATACACCTATAAATATAAAATAGTTAGACAATGATAATGGTATAATACTACTAAAAACAATATTATCCGAATAATTAAAAGCATTCGCTATAAATATGATTAGATTTCTCATATTAGGACTATCTAAAAAATGTGTTGAAAGTCCAGATGGTCCAGTTACATTACTTATATAAACATCTTGAACTAAAAACTTATTAGAAAAAACTACCCAAGATAAATATAAAACAATAGGTAAAATAACATACCAAAATTTCTTAATAATAGCTATTATGTTCTTCTTTATAATTTTTAATTTTAAATTCCACTTAAGATCATGTACAGAATATAATAGCATAGCTAGAAAAATTAAACAAGTTGCTAAAGCAAAACCTTGAGGTTTCATTAATGTTATTACAGCACTTGGCAGTAATAACAAAAGTGTTGGCATTTTCTTTTTTATGATTGAAAAATAACAAACAATTAAACCAAAACCAAAGACAACTGCAGATGGAAAATCAGCATATAAATTTTGCATTGAATATACATCATTAAATAGATAATAGAAACTTATAGATACCAAAAATAATAAAATATATGTCTTTTTATTTTTAATGCTAGAAAATAAACTCATAATGAATATATATATGTATATAGAATTAGCAATGTACAAATTACTTTCTCTAAATGTATCAAATAAACTTACAAAGTAACTCCATAAAGCCATTATAGGTGGGTATGAAAAGCCAGCAATACTATTTGATAAAATAACCTTTTTAGCAGATAATCCCCACATATTGTATTCGTCCCAATAATGAACATATCTTTGAAAACCATTTACTATTGATATTAAAAAGAATAAGGCAAAAATTATTAATGTTGGATCAATATATGAATTTATATCATCTAAGATTTTAGACTTACGTTTATATTTAAAGACAAGATAAAATATACCAACTATAATGATTAAACCAATTAATACTTTAGTATATATTAATAGATTAAACAATGATAATAAAAATAATATTAAAACAAGAGTAAGTGTTGATATTCCTAATGATATACTAAAATTATAATTAAATAATTCGTGAATTATAAATGATATAAAAATTAAAAAATAAAAGACAAATATATAATTTAAAATATTTATAGATGAAAGTAATGGACTTATAATAGCATATATCAATATACTAATTGATAAAAGCCATTTCATCTTTTTAAACTTATCCTTTAAAGTTCTATCTATTAAATATATTATAATTAGTAAACCGAGCATAATTATTACTGGTAAATTTATTAAATCATTAAATTTCATATTAATTATAGATTTAAAATTATATGATAAAAATAAAATAAGATATTCAATTAAGAAAAATAATACTTTTTTCTTTCTAATATTTTTCAACTGAACTACCCCCTTCCAAGTATTTTTTTCAATCCTTTTCTAATTGATAATGGAATTATCTTTCTAAATATACATTTTAAATGGTACATTATACCATGATAATCATCAAAGTCAGCTACATTACCAAAATAATATTGTAAAACATTATACTTATATGACTGAATACCATATTTAGCATCCCACCACGTAGCCTCATAATGATGTTCTGCTATATTCCTATTATTATACATGTCAACAGTCAATACATCAGCCGAATAAATTTTTATATCATCTTTTAATAATTGTTCATGACCATCAAGCTTTATTTCAGTATTCTTTTTAAGAATTTTAGAAAGTCTAATAGGAATAGTAATAAAGGTCTTAAAATCCCCATCTTCATTTATAAATTTATCATTAAGATAAGAATTATACACTTCATTAATTATGTTTGCATTAGGAACACATCCAAAAATAGCAGCATTAACATTATTAGTTTCAAAAGCAAAAAATACTTTATTTAATAATAAACAATGGATATGCTTTTTAAATTCAACATCTGTATCTACATATATCCCACCATGTTCTTTCAATATTTTAATTCTAAAGTAATCCGCAACAAAAGCCCATTTTTTATTTTCATATGCCTCTTTTACATAGTCGCATTCATTTACGTCACAATTACTTTCGTTCCATTCAATAATTTCAAAATCAGGAGCATACTCTTTCCAAGATTGATAACACTTTTGAAACAATTCACCTTTCTTACCATGACCAAACCAAAAATAATGAATTTTTTTAGGAATAAGTTCTTTAGTTGCTAAATTTTCTATTTTTCCTTCTTTTATATCACTTTGAATATAACAGTTGTTATCAAACTCTTCTTTATATTTATGATATAATTCTAGATACTCAAAAGAATACTCTGGCTTAAAATATATAAATGTTACTATACTTCTATACATAGCATATAAAAAACATTCTCTATACTTTTGATTTATTTTACTTAAACTATTTTCTAAAGCCGTTATAAAACCTAGACTTTTTGGGTTCATATTTGATGATGTTATTGATCCTTTTCTTTGTCTATAATAATATAAAGCCTCATCTATATGACCAATTTTATTGGCGTAAGATAGTATTATTGGAACTGTTGCCATATCTTCATACCAGTAATTTTCTTTTGGAAATTTGTATTTTTTAATAATATCTGATTTGTACACTCTAGCCCAAGCAAATGATGGATTTAGACTTTCTTTAATAATATCTGATTTACTCATTTTATCAAAATCATTATAGATATATCTTATTGTCCCATCTTTCCATCCATCATTAATATTTATCACATTGAAGCTTATAACATCATATTGTTCTTCTAACTTCATGATAATTGTCTCAACATAGTTAGGAACTACCCAATCATCTGAGTCAACGAAAGCTATATACTCACCTTTAGCCTTATCAATACCATAGTTTCTGGCACTTGATAAACCTCCATTTTCTTTAGTAAATATTTTTATTTTTTTATCATCTTTATAGTTTTCACATATACTTAATGAATTATCAGTACTTCCATCATTTACTACAATTATTTCATAATCATTAACAGTTTGATTAACGAGAGATTTTAAACACTCATCAATATATTTTTCCACATTATATACTGGAACAACTATAGATAATTTTACTTTTTTCATTACTATCATCCCCCTAATCTTCTACTTTTATAAAATCATTTACACTTTTTAAAGAAAGTTTATCATATTCACTTTTCCACTCTTTGTATAATTTTATAATTTTATCTTTATTTTTAATGCAAAGTTCAATTTGTTTTTTTATTTCAATAGGATTATCAACTTTATCAACTATCAAATATTTTTCTAATTCAGTATTTTCCCAATAATGATGATTATTACCAGTTATACAAGGAACACCCATTTCAAGGCTTTCTAGTGGTATTATTGGAGCACACTCTACAAATGTGGTATAAATATTTATATCATTCATAGCCATTCTTCTAATCAAATCATTTCTATTTATAGAGTTAGAAAGTCCATTTAACTTAACATTTAATAACTTGGAAAACTCTACAGCCTTATTTGAAAGAGGAATACAATCTATCTCACAATTATCAATAAGACTTGCTGCTGCTAACTGATTATAAAAATTTTTTACCCATCTATCACCAGATGCATATAAACCAATTTTAATAGTACCATTGTCATTTGCTTTTTGCACTTTTTCTAAACCAGTCAAACTAACATTATTCATTACAAATTCCACATTATATCCTTTTGCTTTATAAAGTTCATACATACTTTTCTTAACAAATCCAATAGAGTATATTTTCTTTTCTTTTAGCAATCTAAAAATATTATCAAATATTTCCCAATCGTAGTCTTCAACATGCATAGCATTACTTCCATGCCATAAAACTTTTATATTTATATTAGAATTTAATTCATTAATTCTTTCTACAAGCAAATTCCATTTCTTAGTAAAGCCACTAAAAATTACCAATTTTAAATTTGAACTTGCTATTACATTAGCAATACTGTCTATTTCTTTATCACTATTTAATTCTCCAAGAGGTAAAGTACTACTAAATATTTCTTTTGTAGAAGAAGTTATTCCCATCCATTCTGGATTATGTAAAACAATATATTTATTAGAAATATTCTTAAAATTTTTTCTAAACTCTTCTATTTTTTTATCAATTAATTTCTCTCTTCTATACAAAACAACTGGATAAAGAGGAAATTTAATAATTTTCTTTATAAAATTATTTCTTTTTATTCTTCTTTGAATTATCTTATTGCCTTTCTCTTTGCCATATTTTCTGTATATTCTATTTTCCCTTTGTTCCCACTTTGATACCCAACTAGCATCATAATAATGTATCATGCATGTATTATCAGTAAAAATATTATTATCTCTATTATAAGAATAAGGGTAAAAGTAATCACGTGGATATATACATATATCATTTTCTAATCTTTGTATATGATTTACTTTACTAGGGTTAAATCCTATAGGTGTTAATAAATCGGTAATAATTCTAGGGATACTGATAGAATGAGTATTATCTTTATCAAAGCCCTCTAAGCTTCTATAAAATTTTAATAATTCACAAGGCAAATAATTTTTAGCATGTTTTTCATACCAAACACCACACGCAATAAAACCAGAGTCTTCAACACCCAAAAAAGTCTCATTATTAAAAAGAAAATCAATATTTTTAGTAACCATCATATCCGTATCAAAGTAAATTCCACCCATTTCATATAAGACTTTAGTTCTTACATAATCCGCAACAAAAGCCCATTTTTTATTTGCATATGCTTCTTTTATAAAAGGACATTCATTCAAATCAACATTGCTTTCATTCCACTCTATAATTTCATAATCTGGCAAAAATTTTTTCCAACTTTTTATACAATTCTCAGCAAGTTTTGGTAGCTTTTGGTTTCCAAACCAACAATAGTGAATATATTTTTTCATAAACTCTCCTTAATTAATTTGATTATTTCCCCTATTTATAATTTTTTCATGTCAACACAAATAATATTGTGGAGCGAATATAAAACATATAATATGTTACTATGCTTCTACATATAACCTAATTATACCATAGCTACAATACAATTAAAAGTAAAAAACTAAAATTTGGTATATTATGTTAATTTTCAAAATAATAAACTATTGGTTTTTACTTTTAGAATTAACAAATTTAATTATATTTTTTTCTATTAATTGAAAAACAATATTCTATATGATATTATTTATATAGGAGATGCACTATGAAAGATAGAATTAATAATGTAATAGATGAACAAATAAATAATTTAAATAATTTGAAAAAAGGAGATTATATAGAAACACTTATCAAAATAAGTGAAAGTATTGTGAAATGCATAAAAAATGGGGGAAAAATATTAATTGCTGGTAATGGAGGTTCAGCCGCTGATGCCCAACACTTTGCAGCTGAAATAATTGGTAGATTTGTTCTCGAAAGAAAGGGATACCCTGCCATTGCCTTAACAACAGATACTTCTATTATAACATCTATTGGTAATGACTATGGATATGACTATATTTTTGCTAGACAAATAGAAGGATTAGGAAATAAAAATGATATTTTTATAGGAATTTCTACTAGTGGTAATTCTAAAAATATTATTGAAGCTATAAAAACTGCTAAAGAAAAAGGTCTTACTATTATATCTCTAACTGGTAAAGATGGTGGTCAGATTAAAGAACTAAGTGATATTTGCTTAAATCTATCTTATAAAGAAACTGCTAGAGTTCAGGAACATCACTTAATGTCATATCATCTAATATGTGAATTTGTTGAAAAAGAATTAAAAAGTTATTATAATGATTAAAACTTATCTATTAGGGAGGTACATGTATGAGTTATAATTATTTAAATAGTAATTTTACAAAAGCCTTAGGAATGTCTAATAAAAATATATTTCTTAGACGACTAAAAGCAATAATGTACTATGTTGATAGTATTATTTTATTTTTTATAAAAAAACCAGTATATAGACAAGAAAAGAAAAAGAAAGTCTTAGTAATATATAATTTAGTCTTTGGTGATGGGGTAATATGGAGATGTTCTGCTATCCATTTAAGAAAAATCTACCCTAAAAGTAATTATGAAATAACCTTAATATGTCAGAAAGGCATAGATAAATTATATGAAAAAGATGATACCTATGACAAAATTATTCCTATAGATTTTAACAAGGCAACTGTCAATCTAAAAGAAAGAATAAAGAATTTTAAGACAATTCGCAATAAATATTATGATATAGTTTTAGATCCAGTCGGTATATTTGAAATGACTACTAACATTTTATATATGAAAGCTGCTATGGGAAAAGAAAAAATAGGCTTAAGAGATATCAATGTAGAACTACATTGTAGTATGAAAAAGATAAATAAAATTTATAATAAAATAATTCAAATTACTGAACCAAATTTATCTTTAATTGAATATTATAATAGCTTTATTAATGGCTTGACTGATAAAAAAGTAAATATAATTCCTAGTTTAGAAAAACTAAAAACAACTCCTACAAAATTAAAATTACCTAAAGAATATTTTATTGTTTTTCCATGTGCCAGTACCAGTTTAAAAAGATGGCCAATCGATAGATACGTAGAAATAGCCCATAAAATATATGAAAAAACTAAATTTAAATTAGTACTAGTAGGTACTGATGCTGATAAAGAAGCTATTGATGAATTTAAAAGTAAATTAGATATACCATATGAAGATTTTGTATGCAAGACTTCATTAAATGACTATATAGATGTCATAAAAAATGCAAAGTTAGTTGTTACAAATGATACAAGTGCATATCACATTGCTGTAATCGAAGAAGTTCCTGTAGCAATCATTTCGGGAGCCTATACATATGAAAGATATGTCTTGTATCATTTTAAAGGTAGCGATAAATATAGAAAGCCTTGCATTGTTGCTAAAAATAAGAAATGCAAAAACTGTAATAATAGATGTAAATTTCTCCAAAAAAATGATAAGATTTGGCCATGTTTAAATGAAATAACAGTTGATTATGCATGGCAAAAAATTGAACATTTAATTGAAGAAAATTATGGAGGTACAAATGAACATAGAAAAATTACAAGAAATAACTCATAAAAAAGTCCTTGTTTTTGGCGATTATATGGTTGACAAATACATTATTGGCAACGTTAATAGAATATCTCCTGAAGCCCCAATTCCTGTTATTGAAGTAGACCAAGAGCAAATAAAATTAGGTGGAGCTGGAAATGTCATTAATAACTTGATTTCTCTAGGAACAACTGTTAGAGCTATCGGCTGTGTAGGTGACGATTATGCTGGTGATATAATATTTAATTATTTTACTAATCAAAGAGTAGATATAAAATTCTTTAAGAAATATAAAGAACTAAAAACCATTATTAAAACAAGAATTGTCTCTAAAAAACAACAATTCGCTCGACTTGATGAAGAAAGGAAAGAACCTTTACCTAAAGATTATTATGACTATGTTGAAAAATATATTAATGAAATACTATCTGATATAAATTCCATTATTATTTCTGATTATGCTAAAGGAGCTGTTACTAAGAAATTTAGTCAATTGCTCATTAAAGAAGCTAAGAAAAGAAATATTCCTGTTATAGTTGATCCAAAAGGAAAGGATTATTGTAAATATGAAGGAGCAACCTTATGTACTCCTAACATGAAAGAATTAAGTGAAGTATCTAGCTCAAGCTTAGATACTGAAAAAGATATTCTAGATTGTGGCTTAAAATTAAAAAGAGATTTAGGTTTAAAGTATTTAATTATTACTAGGTCAGAAAATGGAATAAGTCTAATAAATGGTAGTAACAAAAAAGATTTTCCTGCTAAAGCTAAAGAAGTAATTGATGTCTCAGGAGCCGGTGACACCGTAGCGGCTATTATTGCAGTTTTAATATCTACTGAATTAAAAATTGATGAGATATGTATCTTGGCCAATATTGCGGCATCTATAGTAATATCAAAGTTTGGTACAAGTACCTTAACTTTAGATGAATTAATATCTGCTATAGAATGTAACACTGATTTTAAATTGTTAAAGCCTATTACTGCTAAATATGTTATCAATGATTTAAAAAGTAAAGGTAAAAAAATAGTATTTACAAATGGTTGCTTTGATATGCTTCATGTTGGTCATTTATCATCATTTAAGCAAGCGAAGAAATTTGGTGATATTTTAGTAGTAGCTGTTAATAGTGATTTATCTGTAAAAGAAAATAAAGGAGATTTAAGACCTATAATATCAGAAGAAGATAGAATTGATATGGTTGCATCATTAGAAGTAGTAGATTATGTTATTTTAATGGAAGATAAAAATCCAAGTAATTTGATTAGCTTAATTCAACCAGATATATGTGTAAAAGGTGAAGACTGGAAAGATAAAAATATACCCGAAGAGTCATTAATAAAATCATATGGAGGAAAACTAGAATTTATAAAATTACATCAAGATAGATCAACTACGAAAATTATTGAAAAAATTTTAAGTGTATATGAAAAAAAATAAGGTTATATTTTTAGATAGAGATGGTACCATCAATTATGACTTTGGGTATGTATATCAAAAAGAAAAATTAAAATTTATAGAAGGAACTATTGAGGGCTTACAAAAATTAATGACATATGGGTATAAGTTTATTATTATTACTAATCAATCAGGTATTGGTCGAGGCTATTTCACACTTGAACAATATAATGATTTTACTAATTATATGTTAGAAGAACTTAGAAAATCAGGAGTTAAAATTCTAGATATATTTTATTGCCCTCATATCAGCAAAGATAACTGTTCATGTCGTAAACCAAAACTAAAGCTTTTTTATGATGCTATAAAAAAGCATAATGTTGATATAGAAAATTCATATGCTATTGGTGATAAAATAAGAGATCTAGCAATTTGTGAAGAAACGAATATCAAAGGAATTCTATTAGGCGAACAATCTGATAAATATATATCTAAACACAATTTATTAGATGCTGCTAACTACATTATAAATGAAGAAAATGAAGAAAAGATATAATTACTATGTCTTTTTTTTTGCTGTTATGATATAATCAATTTAGGATGGTGGTTCGGATGTTAAAGAGAATGGAACGAGAGTCAAATTATGAGCTATTAAGAATAGTATCAATGTTTTTTATTGTGTTATGGCACGTAATTCAACATAGCTATTTATTAGAAAATACAACAGGAGTTACTAATTTAGTTTTTAATGCTATTAAACTATTTATAATTGTCCATGTTAATTCATTTTTATTAATAACTGGCTATTACCAATCAAAGTCAAAATTTAAATTAAGAAAGTTAGTGTCATTAATCTTTCAAATATGGTTTTATAATATTCTAATAAATTCTATTTTTAAATTTACTGGATTAGTAGAGTATACTAACATTGATTATTTAGTAAGAACTAGTTTTTTTAGTATAAGTGAATATTGGTATATTAAATGCTATATAATTGTTTATTTACTTAGCCCTTTTTTTAATTTATTAATTGAAAAAATGGATAGAAAATTTTATAAAAGATTATTAATTGTATTATTACTATCATTTTCAATATTCCCCTTTTTAACAGCTAATTTATTCTATGCAGAAGGTGGTACTACTTTAACTTTTCAAGTTTGTTTATACTTTTTTGGAGCCTATATTAGAAAATACAATCTACAAGAAAACTTATTTACTAATATAAATTTATCACAAAAAAGATTATTATACTTTGTTTCTTTCTTTGTTTTTTGGATTATTAATGTATTTATGAATATTTCTTCTACATACTTAAATGGTTTAGAAAGCAATATTTTAAGCTATATTGGCTCATGTCTAGGTAGTTATAAGTTAAATTATAATAATCCTATAACTTTGTTTCAATCATTATCAATATTTTTATTCTTTGGCACCTTTAGCTTTAAAAGCAAATTTATAAATAAGATAAGTTCTTTAACATTAGGTGTATATTTAATTCATGAAATGAAATATGTCCAAGATAATATTTATAAATGGATTGGTATTTATGCTGATACTACAGTTTATGGAAAAGCTATTATTTTAAAAGCTATTTGTTGGGCTCTAATTATCTTTATTATTTGTTTAATTATTGAATATTTAAGACAACTAATAGTTAAACTTTTATTTAAGATTAAAACTGTTGATAAAAAGTATAATGATTTTATTAATTATTTACATAGAATTTTTGAAATAAGAGCTTAAGAACAAAATCTTTATACCAATTCAAAAAATAATAATGTCTGTAAGTATAAAGAAAGAAGTCAAAGAAGGTCAAGTCTTACTTCTGTTAAAATTAATGTATACAAAGATTTTAAGGAACAACTACTAGACCGTAAAATAAAAAGAAGAAGATGTTTTATATCACCTATGATATCTCTATAAGCAATTTGTTTTATTCAAATTCTAGAGATATTGATAGTGATAGTATGTTTACCGAAACACTTGTCAAATTAATAAAATAAAAATAACAAATAAACTGTCAACGAATTTCGTTGGCAGTTTTATAATTCTTCAACAAAAGATTTTTCTAATTTTTTAAATATAATATAACCTACTACTAATAGGACTATACTTAGTAAGCCCCAGATAAGTAAAGTAGTCCAATCAGGACATTTATGATAATAAAGGATAGCTCTATAAGCTTCAACTAGTTGAGCCATTGGATTTACTTTCATTGCCCATTGAAATCTTGCTGGTAACATGCTAGCTTGGTAAACAATAGGTGTTGCGTAAAAACCTAGGGTTAGAGCTACACTAACAAAGTGGTCAACATCGTGAACAAATACTGTTATCGCTGATAAGATAAAAGTAAATGCTAATGTAATAATATATTGTATTAAAATAAGTAGTGGAAGTAATAATAGGTGAATTGAAAAACCTACGCCACTAAATAATATAAATACAAACATAATTATACAAGTAATTAAGAAATTAACTAATTGACTTGTCGTTATTGATATAGGAATTATTTCTCTTGGAAAATAAACTTTCTTTAAAATATTACCATTGGCAACAACACATCCGGCACCTGATTGAATAGCAACAGTAAAGAAATTCCATGGAATTAAAGCAACTATCATAAATATAGTATAGTTTTCAACATTAACTCTTAAGATATAAGGAAAGACAAATGCGTAGACAGCAAGCATTAACAAAGGATTTAGAAATGTCCATAATACACCTAGCCATGAACCTTTATACTTCCCTCTTATTTCTTTCTTTATATTAGTTTTTAATAATTCTCGATAATTATATAATTCTTTAAAAATACTCATTATTTATCACCCACAAACTTTTAAGTACTCTTCTAGTACTTCGTCAACATTTCCATCTCTTCTAATTTCACCTTTATATAGCCAAACAGCTCTATCACAAAATCTTTTTACTTGCCCCATATTATGAGTTACTATAACTATTGTCTTACCAGAAGCTTTTAACTCTTGTAGTTTATTAAAACATTTATCTTGAAAATGTTGATCTCCTACAGCTAATATTTCGTCTATTAAGAGAATTTCCGCTTGAACATTTATAGCAACGGAAAAAGCAAGTCTCATATACATACCAGAAGAATATGTTCTAACTGGATTATCAATAAAATCTTGTAATTCTGAGAACTCTATTATTTCATCTATCTTAGCATCTATTTCTTCTTTTGTTAAACCAAAAATAGAGGCATTGAAATAAATATTTTCTCTTCCTGTAAAATCATCATGAAAGCCAGCGCCCAATTCAAGTAAAGAAGTTAATTTACCATTAGTTGTAATTTTACCTTTATTAGGATAAATTATCTTAGTCATTAATTTTAAAAGAGTTGATTTACCACTACCGTTGGTTCCAATTAAAGCAACGCTTTCTCCCTTTTCTATTGTCAAGTTTATATCTTTTAAAACCTCCAAAACATCATTTTTACTTTTATTTTTCTTAGAGAAAAAAAGTATTTTTTCTTTTAAAGTATGAGCTTTATCATAATAAAGTTTAAATTTTTTTGAAACGTGACTAACTTTAATAGCAATATCTTTTTCCATAATTTCCCTACTTTCTTTATTAATTATATCTAATTTCTAATCGTTTTTAAAGTATTATTTTATTTATTTCTTTTGTTATTACTTTATAACCTTTATCAGAAATATGTAAGCCATCATATGTATAAGCTAAATCTAAGTTATCTTCTTTATCTTTTAATATACTATACATATCTAGGTACTTATATTTTTTTTCTTCTACTTTTTCTTTTATTAATTTATTTATTTCTTTAATTCTTTCATTATTTCTACCTGCTACCATATTACTATCTGCTTTTCTATTAACTGGGTAAATAGATTGGACATATATTTCTGTTTCTTCTCTTTTTTCATGTATTTTATCACATATTTCAATAATTCTATCAACTAGCTCTTCATTTTCAATATCGGTATAAGCTATATCATTAGTACCAATTAAAAGAAATACTTTAGTTGGATTATATTTAAATACTCTATCTTGTAAATTATCTAGTATATCATTACATTTATTTCCACTAATTCCACTATTAACAACAGGTACGTCTTGATAATATTTATCTAAGTCATAATAATCAGTTATGGAGTCACCTAAGAAGACATAATTTTCTTTTTTTAAGTCAACTACTTCTGGAGAGTTAGTTTTCTTTTTTGACTTAGGTAAGTATTCACATACATATAATTTTTTAAATAATAAAGCTAAAAAGACAGTGAATATTAATACATAAACAAAACTTTTTATATTTTTATAGATATTTGTATCCGTAATATTTCTATTAGAGTATTCTGCTAAGATTAAGTCAATGGCATCTTTTCTAGACCTACAAATAAAGATATTAGGATGTTCTCTATACTCTTGCTTGACCATTTCTTCGTCAAAACAGCAAACAACGACTATCTTATTTAATTTAATAAAGTAATCAATTATTTTGGTATTATACTCAGTAACTACATATTTATATTTTTTATAGTCATTATATAAAATATCATTGCTGGTAAAAATAGTTGTTTTAATATTATCATTAATTTTTTTTATTTTTTTGGTTAAGTCATATCTATATTCAACATCAATAGACACTAATAACATCTAGTTCACCTTCTACTACTAATAATTTCACGCATATTCATATTTTAACACATATTATCTATATAATAAACAATAAATTTTGGTTAATGTTTTATTTTTTTCAATAGTTCTTCTTAAAAAGCCTCTTTCTTTATAATACTTATTATCTTTATAAAGAGGAACTTCTTTTTCTAAGTATTTAAAAGCTTCATTAATAAATTTACATCCAACTTTCTTATCTTTTTGCATTCTTTGTTGAATGGTATAATTAGTAATAATTCTTACTGTTAATTCGTCTACTTTTTCTTTTAAGTATTTTTTATCTTTAGTGTATTTTCTAATTATATCAATTATTTTTAAGATATCAAAGCATCTTTCGTCCCTAAGAGTAGTTTCACTATTATCATGAACTACGTAATAGTATAAGCATTTATCTACTTTGCCTATTTTTTTAGCGCTACATAGGGCTTCTACTAAAAAAGGAGCATCTTCATATTTTAAATTTTCTTCAAATTTTATTTTGTTAGTGATAATCATTTCTCTATTATAAAGTTTTCCACAAGGACCTAAGTTTTCATTTAAAATATCAGGATTTTCTTCTAGAGAAGAGCTTTTAAAGTCTAAAGTCTTGACTTCTTCTAATTTTCCATTTGAATACTTTTTACATAGGTCACTTATAACAATATCTAGGTCTTCGTCTATTACTTTTTGATAAAGTTTTTCACAAGCATTAAGGTCTAGATAGTCGTCGCTATCAACGAACATTAAATATTTTCCTAGGGCTTTTTCTATTCCTTGATTTCTAGTTTTACCTATTCCTTGATTGGTATTTTTAATATATTTTATCCTTGGATCATTAAATTCTTTAATTATTTTTTCCGTTTCGTCAGTTGAACCATCATTTATAACAATAAATTCTAATTCTTTTTTAGTTTGATTTATTAAAGAGTTTAAGCACTCACCTATTGTTTTTGATGCATTGTAGGCAGGAACAATTATACTAATATCTATTTTTTTCATAAATTTTTTCCTTTCAAATTATCACTTTTCTCAGTTATTATATAAATAGGTCTATTTTTTACTTCTAAATAAATTTTAGATAAATACATTCCCATTATTCCAAAGAAGAATAATTGTACTCCACTTGTAAAAACAATTATACAAGCAAGAGATGGCCAACCATTTACTGGGTCTCCATAGATTAGGGTTTTACATATAATAATTACAATAACTATAAAAGCAATTAAACAAAAGATAAGTCCAATTAAGGCAGCAATTACTAGAGGTGTCGTTGAAAAAGCAAGGATAGCTTCCATAGCATATTTAAATAATTTGAAATAACTAAATTTAGATTTTCCTTTTACTCTTTTATCGGTCTCAACATTAAGCCATTTAGTATTAAAACCAACAAAATTGGAAATACCTTTGAAATAACGATTATACTCTTTCATGTTAAGTATGGCATTAACCATTTTTCTTTTCATTAGACGAAAGTCTCTAGCTCCCGCTACTTGTTTAGTTGAAGAAATTTTACCAATTAAAGTATACCAACATTTTGTAAAAAATCTTCTCATTAAAGAATAGTCTTTATGATTTTTAGTATATAAGGCAACACAGTCATAGTCTTCGTCTTTTATTATTTGATACATTTTCTTTAACATTTCAGGGGGATCTTGCATGTCGGCATCAATTATCGCAACAAGCTCACCTGTTGCGTGTTCTAGTCCAGCATACATTGCGGCTTCTTTACCAAAGTTCCTTGAAAAAGAAAGAAATTTAACTCTTTTATCAGACGAAAAATCTTTTATTATACTTAGGGTCTTATCAGTACTTCCATCATTAACAAATAAAAATTCAAAATCTACATAGTTCATATCTTTTGAAACTTTATCTAATTCTTTATAAAGTACAGGTAAAGCGTCTTCTTCATTGTAGCAAGGTATAACTATAGATATTTTATCCAAATTTTTCACAAAATCACCTCGATTTAAGCAATTAATTTATCTAACTTTATTCCTATAAACTCTATTAATTTATTTATTTTTAAAATATTAAATAGTTTTTCTCTTATGATATCAATAAGACTGCATATAACATAAATGATGATTATTCCTATTATAATTGTTACAGTGATAAAAAGAAAGTTATAGTTTTTAACAAACACAAATGCATCTTTTAAAACTAGATTAAATATAGGAATAGAAGCATGAATTATATATACAGCAAAAGCCGTTTTAGAAAAACACAATATTATTTTATTAAGAATAGTATTATTACATTTAATTTCTTTAAAGATAAGTAGTATAAGTATTGAAGAAATAACAGTAAATGGTGAAATATAGTCTATAAAAATAGAACCTATCAAAGCACCAAATAAGAAATAACCAAATTTCTTAACAAAGAAAATATTTATAAATATATTTAAAGCAAAACCTAAAAATAGTGATAAGAAAAGCAGTTTACAATACTTATTCCTTTTTCCTTTAAAATCATTTTCATATTTTTTGATATATCCACCTATTAAGTATAAATACATTAACCAAAAAGGGCTATAACCATAGTCTAATTTGAAAAAGTCAACAGCAGTAATGCTTGGTATTACTGATGTTAGTATAAATAACACTATAAGTAATTTCTTAACTTTTTCTTTAGGAAGAGATAATATATGATTTAGGAATGGTATCATAACAAACAGTAATATGTAAGCTACTATGTACCAATATGTACCACTCATTGGAAAAATACACTCTTTTAGAAATTTAAGTCCTAAGGATTTCATGTTAAATAAGTTAAAAGCATAAAAGATAAAAGCAATTAAAATACTATAAAATAGCGCAATGAATATTAACTCTACTATTCTTTTATATTTAATTTTTTTATTATAGTAAAGATAACCTGTTATGATAGCAAAAACATCAACAGAAGTATAGAAAAATGTTGTGACAAGCATAACTACATAATAAGGGGCTTTATTAATACTTAAGGAACTAATAATTCCGCCTTGATTTACGATGTGTAAACCAACAATTCCCATCATTGCGACTATTCTTAAAATATCAATACCTATCTTTCTATTAGTCATGTAATCAACTACTTTCTAATCATTTTATATAATTTAGGACTTATTTTTAATAATAAATATTTTATTTTTCTTGAGAAAGTATCAGTTAAAATATTATCATAAACCTTATCTTCTTGTAGTTTCTTCTTATATTCTTTATAATCTTGTTTTTCTAACTCGCAAATCTTTAAAATCACTGAGTTTGCTAAAAAGCTTTTAAATACTTTGGAGTTTATTTCTGTTTTATTAATTTCTTCTACTAAAAATAAATAGTGATTATATAAATCTTCTACTTTCTTTTTAGTCTTTTCATAGTTAGCATTATTCATTATACTACCAGTTCTTTGATAGTAATTATAACCAATATAAGAAATAGATTTTACTTTATTAGCTTTTATTATTACGAGAGGAATTAAGCCATAATCTTCATGAAAAGTACCCTCTTTAAATTTAAAGTTTTCTTTTTGAAAATAGCTTCTTTTATAGGCGTAGCAACACGCAAGTTCAACAAAGTGATATTTAGTAATTAAAGGAAAAGCAACTTCACCATTTTTAATAGTAAATGGCTCTTCTTCATATTTTACTATATTATTATTGTCAGTAACTGTTTGTATTTGAAATCTTACTATATCAGGATTATCTTTGATACTGTTATTAAGTTCTTCTAATAAGTTTTTTTCAATGTAATCATCACTATCTAAAAATAGTAGGTAGTCTCCCTTAGCCTTAGAAACTCCTAAATTTCTAGCACTTGATAGGCCTTTATTTTCTGTAGTAATAACATTATAAGGAAAGTCTTTAATAATTTCTAAGCTATTATCAGTAGAACCATCATTTATAATTATTACTTCATAGTCTTTAAAGGTCTGCATCTTTATACTATCAAGACATCTTTTTATATATTTTTCAACATTATAAACAGGAACAATAATACTAAATTTAGGCATTATACCACCTCATTAAAAATATTTTCTAATTTTTCAATTCTTCTTTTTTGAATTTTTTCAATATCAATATCTTTAATATTTTCCTTTTTATCTAGAATTTTTCGTACTTCTTCAACCATTAGATTTTCTTCTTTAGAAATAATATAAGCATAGTCTTTCATATCTATTTCATCATCACTTACGGATACTGTAGTAATTATTTTTTTCTTTAAGGTAATACCTTCTAAATAAACAACTGGGAAGCCTTCATATTCGGAAGTTAATATTAAATAATCAGCTTTTTCCATGTAAGGATAAGGGTTTGACTTAGGTCCTAGAAAGTGAATTTTCTTGGTTAGGTTTAGTTTTTTTACTAAGTCATGATACATGTTTCCATCAGGTCCATCGCCTACTATCCATAGTTCGATGTTCCTAATTTCTTTTACTAGATTTATCATTCTACCTAGCTTTTTAGAGGCATCTTCTAGTCTTCCTACAAAAACAAAGAGCTTTTTATTTTTAGGCTTTTCAATATTAATTTCTTCTTTAGACTTTTCTATAATATCATTAGTATTAATAAAGTTATTAAATACTAGAACTCTTTCTTTTAAGTTAGGATAGAGACTTACAAAGTAATTAGCAGCTTCATTAGATACAAAGAAGATATGTCTATAATTATTAATTTTTCTACTATCAAAAAATTCTCTTACTATTGCATCTTCTTTATAAACATCTTTGTAATTAGTATGAACATATAGTGAGTTATTTCTTGATGCGATTAAGGAAAGTTTATTAGAACTGTAACTATATGTTGTGTAGCAGCAACTAAAGTCATAATTTTGATAACTATATATTTCAAATATAAGTTTTCTAGAAAAATTAATTAATTTTCTTAGAATAGTAATATTATTCTTACTTACCTTTACTTCTTGCAGTGTAACATCTTTTTTTAAGTCTTTTAAAAATTTACCTTTAGCTTCTTCTAGTACTAAAGTAACATTATACTTATTATAATTAATGTTATCTAGTAAGTTAATTTGAGCTTTTTCAATGCCTCCTATTTCTAGGTTAACACCAGCAAATAATAAATCTTTTTTCTTATGTTTATATAATGATAAGATTAATAAGACTGATAAGAAGCTAACAGATGGGCCAGTTATTATATGGCCTGTAAAGAAACTTAAAAATATTATTAAAGATAAGCTTACATATAACATGTAATTTTCATAATTTAACTTTAAAGATTTTCTTAGTACTTTTATAAGAAGAAGTATGAATATACTAAAATAAATAATAAAGCCAATTATTCCATGAGAGAAAAATATATCAAAATAATCCATCTCTACTAGTTTAGTTTGCTTCTTATTTTTGTAATAACCTATCCCAAATAGTTTTTGATATAAGTTAGCTTTTTCATATACTTTGTACTTTTTTTCTAGGAAAGTTATTCTTTCACTAAAGATAAAGTGGTCTATTAGTTTTTTATCGGTAAATACTTCTCCTATATTATCAAGTTCTAGGTAATCAAGGTGAGTTTTTATGTTTTTATAAAAATTGGTTTTAGGTAGGATAAGCCCTATTAAAGAGGAGAAGATAATTACTAATATGAGTGATATAATTATAGGTTTGTAAATTTTCTTTTTAAAGCTTTTTATCCATAAATACATTAAAGAAGCCCCTATAGTAATTATTAAAGATAAAAGTGGTGTTTTAGTACCTATCATTAAAATAACTGCTAGATATATTAGGATACTTAATAGAGAAAAAATATTTTTCTTTTGTAAAACTATAATAAACATAATTGGAGTTAAAAGAGAAATAATACCACTAATTTCATTAGCTGAATTATAAAAGCCTAAAGTACCGGCTTTAGTAATTTGATAAGTTTTATAACCTGTATGAAAGATAAGGGGTACAAATATACATAGTAAATATAGAATAAGAGTAGTAAAGAAAGTCATTTTACTAATTTTTATATTATCCCTAAGGGCATAAAGAGAAATAAAGATAATTGGAAAGTAAAAAGTTTTAATTAGGCCTTGGATTTCTCCTAAAAAAGATGTTGGGTAAAGTATTTTTCCTGTTATAAAGAAGATAAAGTATAAGCCAATTAACAGATATGGTATGATAACTTTTTTATTTTTAAAAACAAATAAAGTAGTAAATACGAGAAAGAGCATAAATAAGACTTTTACTACAATACCAATAGTAATACTAGTATTTAAAAGATGTAGATTAAGGCCTGTTATTAAGTCTAAAAGTGGCTCTATAAGTAAAAAGCTAGCGATATATATATTTATATTTTTTTTAATATTTTCCATACTTACCTCTTCTTTCCAAGTTCTTATATATAAATTATACCAATTAAAATGTTAATAGTAAATTAAATTATTTGGAAAAAGAAAGAGTATGATTGAACCCAAACATACTCTAATACGATATCTATCCCGGTTAAGGGGTTTAATTCAGGGTAAACTGAACTTTTAGCAAGAATTATAATCTTGCCATAAATATAGTACCATATGTTAATTGAGATTGCAAGTATAAATTGTACTTTTTTTGAAACTTTTTTCTTGCAATTACAAGTGTTTTATTATATACTATTTTTAAGGAGGAGAATTATGATAAAAAAAGAAATATATCCAAAAACAGAGAGAATAAAATGTAAGGGAGAAAAAGTCTATATTACTGAAAAACTTGATGGTAGTAATATATGTTTTTTCAAAAAAGATAATACTTTGTATATTGCTCAAAGAAAAAACATTTTTCCTATTGATGAGCTTGAAAGTGTTAAAACTATTTTATACAAAGGATTATATGAATGGTTAAGTGTAAATGGCGATGCATTAGATAATATTCATGAAGGTAGT
This sequence comes from uncultured Bacilli bacterium, assembly GCA_947626595.1. Classification (GTDB taxonomy): domain Bacteria; phylum Bacillota_I; class Bacilli_A; order RF39; family UBA660; genus CANRGD01. The sequence goes on along the minus strand of CANQST010000005.1, from coordinate 16,531 downwards.
GTTTTATGTGGTGAATGGTTAGGCATGGGAAAATTGAAGTATACAATAGATGAGTTTGATAAGAAATTTTATATGTTTGCTAAAGCAAATATAGATAAGGATTTTAACTTATATAATATAATCTATGACCATTCTTTGTTTAACTATACATTTAATTATGAAAAACTGCCAAACTTTATTGGAATAGTTCCAGAAGTAGTTGAATTAAACGTTTTACCTACTAAAGATCATCTTGATAGTATATACGAAAAGTATTTAAAAAAAGTTAATAGAAATGTTGAAGGTTTTGTCATTAATTATAAAAATATAATTCAAAAATATGTAAGAATGAAAAACGGTAAACTACAGGAACACTTTGACAGATCTGAAGATTAGACTTTTACTAGTTATATTAATATAAGAATGTATCATATTAACAATTTTACATATAATACTAAAAATGCTTGATTTTTTCTTAAAAATTGCGTATTATATAGCAAAAAAATGTTAAAAAACCAAAAAAAATGTTTTTTTGTGAAAATTATGATATAATTGTTATATGAGGAGGCTAGAAAATGAAATTATTAAGAATTGTTGCGGATGGTTTTAAATTATGTGAAAAAAATTTTACAATGTCTTTTGTGCCAACAGGAAATAAAACGGCAGCTGATAAAGAATTTGAGTTAGAAGAAATAGATAATGAATTATACGTTTTTACTACATTGGGAATAATTGGGAAAAATGCATCTGGAAAGACTACTGTTGTTGAATTATTGTCTATAATATATGATATTTTTTCTAATTATAGAATTAATAGTTCAAAAAATATTTTTAAATTTATTGATAGTCCATTGAAATTAGATATTACTTTTTATAATGATGGAATTATATATAGATACTTGACGACTTTAGAAAGAAATAAAAATTCAATGGATAACACATCAATTTTTTTCAGAGAAGAACATTTATACAAAAGAGAATATAAGAAGGCTCATGCAAGAGAATTATTTAATTATGATAAATTTGAAGAAGTACAGTTAAATATAAAACTGCCAGAAGATACTTCAATGATATATTTGATATTAAAAGACATTACTCTTAGAGGAATATATTGCCCAAGTGATGATTATGTATATAAAGATTATGCACAAGCATTTAACTTATATAAGTTATTAAACGATAATTTGAAAATTATAACTTCATTATTAAAAATGTTTGACGAACACTTAGAAAATATAAAAATGTTGAATGATAATAAGTATAAAATCTTTTATACAAATGGTCTTACTAAAGAAGTTTCAAGAACTGAACTATATGAAATATTATCTAGTGGTACAACTAAAGGATTTGGGCTATTCACTTTTGTTGTGTATTCATTAAGAACTGGTGCCGATTTAATAATTGATGAGATAGAAAATCATTTCCATAAGACTTTAGTAGAAAATTTAGTTAACCTTTATAAAGATAAATCTGTTAATAAAAATAATGCTACTTTAATTTTTACAACACATTATTGTGAAATACTTGATTTGTTTAGTAGAAGCGATAATATTTATATAAGCAAATATAATGATGCAATTGTATTAGAAAATATGCACGAAAATTATAAATTTAGGTCTGAATTGTCCAAAAGCAATAAATTCTATAATAATGAATTTAACACTAATGTAAGCTATGATGCATTAATGAACTTTAAAAAGGAACTAATGTAATGAAAATATTGTTAATGTGTGAAGGACAAAATGAAGAAATATTATTGATATTAAATGAAGGAATGGAAAAGAAATACGAAAAAGTTAAAAGTTTTCAATCTCCAAAAGTCTTTGCTAAAAAAAAATATTGAGTATAACGGAAAAAAGTATGACCAGTCATCTAACTTTTTGGCTGAATATTATGGTGGAGACAATGTTAAAAACTTAATTAGTAATATTAAAAAATACAAAACGTACAAGAAGCATAATAAGGATGAGCTGTATTTAGCTGATATATTGAAAAATCGATGATTGTTAGTCATCGATTTTTTTGTGTCTTATTTGGACTATTATTAGCTATAACAATAGATATTAAGGTCTAAAGGGGGTCTGTGCCCAATAGAACCCCTTTAGGTCGTGAAATATCGACACAAGGGTAAACATTCAGCCACCTACTAAATGTTCTCTTTTTAATTTATGCAAGAAAATCTTGCTATAAATATAGTACCATAGGTTAATTGAGATTGCAAGTATAAATTGTACTTTTTTTGAAACTTTACAATTTGCATTTATTGGAACTTTATAGTATACTATTTTTAGGGAATAATTTAGTTTAATGGATGTTTGCTCTTTTTAAGTAAGAAAGGAGTGAAGCGCAAATGAAAAAAAGAATTTTCATAATAAAAATTCTTAGATACATTTGTGTCTTATTTGGACTATTATTAGCTATAATAATAGCTATTAAGGTCTAAAGGGGGTCCAGGTTGAATAGAACCCCTTTAGGTCGTGAAATATCGACACAGGGTGGACATTCAGCCCCATACTAAATGTTCCCTTTTTAATTTATGCAAGAAAATCTTGCTACATACATAGTACCATATATTAGTTAAAATTACAAGATGTTTTTTAGGTTAGATTTTTATCAATTATTTTTATTTACACTATTTTAGACATTATTTGACATAATTATTTTCTTTAACATTTATATTTTTTATTATTTATTATATAATTATCTATATAGTAGAGGTGATTAGTGTGGCAAAGAAGAAAAATGATACTGGCGTTGTTAGACAAACAGAATATCGTAGCAAGAAAAAAGTTACGCCAAAAAAAGTAAGTAATGAGGCTTTATCCACAAAAGATGTGGAAAAAACTTTACCTACTGAGAATAAAATTATTAATGAAGAAAAAGAAATAAAGAAGGAAGATTATAAAGTGGAAAAGAAAGGGAGAAAAGTTTTTGTAAATTTCTTTTTATGCTTTGTTCTATTAGTTGGATTAGCATCTTTTGGACTAAATTTATATATATCTAGAAATTCTTTTGATATATATAGTTTTATAGGTCCAATAGTATTAATTCTATTTACTATTTTCTTTGTTCCGGTAGGACTTAAAAGTAAGAATAAATTGACGGTTTTTATCTCTTCCCTACTTTTAGGTGGTTACTTTGGCTTAAATATTTATACTAGTTTAACGACAGGAGAAATTAATACTTTTAGTAGTGGTGTTAAAGATTTTTCTAATAAAAACTTAACAGAGGCTGTTAAGTGGGCAGAGGAAAACAATATTACTTTGAAGCAAGAATATGAGTATAGTGATATGGTTTCAGAATATAAAATAATTACCCAAGATGTAAAATCTGGCAGTAAGCTTGATGATGTTAAAGAATTAACTGTTGTGGTTAGTGAAGGCCCAAATCCTAGTAAAGAAGTAATTGTTCCTGATATGACATCTTGGAATGACGAGAGAGTTATAAATTTTGTTGAAGATAATTTCTTATCAAATGTTGAAATTGAATTTGTTTCTTCTGATAAGACACCTGATACAGTTATAGAGCAAAGTAAAGCTGGTAATTTAAAAAGAGATGAGGGGTTGAAAATTACTTTCTCTTATGGTGAAGAATTAGGCTATGAAGAAGTTAAGTTAATTGATTTTACTAAGGATACTGAATTTGAAGTTATGTTTTATATGAAACAGCACCATCTTAATTATGAGTTTGATAGAGAATTTTCTAATAAGATTAAGAGAAATTTAGCTATGAAGCAAAGTGTTGAACCTGGAAAGATGGTTAAGATAGAAGACGAAACTATTAAAGTTACTTTTAGTAAGGGTAAAGAAATTGAAGTTCCTAATTTAACTGATATGTCTGTTACTAAAATAACAGAATGGATTATTGAGAATAGATTAAAGTTGGAACTTAGTGATCAATATGACGAAAAAGTAAAAGCTAATAGCGTTATAAGTGCTAATTATAAAAAAGGTGATAAAATTGAACAAGGAGAAACAGTTAAAATAGTTGTTTCAAAGGGTAGTCTAAAGATGCCTAAGTTTAAATCATTTGAAGATTTTAGAGCATGGGCTGATAAGTATTCAATTAAATATGAAGAAAGACATGAGTTTAATAGTGATTTTAAAGTTGGTGAAGTAATAAGTTATTCTTATAAAAATGGTGAGGTTATTAAAAATGACGATGTAATTATTGTTACTATATCTGATGGAGAAGCTATTAAAGTACCGGCTTTAGATGGCTTAAGTAGAAGCGAAGCTGAAAAGAGGTTACAGAAACTTAATTTAAAATGTTCATGTATATATAAGTATAGTAATAGTGTTAAAGAAGGAAATGTAATTAGTCAGTCAATTAGTGCCGGTAGTGAAGTATCTGAAGGTACTACGGTTACAGTTATGATAAGTAAAGGTAAAGAACCAGCTGCTTCACAGTCGTCTTCTTCTAGTAGTTCTTCTGGTGGCTCTTCTGGTGGTTCTTCTAGTCAAAGTCAAAAACAAGAATGCGTTAAAAAAGATTACGTAATAGATAACTTAGTTGGGGCATATAGAAATATGGAATGTTCTTCATTTGATGCTTGCAAATCAGCTTTCTTGAAATTCTTTAATGAGAATTATCCTGGTGTAAGTATTGAAATAGTGGCTGAAGCGGAGACTACTATGACTTCAGGTTCTCCAATTGGTTGTCGTTACTCAAGTGATAAAAACTGTATAACGCAAGGAAAAACGGTAACTAGTTGTAATGGTGTTACTTATAAATTTATTTTAGCAAAATAAAAGCAGGATTTAAATCCTGTTTTATTATGCCACCTTTTCTTCTTCTTTTGGTTGTTTTTTCTTCCTAATTGGAGCTATTTTTAATGTATAGCCAATTGGTTCAAGAATTTCAATTAATGAATTAATTTGTGGAGAATTAAGTCTATTTTCTATCTTAGTAATTTTTTCTCTAATTACTCCAGACATATCAGCAAGCTTTTGTTGTGATAAATGCTTTTCTTTTCTTATTCTTATGAAGTCACAAATTAAATCATATTCTAATTCTTGTAAAATTTTGGCTTTCTCCATAGGATACTTATCTTTTTTCATACTTCACCTCTTTAGCGTTATTGTAACATATTTTTTCTATAGTTTAAAGTTGAATATTTTATACAATTTGTTAAATTTCACTTATTTTTGGTCTAAAAATGGAATTTTTTATTGATTTTATACCGTTTTATTTCAATTTTAATGAAGTTAGAAGATTAGAAAATTCTTTAATAAATTGTTCAATTTCTTCTTTTTTAGTAAGATGGGAGATACTAATTCTTAAACTTGACGATGCTCTTTTTATATCATGATAGACTTCTAATACACTTAGTGAATAGTCACCTTTACTACAAGCAGTTCTAGTTGAGATATAAATTTCTTTTTCTTCTAAGGCATGAAGCATTACTTCTGGTTTTATGCCTTTAATAGAAACATTTATAATATGTGGTATTGAATAACTATTACTGTTAATGTCTATATCTAGTAAAGATATTTTTTCTTTTAAATACTGTGATAATTCTTTAACATGACTTATTTTTTCTTCTAGATTTTGATATGACAATCGCATAGCTTTAGAAAAAGACGCTATTAAAGAAGTGGCGGGAGTTCCACTCCGATAAATAGTTGTTGATTTACCACCATGAATTAGTGGTTCTAACATTATTTTCTCTTTTTTTATTAGGCAGCCTATACCTTTTAGACCATATATTTTTTGAGCAGAAATACTTGCTAGATTAACATTTGTTAAATCAATTTTTTCTTTACCAATACTTTGGGTTATATCACTATGAAAAATTATTTTGGGATAATCTTTTAAAATCTCCCCTATTTTCTCAATGGGCTGTCTTATACCTATTTCACTGTTAACAGAAGCAATACTTATTAAAATTGTGTCTTCTGTTATTTTTTCTTTTAAATCGTTTATATCAACGAGACCATTATTGTCTAAATTAACATAGCTAACGGTAAATCCATTTTCTTCTAAAAAAGGGATAGTATCAATAATGGATGAGTGCTCTAGCTTCGTCGTAATGATATGATGGCCTCTATTTTTATATTTATAACAAATACCTTTTAAAGCTAAATTGTTAGCTTCACTTGAACCACTAGTATAAATTATTTCGTTTGGTTTTATATTTAATATATCAGCTATTTGTTTACTACTAGCATCGATTAAGGCTTTAGCATCTATTCCTAATTTATGCATAGAATTAGGATTTCCAAAATAATTAGTGGTAGCCTTTATAAAAGTATCTAACACTTCACTATCTACTGGGGTTGTGGCACTGTAATCTAAGTAGATCATTTGTTACCATCCTTTTTATATTTTTTAAAGTTATATAAATCGTAGTTAAGCTCGGCCATAGCTAATTCCATAGTCATTATTCTTTCACTATCATTTAAGTTATTATTATTTTTGATACTTTTTACTATCTCCTCAGCAGTATTTATAATATTATCTTTATTTTCTAATAGTTTTATTTTATCTAACATGTAGTCCATTTTATCACCTTACCTATTAATAAATTTTCTTAACATATCATTAAGTAAATCCATCTTTTTATCCATGTCACTCATTTCTTCAGCTCTAAGTAACATTTCTTGTTCTAACTCTTCAGGGATATTACTTGGCAATTTATAACGAAGTTTATGGTCTATACTAGCCCAACAGTCCATAGCAACTGTTCTAATTTGAATTTCTGCTTCAATATATTCTGTTTTATCAAATAAATGAATAGGTACTAAGATATTGATGTGATAACTAGTATATCCTGAATTTTTAGGATTTTTTATATAATCATTTTCATTTTTAACAATAAATTGTTTAGAAGTTTTGATAATGTTAACTATTTTGTAAACATCAGATATGAATGAACAAACTATTCTAACACCTACCATGTCATTGACATATCTAACTAGGTTATTAACTGTTAATTCTAAGTTCTTTTTAGAAAGCTTTTTAGTGGCACTTTCCATTGTCTTGATACGATATTTAACATGTTCAACAGGGTTATAGCCATTATTGAATTCATATTCTTCAATCAAAATAGATAATTCTGTTTCTAAAACCTTTTTAGCAAATGAATATTTTAACATTACATCTTTTAAATCTTTGTCATTAAAAAGCATCATATCACTCCCTATTTATTCGTATTTTGATAGTAATCTCTTTCAGCTATATTTTTAGAAATATTTTCTAAATCAGCCGGATAATCTTCTTCTAGCAAAACTTCTTCAATTAAAAAGGTAAGTTCTTTCAAACTTAAAACACTTTTATAATTAATATGATATTTATTTAGAACTTCTATTTCATAAGATGTAAGCATTATTTTACCAGTATCAACTAGTAAATTAGATAAAAGTTCCTCTTCTACTTCTTTAATTAAGTCTTCTTCCATAATATCTCCAATGATTATTTGCAAACATAGCCGTTATTTTTAAGATGGGTCATGAATTCTCCTTCAGTGTACTTATCTTTTATTTTTAAGGTTAAGACATCACTGCTTTTAGTATTAGGATTTATTTTTATTTCTAAGTTAGGATTTTTTATAAATTCAATATTATTTAAAATGATAGTTTCATCATCTTCAATTTCTATTTCAACTATTATATTATTATCAGATGTAACTATTTTAGTAGAATTTTCTATATACTTGTAGGCTTTTTGTAAAGCCTTTTTAATATAATTAATTGTTTCTTCTTTTTGATATTCTACTGGTAAAATAATGGTTTTAGTCAATTTCATTTTAGCAATCTTGTTGTGAGAAAAGGTGGTGGTTAAATTTTCTTTAATGGAAATATTTAAATCATTTGTAGTAGTTTTTTCACATTCGACATATGGTTGTTTAATATTTACAAATAAGTATACTATTACTACTAGTAATAATAGAGTTAAGATTATGGGTAAAATTCTATTTTTATTTTTCATATGACATCTCCTTAAAATATATTATAATGATATTAAATTTATTAGTCAAATAACTAGAAGGAAAAGAATAAATTGTTTAAATTTTACTCAATTATGATAGGATCTACATCTTTAAAACGATTTTCGTTATCTATATATCTTTTTTTATCAGCAAATACTTCTTTTAATACTTTATCAAATTGTTCTTTAGTAAAAGGCTTAGGGATATAGTTGACAAAGCCTTTTTGAAGGTATTTTTCTTTTGCTCCTTGAATAGCATCAGCTGTTAAAGCTAAAACTGGTACATTGAAATTAGGATTTTCTTTTAGTTTTTGTAAGGTAGTTTCTCCACTCATTTCAGGCATCATTATGTCCATTAGAATTAAATCATAATTATTATCATGAACTTTATCAAGACACTCTTTGCCACTAACAGCCTCGTCTATTTGTAAGTTGAATTCTTTTAGAACTCTTTTAGCGACTTTTATATTTAATAAATTATCGTCTACTATAAGGACTTTTTTATTACTGTAATTAACTACTATTTCTTCTTTTACTTCTTCTTTAAGCGGTCTACTCATAAGTTTTATTTTTTGAGGAATAGAGGCGATAAATAGAGAGCCTTTTCCATAAGTACTTTGAACATTTATCTTACCACCCATCATTTCTACTAACTTCTTTGTGATAGCAAGACCTAAGCCGGTTCCTTCCGTTGTGGTATTTTTTTCTATTCCAAGACGTTCAAATTTTGTGAATAACTTATTAATATTTTCAGCTTTAATACCTCTACCAGTATCTTGAACACTAATAATTAGAAGGCATTTATTTTCTTTATTAATGCATTTGACGGTTAAGTCTATTTCTCCTTTTTCAGTATATTTAATAGCGTTAGTAAGCAAATTGTTGACAATTTCTTTGATGTGAACTTTATCACCTAGAAGTAAATAAGGGATATCTTCAGAAATATTTAGTTTAAAATTAATTGGTTTTTCGCCAATACGGGTAATTGTAACTTTAACCATATTTTCAATTTCTTCTTTAAAATCATAAGGGTTTTCATTTATTTCTAGCTTTTCACTTTCTATTTTATTAATATCTAGAATATTGCCTACTATTTCTAGTAATGTTTCTGAAGCATTTAATATGTCGTTAGTGTCTTCTTTCATTTCACTAGGTAGGCCATCGTATTCGTTTAATCCTCTAGATAGACCTACAATGGCATTAAGCGGTGTTCTTATTTCATGTGACATACTAGATAGGAAATCACTTTTAGCTTGATTAGCTTTTTCAGCTTGGTCACGAGCTAATTGAAGCTGCTCTATCATTTTGACATCAGGATTTTCTATAGTATTAAACATTAAAAATATTATGAAAGTTTCCATAGAAGTTGCTAATGTCATGTAGGGATAAATTTTTTGAATAATAGCTACGACTGATAGACCTATAAAGAAGGAAAATATTAAAGCATATCGTTTTCTAGCGACATTTTTGAATTTTATTATTAAAGATATTAAGCAGATAATGCCACATATTAAGGAAGCTGCATATACAACATTAGTAGCTGGTCCATAGGAGTAGCTATAATTACCGGCATTTTCTGTTTTGATAGGTAAAATGATAATTAAAAGACAACAAATTATAAATAGGCCAAAAATAAAGCTTCGTAGTCTTTTTAAGATAATGTTGTCGTCTAGATTTTTTAAGTTCATAAAGCAAACAAATAAAAGATATAGGCCAAAAATAAAGGCAAACGCTATTAAATAGATTAAAAATAGTTTGTTGATAACAACGGTTATGAAAGATGTAGCGTAATATTTTACGGTAATGTAACAAAAGATTTCTAATAGTAAACCAAAGAAATTACTGGTTACTAAGATACTAAAAATTTTGTTTTCATAAGTACTTATATGTTTCTTTGAAAAGAAGAAAAAGTTTAAGAATATAGAGTACATAAGACTTATTACTATTAAAATAATGCTAATATTGTTCATAAAAGTCACCAACCTTATTGTAATTATATCATGTTTCTTATTAGTATAGAAAAAAAATTTAGATTTCTCTAAACTTTTTGTTTTACTTTTGGTTTTTCTTCTTTTAAACTATCGATGTAGTCTTTTCCTGATAAGTATAATGTTTCGTTACCATTAGGAGTAAGTTTAAATGTATTTATAGAAATGCCTTCTCTTTCTAAAGCTGTAGTGTCCCTTTTTCCACTGTGAGTTAGAGGGAAACCTTCTTTGTTGTTATGTATTCTATATAATATTTTTGAAGTTATGTCTTTGCCTAGTAATTGCTGGCATCTTTTTTCAGCGGAATAGATAATTTCATACATGCTCTTTTGAGAAGTTGGTTGCTTTTCAACATGGGCAATGAAGTATGAGCCATCTGGTGATTTAACTACTTCGCATGATAAGATGTTTTTAGTATCTTTAAGAATAGCATCTGCTACAATGAAAGATGGTACTTCTTCATTTTCTTTAGGAATTCTTCCCTTTATGTGAATACCTCTATCTTTATCAAGGTAGCTATATACGGAGCAGTCCCCCCACTCTTTACCGGTCGCATCTTTTATAAAGAATTTATCAGTAGCCAAAGGATTATCTTTATAACATTTCATGGTACATGGTGAGTTCGCAACTAGTCTACCATATTGGTATGGGGCGCATGAATTACCTTTTTCGTCAAGGACGTCATACTCAACCATTTCAAAAGCTTTTAGACCTGCTGGCTCTTGCTTTAGTAATGAATTGGGCTTTTTACTTTGCCATGCTCTAAAAAGTAGCCAAAAGATACCACCGTGTTCACAGTCTCCACCAGCAATAGACATTTTAACAATAGATGCTGGTAGAGGAATTTTATCTTTGCCGGCTTTAACCTTACTTAAAATTTGATTTAAGAATTTTTCTTCATTTACTTCTAGAGGCTCACCTACGGCGAAGGGAATAAAAAGAAATGGCATTTTAACATTTTGATATTTAGGATCGGCATATATTTTTTTAAATGCATTAAGCCAGTGACTTCTTGTTGCGACGATATAAGTTGGCTTATTTATAAGTAAAGTGTCAAGGAAAAAGTCTTTATCATATATTGGTTCTAAGGCAAGTTTTGAACCTTGCATTAAAGAGTCTGATATACTGCAGATAATGTCAGTATTAGAAAAAGTTGGAATGTGAGCTTGAATGGTAAAATCTTTCATGGAAGTTGTTTTCTGAACTTCTGGGTCATGACATCTACCAATAGTAACTAAACTTCTTGTCGTATGAACTATTGGCTTAGGCCTATTACTTGTCGTACCACTTGAGTAAGATATTATAAACTCGGTATCTAAATTGGATTTATAATCAAGGGTACCGTCATAATTTTTGCCTAATCTAAGGAACTCATCAATACTTTCTATTTTTTCATTTTCTTTTTTAAATTCTGGAACTTTGTTTACAAATAAGCCGTGTTTTTTATCAATCTCGGCAAACTTATTTCCCTCTTTTGGCAAAGATGTGGTAAGAGATGGCATAATTATTTTATTTACTTTAGTTTTTGGTAAAATATTTTTTAAATCGTTATAGTATCTATCTTCAACAAAAATAATATCACTGTTACAAGAGTTTATTATATCAACTAAATAAGCAGCGTCATAATCAGAGGCAAAGACATTAGCTTTAGCTCCTAGCATGCTGATGGCACCCAGTAAATAGACAAATTCTGGAGTATTAGAAATACATATAGGTATTTCACTATTTTCTTTGATGCCCAAACTTTTAAGGGATTTGGCATAGTCTTGCATTTTTTTAAACATTTGGCCATAGGTTATTTCATTTCCACGATAGAATAAGGCTTTATCGTCTAGATTATCTTTATTTCTAAGGAAAAGTTCGTCATACCATGAATGATTATGATTTTCTTGTAAATCCTTTAATATACCTTCAATCCATTTATCTTTCTTTTCTTTTTTTCTTTCTTCAAAATTTTTCTTATAAATTTCTCCTTTTTTAGTAAGCAATTTTACTGCTTTTAAATCTTTAATTTTTTCAACGTTTATCATTTAATTTCCTCCCCATATGATTATCATATCAAAATATTTGTATAATTTCAAATTAACTTTCTTTTCTTAATTCTTGAAGCTTTTCTTGAAACTCTTTAGGGGCTTCTACTTCAAAATATAATTCTTCATTGGTAAGTGGGTGTTTAAATTTGATGCTCTTGGAGTGAAGCATTTGACCAAAATCAGTGGCTTTTTTCTTATTATAAATAGGGTCATTATTAACAGGATAACCTATATATGCTAAGTGAACTCTTATCTGATGTGTTCTGCCTGTTTCTAGGATACATTCTAGTAAGGTGTTATTTTTAAATCTTTCAAGTACTTTAAAGTGAGTAATAGCTTCTTTACTATTAATGGATGTAACAGCCATTTTTTCCCTATCATTACTATCTCTACCAATAGGAGCGTCTATGGTGCCACTATCGTATTTGATAACACCATCTACTATGGCTAGATAATGTCTTTCTACTTCTTTATTGCTAATCATTTTTGACATTTTTTCTAAAATCAAATCATTTTTACAGGCCAGCATTAAGCCACTTGTATCTTTGTCAAGACGGTGAACAATACCTGGTCTAATTTTATCTTTACTGTCAATATTAAAGTGATAAAGTAAGGCATTAACTAAAGTGCCACTATAATGTCCAGGTGCTGGGTGAACAACCATACCACTTTTCTTATTTATGACTAGTAAGTCTTTATCTTCATAAATAATATCTAAAGGGATATTTTCTGGAGTTATATCTATTTCATAGTCTAAGTCGTCATTAACTTCTATTAAATCATTATCTTTTACTATAAAGCTTGCTGAGGCCTCTTTACCATTTACTTTAACTTTCTTTTCTTTGATAAGTTTTTGTACTTTACTTCTAGAAATATCTAATTTATTAGCTAAGTACAAATCAATTCTACATTCTTCTTTTTCTACTTTAAACATTTTTTTCTCTCCTTTTTATTACATCAGTTATAATGACATCTAAAATGTAAAGAAATACTCCTACTGTTATTAAAATATCGGCTATATTAAAGACAGGAAAGGCGTAGGTTCCAAAAACAAATAGTAAATAGTCAGTTACTCCTTTAAAAATAATTCTATCTATTAAATTACCTAGTATTCCACCTACAATCATACCTAAAGAAAGGATTGCTAAGGAAGTAAAGTTTTTTTCTTTAGATATGTATCTATCTAATATAATTAATACAAAAAGTGTAAAAATAATCAAGAATATTTGGTGATTGCTTAGTAAAGAAAAGGCACATCCAGTGTTGGTGGTATTGTATAAAGAGAAGAATTTAGGTATGACTACTACTTCTTTATGAAGAGGTATTTGGGAGCGAACTAGTATTTTAATAAATTGATCAATCATTAAGAAAATAGCTGTTAGGGAATAAATTTTTTCTTTGTTAGATAGTTTTTTCATTTAGATTTTCCTCCATTTTTTTAAATTGATCGACGATAATTTGGTAAGTATTTAGTCTTTTTTCAACAACTCCTCTAACTTTAATAATATCCCCTCTTTGAATATTTACAAAGTCTTTGTATATTCTTGGGAAGAGTGTGAAATCAGCTGAAGATGTTTCGTCACTTCCTGTTATAAAGGCCATTTTTTCTCCTTTTTTAGTGCTTATTACTTTAATTTTATCAATCAGAATAATGACGTCAATTTTTTTGTTAAAATAATTACTAATCATATTTAGAGAAATACAATTGTTTTCTTTAGCTTTATAAAAACTAGCTGGATGATTGCTTAAATAGAAGCCGAAAACTTCTTTTTCCATGTTAAGTAAGTAGCTGTTACTATATTCTTTTTGAAATTCTATATCTGGTTTTATTACTAAAGATGGGTCAATATCTTTAGTTAATTCAGCATAGTTAAATAAGCTATCTAAATTATAAATAAGAGTTGCTCTATTGTAGGAAAAGTCTCTAAAGGTGTCGGCATTTATTAATACTTCAAAATTTTTTTTACCAATACCAGCAATGTAAAGGCGGCTAAAGCAATCATAAATATCAGAAAAATTGCCTTCTTCTTTTACTTTCTTAATGGTATTAGAAACGACGCTGCCAATAGATTTAATATTAGAAAGTGGGAAAATAATTTTGTTATCTTTTACTATATATTTAGTTGTGGCATCTTCTAGTATGGTTGGTTTTACAATTTCAATGTTGTTAGCTTTAGCTTCCATAATATATTCATTAGTCTTGGCCTCACTGCCAATAACATTAGTAAGTAAGTTAGCGAAGAAAACTGTTTTGTAGTGGCTTTTTAGATAGGCCATTTTTAGGGCAATTACAGAATAAGCTACAGAATGGGATTTATTGAAACCATAACCGGCAAAGTTTAAGACAAGGGAGAATACCTCTTTAGCTTGATTGGCGGTATGACCCTTGGCAATACTTTTGGTAATAAACTTTTCTTCTTCATTTTTTATGAGTTCAATTTTTTTCTTGCTCATAGCTCGTCTTAAAATATCAGCTTCTCCTAGGGAATAACCGGCATAAAGATTGGCAGCTTGCATTATTTGTTCTTGATATATTAAAAGTCCATATGTACTTTTGGAAATTGTTTCTAGTGATTTATCAATATATGTTACTTTTTCTAAATTGTTTTTTCTTCTGATGTAAGGATCAATATTTGGCGCTGCTCCTGGGCGGAATAAAGCAATGGCCGCTACTATATCGTCAAAAGAATTAGGTTTTAATTTTCGTAAGAAATTTTTCATGCCAGAAGATTCAAATTGAAAAATACCGGTGGTATCGGCTTCTGTAAATATTTGTAAAGCGCCTCTATCGTCAAGAGGTATTTTAGAAAAATTAATATCAATACCCATAGCATTTATATCACTTATAATGTTATCAATAATAGTTAAGTTTTTTAGCCCTAAAAAGTCCATCTTTAAAAGTCCTAAATCTTCTAAGTATTCCATAGAATAGCTAGATAAATACATGCCATCTGCTGCGGTTAGAGGGATAACTTCGTCTAAATCTACTTGGCTCATAACAATACCAGCGGCGTGGGATGATGTATGCCTTGGAAAGCCTTCTAAAGCTTGGGCTATTTTGAACATTTTACTTAATGTGATATCGCTATCTATTTGGGCTTTGAAGTATGAATTATTTTGATAAAAGTCTTTTAGTTTTTCTTTAGTAATGATGGGAATATTTTTGCATAGACTATCTACTTTAGAAAGAGGTATGTTTAAAGCTCTTGATGTATCTCTTATAACTTGCTTAGCACTTAAAGTTCCAAAAGTAACAATGCCGCATACTCTTTTTTTACCATATTTTTCTATTACATAGTTAATTACTTGGTCTCTTTTGTTGTCTGGGAAATCAGTATCTATATCGGGCATTGTTTGACGTTCAGGATTAAGAAATCTTTCAAACAGTAGGCCATATTTTAGTGGATCAATGTCAGTTATACCTAGAGAATACGCTACTAAAGAACCAGCGGCACTTCCCCTACCTGGTCCAACTAAAATATTTTCTTTTTTAGCATATTTTATGAAGTCATAAACTACTAAGAAGTAATTGGAAAATCCCATGTCATTAATTGTTTTTAATTCATAAATAAGTCTATTTTTATAAGTATCTGGTATGTTTCCATTAAGTCTTTTATAAAGTCCTTTTTTGCACAACTCAAATAGGTATGTTTTGGCATCGGCACATTCATATATTGGGAGTAGATTTTTAGTTTCAGGAAATTCTAGATTGCAATTGCGGGCTACCTCTAGGGTGGCATCTAGGCCTTTTTGAGAGGATAAGAAATTAACGTTAATAATATTTAATTCATGGTTGTTGACATCATAAATTGGATTGTCAGTAATAGTTTTACCATCTCTTATCATGTAAAGATATGGAAGTATTTTGGCATCTTCTTCATTTAGGTAAAGATTTTCTTGAAGAAAGATTATTTTTTCTGTTATAATGTGGGCGGCTAGTTCTTCTTCTTTGGTGGAAAATCCTAAATAAATATCTTCATATATTTCGCCTAGGTTTTGAAAGTGCTCTTTATTTTTGAAAGGAAGCAAACATATAAGATTTTTATTATATTTATTTATGTCGTCTAAGTTTATGCCTCTTTCATTCTGAATGGTTGATAATTTAATTAGGTTTTTGTATCCTTGGTAATTGGTTGCTAGAAGAAGAAAGTTGTAGTCCATTAAAATATCTAGGCCTATTATTGGCTTAACATTTTCTTTTTGACATTTCTTTATAAATTCCATGGTTCCATACATTGTTGTGTCAGTTAATGAAATAGCTGAGATATTATTCTGTTTGGCATAAGCAATTATGTCGTCTATTTTTAGAAGGGATGAAAGCAGCGAATAATTACTTTTATTATATAAAGGGATAAACATAAATAACACCTCCTTAAAAATATTATACAGTATTTTTTGGTATTTTTAGAAAAAATTTGTAAATTTTGTGTTGACACCAAGAAAATATGCAAGTATAATAAATATTGTCTACTTGATTAAGTCGTCTTCAGTCAGCTCGGAAAAATTAGGCTGAGGTCGATGGTTATATGCGGATGTAGTTTAATGGTAGAACCTCAGCCTTCCAAGCTGACTACGTGGGTTCGATTCCCATCATCCGCTCCA
>CANQST010000004.1 GCA_947626595.1 uncultured Bacilli bacterium | reverse complement strand
GGTGTAAAAATAGTATCTGTCTTATCATATGCCAAAGCAAAGACGCCTCCTAAAGCTCCATAAGGAATAATATACAAATAATCCATCCAACTAGAAACATTACCTAAAACATGAGCTAAACCAAAGATAAGAAATGATAATACCGCAAATACATATTTATTTTTAAATACTCCTCTTAAACTCTTTCTAAAAACAATTTCTTCATTAAAAGGAGCAATTATTCCAGCATTAATAAGCATAATCCATGGAAGAGAAGATATCATTTTCTGAACAGCTTGTTCATTAGCGGCACCACCTGCTTTTAAAATAAGATTTATTATTAGATTAGATACTACCATAATAATAAAACCAATTATCCAGTAATTAAAACCAGTATTAATATTATCAAACAGCTTACTCTTAAACTTCTTAAACTCTTCCTTTAATTCCTTCTTATACATTAAAAATAAAATAATAAGTAGAATAAGATTAGAAAAAGCACTAAGCCATACATTAGTAGCGTTCGTTATCTTTTTAACATCCATTCTAAATAATATTATTGGTATATACTGTAATAAATAACTTTCATTAAATAAGATAAATACTACTATTAATTTAAAAATATTTTTAATTAAAGATTTCTTCTCCATTTACATCACCTATTACTAATATATCACAAAATTAAGAAGAAATATTACAAAAATAAAGTTTTTAAAAATAGTTTACATTTATTAAAATTTTTAGTATAATACAACTAGCTTACTGGTACTCAGTTTGAAGAATTTCCGACTTCTTACTTGGTAGTAGCGAATTTATAAGAAAGGATGTGTTAATGTGGCATTAACAAAAGAAGAAAAGGCTAGTATCATTAAAGATTTTGCCAAAAATGAAAAAGATACTGGTTCATGTGAAGTACAAATTGCTATTCTAACTAAAGAGATTAATGATTTGACTGAGCATTTAAAAGTACATATTCATGACCATCATTCACGTAGAGGTTTACTTAAAAAAGTTGGTCAACGTCGTAATATGTTACAATATTTAGCTAAGAAAGATATTCAAAGCTATCGTGAAGTAATTAAAAAATTAGGTTTAAGAAAGTAGACACTTGTTTTTTGTGTCTATTTTTTATGGAGGAAGTAGTATGAAAAAGAAAGTATTTGAATTAGATTTTCATGGAAGAAAATTAGTAGTAGAACATGGAGAACTTGCTAAACAAGCTGATGGAGCTGTATTAGTTAGATATAATGATACCGTTGTTTTAACCGCCGCTGTCGTATCTAAAAATGTTAATTTATTATCTGATTTTTTTCCATTAACAGTTAATTATCAAGAAAAATTATATTCTGTAGGTAAAATACCAGGAGGATTTATTAAAAGAGAAGGGCGTCCTAGTGAAGCAGCAACCTTAGCGGCTCGTATGATTGATAGACCAATGCGTCCCTTATTCCCAGAGGGTTTTAAGAATGAAGTACAGATTATTTCTACTGTTTTATCAGTTGATCAAGACTGTTCACCAGAATTAAGCGCCATGTTTGCCTCATCTCTAGCCGTATCAATATCTAAAATTCCTTTTAATGGTCCTATTGCTGGAGTAAAAGTAGGTCGTGTTAATGGTAAGTTTATAATTAACCCAACTCCTGAAGAATTAGAACAATCAGAATTAGACTTAACAGTTGCCGGTACTAAAGACGCTATTAACATGGTAGAATCTAGTGCTAAACAAGTTAGTGAAGATATTATGCTAGAAGCTTTAATGTATGGTCATAAAGCTGTTAAAGAATTAATTAAATTCCAAGAAAAGATTATTAAAGAAATTGGCGAAGAAAAGATGGAATACGAAACCCTAGTTCCATCAGAAGAAATGACTACTAGAATTAGAGAACTTATTACTAAAAAGATGGATAAAGCTCTTCGTATTAAAGATAAATTAAAAAAATATGCGGCTATTGATGCAATAAAAGAAGAAATAATAGAGCTTTATACTAAAGAAAATGAGGATAATCTAAAAGAAGAAGAGTTAAAAGAATTACTAGTAAAAGCGCAAATGGTTGTATCAGATGTTGAATATGAATTATTTAGAAGTATTGTTGTTAAAGAACATATTAGATCTGATGGTAGAAAGATGGACGAGATTAGAAAATTATCTACTGATATTGATATTCTTCCACGTACCCATGGTTCTGCTTTATTTACTAGAGGAGAAACTCAAGCTTTATCAACAACAACCCTTGGAGCTTTAAATGAGCATCAAATTATAGATGGATTAAGTATGGAAGACCAAAAACGTTTCATGTTACACTATAACTTCCCACAATTTTCTGTTGGAGAAACAGGAAGATATGGAGCTCCCGGTAGAAGAGAAATTGGTCACGGCGCTTTAGGTGAAAAAGCCCTTGCTCAAGTAATACCAAGTGAAGAAGAATTCCCATATACCATTAGAGTTGTTTCCGAAATATTGGAGTCTAACGGTTCCTCTTCACAAGCTAGTATTTGTGCTGGCTGTATGTCCTTAATGGCCGCTGGTGTTCCAATAAAAGCTCCTGTTGCCGGAATTGCTATGGGTTTAATTACCGATGGAGATGACTATACAATCCTAACAGATATTCAAGGTATGGAAGACCATCTAGGTGATATGGACTTTAAAGTTGCTGGTACTAAAGATGGTATTACTGCTTTACAAATGGATATTAAAATTAAAGGTATAACTGAAAATATCTTAAAAGAAGCTCTAGCGCAAGCTAAAAAAGCTCGTCTTGAAATACTAAAAGTAATAGAAAAACAAATCAAAGAACCACGTAAAGAAGTATCTAAATATGCTCCTAAGATGGAAACCTTTACTATTAATCCAGCTAAGATAAAAGATGTTATTGGTAAAGGTGGAGAAATGATTACTAAGATTATTTGTGAAGCATCTAATGTTACTGAAGTTACTAATGTTAATGCCGTTAAAGTAGAACTAGAAGACGATGGAAGAGTTATTATTTACCATTCAGATAAAGATATTATTGCTAAAACTAGAAAAATGATTGAAGATATTACTCGTGAAGTAGAAGTAGGCAAAGTATATGAAGCTAAAGTTGTTAAGATAGAAGACTTTGGTTGCTTCGTTGAATTATGGCCAGGATGTGAAGGCTTAGTTCATGTTTCTCGACTATCTAGTGACCACGTTAAAAATGTCGAAGATGTCGTTAGTCTAGGAGACGAAATACTTGTTAAAGCGCTAGGTACTGATAAAAAAGGCCGTCAAAACTTCTCAAGACGTGATGCTCTTAGCCAAAATAAAGACAAAAAAGATAAAAAAAATAAGTAAACTGTAAAAAGTTTGCTTTTTTTTCTAAAAAGTATGATATACTTTTAGTAGATAGGGTTGTTTATATGAAAAAGAAATTAATATTATTTTTGACAATTATCACAACTATTTTTGCTTTTAGTTACGTTGTTAAAGCAGACTCTGGCTGGGATTTTGACTACGATAGTGGCGGCAGTGACTGGTCTTCTAGTTCTTCAAGTGATTGGGGAAGTTCTAGTTGGGATTATGACGACTATGATAGAGGAAGTAGTGGAGGTGGCGTAATCATTACTAGTGACGATGGCGTTTTCTTTGTTTTCTTCTTTGGTATGGTTATCTTTATCGTTATCTTCTTCACCATAATCGGAACCGCTAAAAAATTCCAAAAGCTCTCTTCAAGCATAAATTCTACAACCAACAATATCTATAATGACTTACCACAAGAAAAGATAAATGAAATAGATAATACTCTTCAACTAGAAGAATTTAAGAAAGAAGTCTTTGAAATATACAAGAAAATTCAAATTGCTTGGATGGACTTTGACTATGACACTATAAGAGAAAATACTACTGATGAGTTATTTAATATGTATAATAGTCAACTTGAAACACTAAAAGTTAAAAAACAAAAGAATATTATGAGTGATTTTACTTATAATGACGCTAAAGTATATGATATAAGAAAAGAAAAAGACGCTATTATTGTAAAGGTATACTTATTTGTTAAATGTTATGATTATGTTGTAAAAGAAGAAAATAATGAAGTAGTAAGAGGTAATAAGAATAGAAAAGCCTGCGTTAAATATGAATTAACTTTCGTTAAATCCGCAACTAACCACAACAAACAAGAAAAATGTCCTAACTGTGGAGCTCCTGTAGACATAAACTCTTCCGCAATTTGTCCTTATTGTGATAGTACTTTAGTAAAATTATCTGGAAGTTATGTCTTAAGCAAAAAAACTTGTGTAGGACAGTATTATGAATAGGAGGATAATATCATTATGGACTTAGAAAAAGAAGAATTACTTAAATCAAAAGCTGGAAATATTTTTGTTAAATTACATAATGCTATTATGAAAAAAGATCTAGAAGATATCAAACACTTTTTAGGTAAAGATTTATATGACCAAGTATCGATCTATGTAAATGATTTAAAAGAAAAGGAAAATACCCAAATATATGACGAAATCAATGTCAAAGATATCCATATAATAAGTCATAGCGAAGGAAATTATGATAAAATAGAAATGATACTTACATCTAAATACTTTGATTATGTTATTGATAAAAATGCTAACCTCATAAGAGGTAGTGATACAACAAGAATAGAAAGAAAAAATGATTTAGTTTTTGTAAAAAAAGATATAACTAAAGAAGATGGTCTAGTTAAAAGATGTCCTGGATGTGGCGCTAGTATTAACGTCAACAATAGTGGTAAATGTGAATACTGTGGCGCAACATTTGACTTAGAAAACTATGACTATGTCTTAATAGAATATAAAGTAGTTAAATAATTATAAAGGAGGAATTTAATATGGGTTTAATAAAAGCCGCAACTACTTCTATTTCTTCAGTAATAGGAGACCAATTTAAGGAGTATGTAACATGTAGTGATATGTCAGGTGGTGTCCTTATCCAAAGAGGAATAGTTAATCATGGCAAAGCCAACAAAAATCCAACCGAAGGAGTTATTACTAATGGTAGTACTATTCTAGTACCAGAAGGATGTGCCATGATGCTTATTGAAAATGGTAAAATAGTTGAATTTTCAGCTGAAGCTGGTACTTATACTTATGATAACAGTAGTGAACCAAGTATCTTTACCGGAGGCTTTGGTAAAGGTCTAATCGATAGTATCAAAAAAATAGGTAGTCGTATCACTTACGGAGGTGCAGCTGCCAAAGACCAGAGAGTTTACTATGTTAATTTACTTGCTTTAACTGGCAATAAGTTTGGTTCACCTCAATCTAAGAAAATTACTGACGATAAATATGGTATGTTAGAAGTAACTTTCTTTGGAGAGTACGCTATTAAAGTAGACGACCCTGCTTTACTAGTTCAAGCTGTAATTGGTGCCAATCCTAAAGATACTATAACTTTTTCTGATCTTCTAGAAGACCAATTTAAAGCTAAATTCGTTGAAAAACTAACGCAAGCTATTACCGAAGTAATGCGTAAAGACAAAGTACCTTTCGGTGATGTTGGCATGCACTCAACAGAAATTTCTGAAGCCATGAATAAGCTTTTAGATAGTGACTTAGTAAGTAAATATGGTATTAAAATAAGTGATGTTGCCATTATGGATATTAATCTAACTGACGAGTCCATGAAAAGAGTATCTAAAATCGACGATGCTACTATCTTTGCCGATAGTAAACTACAAAGTGGCTTAATGGCTAATGCGACTGCTGAAGCTTTAAAAAATGCTTCTAGCAATGAAAATGGCTCAATGATGGGCTTTATGGGTATGAATATGGCTAATAGTGTTGGGGCTAACTTAATGGGAGCAGTTAATAGTAATAATAATGATAAAGAAACTTCTTCAACTGGTAAGTTCTGTTCTAATTGTGGCTCACCAACTAATGGTGGTAAGTTCTGTAGTAACTGTGGCGCTAAACTAGATTAAGCACTAAGTGCTTTTTCTTTTTCATAATTGCATAAAACTTTACTTATAATATATAAAAGAGTATACTAAAAATGAGGTGGAACATGAAATATTATTGTATAGGAATTAAAGGAACCGGTATGTCAACCCTTGCCCAAATCCTTTATGATTTAGGTAATGAAGTAAGTGGCTATGACGATGCCAAACACTATAAATTTACTCAAGAAGGCCTAGATAAGCGTCATATTAAAATTTATTATGACAATGACCATGATATTGATAAAGATACTATTGTAACCTATAGTGTTGCTTTTAGTGAAGACCACAAAGAATTACAAAGAGTAAAAAAATTAGGCTTAAAAGTCGTTAAATATAATGAAATAATAGGTAATCTGATGAACTCTTTTACTTCCATTGGTGTATCAGGTACTCACGGTAAGACAACTACCTCTTCATTAATAAAACACATCCTAGAAAATACTGTTGGTTGTAACTACTTTATTGGTTCAGGAGATGGTAAAGCATCCAAAGAAAATAAATACTTTGTCTTTGAAAGTGACGAATTCAATAGACATTTTACGGCTTACCATCCAACTTATTCTATCATTACTAATATTGAACTAGAACATCTAGAGTGTTATAAAGATATTAATGATATTAGAGATACCTTTGAAATATTCGCAAACCAAACCAAAGAAGAAGTAATCGCTAACGGTGATAATAAAGAAATAAGAAAAATAAATAGTAAAAATATCATATACTATGGCTTTAATGACGATAATGACTATGTAATTAAAAATATTAATCTAAAAGAAGAAAACTCTTCCTTTGATTTATTCTATCAAAATAAATTACTAGCTAATTTTACAGTTCCCTTATTTGGTAAGCATATGATTTATAATACTGCTGCCGCAATTATTCTTTGTTCTAAACTAGGAATATCTCTTGAAGATATCAAAAAGTATTTAAAAACTTTTAAAAATGCTAAAAGAAGATTTGAAATAGATCAAGTAAAAGACACTATTATAATAGACGACTATGCCCATCACCCAACCGAAATAAAAGTAACACTTGAAGCTGTTAGACAAAAATATCCTAATAAGAAAATAGTCGTTGTCTTTGTTCCTAATACTTATTCTAGGACAAGAGACTTTAAAGACGACTTTGTCAAAGCCTTACAAGTTGCTGATAAAGTCTATCTAACGGAAATAGATTGTAATAGAGAAAAACAAGAAGACTATCCTGGCATTACTTCAAGAATAATTACTGAAGAAATTAAAAATAGTGAAATAATTAGTATTGATACGATAGATAATATGAAAAAAGAAGCCGGTAATGTTGTCTGCTTCATGGGCTGTGCCTATATCGATGGTATCTTAAATGCTTTTAAAAAGACACTTTAGTCTTTTTTTTTCTTCTAAAATGTATTATAATATTAAACACGAAAAAAGTTAATGGGAGTTGTTGGTATGAATTTATCATTAAAAGAAAAAGATAATTTCTTAAAAAAATTAGAAGTAAAAGAAAAATCAGTATATGAAAATTATTCTTTCTTAAATCTAACTACTGAAGAAAGAAAACATCTTTTCGAAAAAAGTCTAGATATCCTACTACAAAAAAAGATTACTGATATTAATACTTTAGTAAAAGAAATTGATAGATACTATATTTATCTTTTAAAAAAAGAAGTTAAAAAAAGAATAAATAATGATAATGTTAATAGATATTTACTTGATTTTACTAATAATTATCTTAGTAAAATGACTAACCTAGAAGAACTATTAATTAGCTATTGTAATGATATAAGTTATATCTTTCCAGATATTTCTTTTGATGAGTGGACTTATTTATTAGATAATTCTAATCTAGAAAGCTTAATAAAAAGACTACTAACAAGTAGAGGTAAATTAAATCTAAAAAAAGTTGAATATTTACTAGAAACATCAGCCTTTCCCGTAATAGATTTATATTGTGAGAAGAATAATATCATAGTAGAAGAAGAAATACAAGAAAAAACTAATGATAGTGAAGAAATCGTCTTAACTGGAGATGCTGTTAGAGACTACATGTATAATTTACCTGCTACTTTATCTAATGAAGAACAAGAAAGACTCTTAAGAGAAATTTCCATGGGTCATAGTGAATTAAAAAATTATATTGTTGAACATAATATGCGTCTAGTTGCGAGTATTGCTAGTAAATATGTATCAAGTGGTATATCTTTAAATGACTTAATTCAAGAAGGTTCATTTGGTCTAATGAAAGCTGTTGATTATTTTGATATAAGTAAAGGATATCGTTTCTCAACCTATGCTAGTTGGTGGATTAGACAAGTCCTATCAAGAGCCGTTGCCCAATATGGTAGAACTATCAGATTACCAGTATATTTCAATGAAGAAGTAAATAAATATAATCGTATTAAAAATAAACTCGCAAACGATTTAAAAAGAGAACCTACTAAAGAAGAAATAGCGGCATCTTTGGATGTTCCCGTAGAAAAAGTAGAAGAAATAATAAAACTATCTGCTAATACTATAAGTTATAATATTGATGTTAGTAGTGACGATAGTAAAGAAGAAACAGAAATGATTGATTTAATACCTGACGAAGTAGATTTAGAAAAAGATTACTTAAAAGTAGATTTGCAAAAAAGAATTCGCACTATTCTAGAAAGTAACTTAAACGAAAAAGAAAGACAAGTAATATTACATCGTTTTGGTTTAATTGATGGTATCCCTAAGACATTAGAAGAAGTAGGTTCAATGTACAATGTCACAAGAGAACGTATTCGTCAAATAGAAAAGAAAGGTCTAATTAAACTAAGAAATAATTCTGATGCTCGTAAATTAGTTAATTACTTAGACTATGATATCGACTTAAATAAACAAGAAGAAGTATTACTAATTTCTTACTTTGATATTGGTAAAAAGCACTTAATGAAAGCAATTGACCTTCTAGATCCTCTTGAGGTAAAATACTTAAAAAGTTTATATGGTAATTTCTATGAAAAGAAAATTCCTATCGTAGTTGACCCAGTACATGACCATATTATTCATAAATTAAAAGTCTTCTTAAGAGCCTATGCTAAACCAGAAAATGTCCGCATAACAAATCTTAGTCTATGCATCGTTTTAGGAGTATCTAAAGATAGATTACTTGAATTAATAGAAAAACTTCCTCAAACTGATAGAAATATTATTTATAAGAAATATAATAATAACCTTGAAACATCTACTTCTAAAGAACTAGAATTACCAATAGAATACTATTTTACTAGAGAAATAGTTAAAAAATTATTAAATATCATTAAAGAAGATAAAGTATATACGAAAAAAAACTAGAAATTTATCTTTCGATATAGTATGATAGATATAAGGTTTGGTGGTATTATGGACTTAGATAGAAGGAAAACTTTACAAATAATAAATGATATAAAAGAAAAAGTAAGAAAAGACTTTTCTTTTTTAAGTGTTGAAGAAGATAAATTATTTGATAATGCCATAAATACTTATTTAGAAAAAGAAAAGACATTTGATGCTAAGAAATTAGAAAAATATCTTACTAATGAATATCTAAAAATATTAAAAAAAGAAATAAAGAATAAAAATGTTTTAATTAATTATACTAATTACTTCTTCTCTAAGAATAATGACCTTACTGATTTTATAAATAATATTACTTATCTAATACCAGACTTATCTTATGAAGAATGCTTAATATTAATAGAAAATGAATATGTAAAAGAAAGTATTAATAAACTACTTTTTACTAATGATAAACTAAATACTAAGAAACTGCATCTCTTATTAGAAAGTAATCTAAACATTTTACTAGAGCCTTTTTGCTTAGAAAATGATATTGAAATAGAAGAAGAAGTTCTTCCTGAAGAAAGTAGTAATAGTAGTAATACTAATGATAATTATTTTTCAACTGATATAATTAAAGATATGCTTCAAAATATCCCTAAAGGAATACTTACAAGAGAAGAAGAAAAAGACTACTTTACTAGAATTAAAAATAATGACGAAAAAGCTAAAGAATATGTTATTTTACATAATCAAAAGCTAGTTGTTAGTATTGCTAGGAAATATATTGGTCGTGGACTTTCCCTAGAAGACTTAATTCAAGAAGGTATTATTGGTCTAATTACCGCTATTGATAGATTTGATATTACAAGGAACCAAAAATTTTCCACTTACGCTACTTGGTGGATTAGACAAGCTATAACTAGAGCCATCGCTAATAATGGACGCATGATTAGACTACCTGTTCATTTTAATGATAAATTAAATAAAATAAAAAAAGCAACAACTGAATTATCTCTAACATTAGGAAGAAATCCTACTAATGAAGAGATTGAGAGATATACAAAATTATCTAAAGAAGAAGTTTCCAATCTCTTAACAAACGCCAAAGAAATAATTAGTTATAATGCCTTAGTAAGTGAAGACGATAGTGAAAGTGAACTACAAGACTTTATTCCTGATAGTAAAGTCGCTATTGAAGAAGACTATATTAGAAAAGACTTAAGAAAAATACTATATAAAAGCTTAGATAGATTAGATAAAAGAGAACTATATATTATTAAAGAAAGATTTGGTCTTGAAGGACCTCAGAAAAGCTTAGAAGAAGTAGGAAAGTCTCTAAATATTACTAGAGAAAGAGTTAGACAAATAGAAGAAAAAGCTCTTAATAAATTAAATAATGATAAAGATATTAAAAATACTACTAACTACTTAGATAATCCTAATGGTAATAATAAAATACAAAAGAAAGTAACTCTTTTTACCTGCTTAAAGTCATGCTACAAAAAAGAATATGCTCTTAAAGCCATAACTTACTTACAAGAAGACCAACAAAAGTATCTTCAAAGCTTATATGGACCTAATTATTCTAATAAAATAGTACCTCCTAATAATAAAGAATTTACTGTAATAGTAGACGAACTAAGAAACTTTTGTAAAGCCCTTATGCATCCAGAAATTATTGTAAATACAAAAACATCTTTACTTACTTTACTAAATATAGATAATAATGAATTAACTAAGTACTTAGAAAACCTAGAAGATTTTGAATTAAATATCTTAAAAACTAAATATAAAAATGGCTATTCTAATGATGGAGAAGTCCTTTCTCCTCCTGTAGAATACTACTTTTATAAAGTAATACTAACAAAACTAAGAAAAAATGTAAGTATTAATTCTAAAAGAAAAGTAAAAACAAGAAAAGAAAATAATATTATTTCTAAAGAAAGTCTAACTAAAGCCTTAACTTATTTAACCCAACAAGAACAAGAGTATATACTTAGCAATTTTCCTAAGAGAAATGAAAATATTTATTCTTTAACTGAACTACTTCATGTATCTAGTAATAATACTTATCAAAAACTAATAACTTATGCTTTTAATATAGAAAATACTAATAATTATAATTTAGATATTACTAAAGCCTCTTTCCAAGACTTAACAACAGCTTCTTCTAAAGAAGAGTTAAAGTTTATGTTAAACTATGTAAGAGTATCTGATATTAATCTAATAAAGATGCGTTTTGGAGAAGATTTTCTAAATAAAACAGAACTTCATAATATAACATATTCTATAAATAAAAGATTACTTGATCGTATTAATAATCTAAATGAAAAAATAACTTCTTTTCATACACCCCCAGCAGCAAGAAAAGAAGTAGAAGAAGTCTTAGAATACTTTGATAGTAAAAATACTAGAATATTAAAGAATTTTTATAAGTATCGAAAGTATAATAATACTCCTCTTCAACAAGAAGATTACTTATTACTAAAAGAAAAGCTTATTCCTATATTAAAACTTGCTTTAAAAGAAAAACAAGAAAAGAAGGAAATATCTCCTCTTACTTTAAGTAAAATAAAAAATCTATCTCTTAAACAAAAAAAGACATATAATATTCCTAAAGAACATCTAGAAGAAATAATTTCTTCCTTTACTAAAAAAGAACAAAAAATATTCTATCGTCATTACAATTTAAATCTTAATGGTAATTATATTAATAAACCATTATCTGAAGAAGAACAAGAAATATATATAAAACTCGCAAGAAAAATAAGTATGTCTATTCAAAGAGAAAAAAGATTAAAAGAAAAACATCCTTTAATTGAAGTAATCTATGAAAATAGAACTATCTTAGATAAAGCCTTAGATTATTTTAATGATGAAGATAAAGAACTTCTAAAAGAAAAGTTTGCTGTTAAAAGAAAAATTACTCGTCTAAATAACTTAACTGAAGAAGAAGTAAAAAGACTAGAAGAACTTAGCTTATTATGTAAAAAGATTATTAAATATTTAAAAGATAATTCTACTCTTAGTAATGAGTTACAAGTAAAAGTAAATGACTTATCTAAAAAAGATTTATCTAAAGAAAAATATAAAAATCTAAAGAAAGAAATATTACCATTCTTTACTAAAGAAGATGCTATCTTTATTAATACTAAGTATGATTACTATAATAATTATATTAATCTAGAAAATATAAATGAAGAAGATAAAAGACATTATCAAAAAATTATTAAATTATTTCTAGAAGCCCTATCTTCTCTTAAAGAAAAAAGTCATCTAAAAGAAGAAATAATATTATCAATAAGAAAAGAAACAAGAGAAAAGGCTCCTTTTTCTAATAATGAAGAACTTCTTTATAAAGTAAAAAAACTTCCTATCAATGAACAAATTATTTTCTATAAAAGATTTAATAATGACTTAACTAAGATTTATCCTTATAGATTAACTAAAGAAGAAGAAACTTTCTATGAAGAAATAATTAAAAAGATAAATGATACTAAAACTACTTTAGACTTTGATAGACCAACTATTAATAAAGCTCTAAGATACTTTAATAATACTGATAAAGCTCTTATCAGAGCCCATTACAATATAACTAAAAATGCTTATATATTAAAATCATTACAAGAAGAAGAAAAGAAAAGACTTTATCAAGAAATACTACCTTTATTTGAAAGTATTATTAATAATATTAACTCTTTAAATGAAGAATTAATTCTTAAAGTAAATGATATATCTCAAAAATCATTATCTTCTAAACATATTGATAATAATAAAAAGAAAGTTGCCATGCTTTTTAATAGAAAAGATAAAAATATATTAATAGATAAGTTTAATATTCCAAATATTAGAAAAAATAAAACTATTAGTTTAAATACTTCTGCTAATCATTTACAAGAAATAATTTCTCTATATAATGAAGCCTTAGCCTTTCTAAATAAAAATGGTTATATAAGTAATGAATATATTTCTAAAATTAAAAATATTTCTCCTCAAAATAAAACTAAATTTATGACAGATAATGCTACTTTATTAGAAATAATCTCTTCCCTAGATGAACAAGAACAACAAATTATTTATAAAAAGCTAGGTAAATCTTTAGATAGAGTAGGTAGCGAGCCATTAAATTCTTTTGAAAAAGAACTATATTCGAAAATAACTAGAAAAATCTCTATAAAATTAAATCTTCAAAAGAAGAAAAAAGATACTAAAGCTAGATTTAAAGCTCCTAATGAGAAAGTACTTGAAATAGTAGATAACTATTTAAATGAAGAAGAAAGAAATTTATTCTATAAAAAGTATGATAGATCTTTAAATATTATAGGTAGCCTTTCTAAAGAAGAAAAACAAGCTTATCATAAAGTATCTATTAAGATATCTTCTATCCTAAATAGAAAAGCTACTACTTTAAAATTTGCTGTTGATAAAGATACTTTACTAAGAATAGTTGAAACTTTTTCTAAAGAAGATCAAGAACTTTTCTTTAAAAGAAATGGTAAGAACTTAGACGATATTGCTAAATATAGATTAACTCCTGAAGAGAAAGTTAAATATAAAAAGATAAGTATTGCTATATCTAATAAGATTATGAAAGAAAAAGAAAAAACAGCCTTTACTAATGAAGAACTAACTAATATTAGAAATATCTATCTAACTTCTAGTAATGCTACTTTATCTTTACTAGAGCCTAGTACTAAAGAAATACTAGATAATCTTTTTAGTAAAAATATTATTAATCTTACTAAAGAAGAGTTATTATCTCTAAAGAAATTTATTAATATAATTACTGCTAAAGAAGACAGTAAAGTCTTCATGAAAAAGTAATTATTAGTTGAAATTACTCAATAATTGTGGTAAAATAAGAAATGTCTAGTACAAAGACACCTCTTATGGTCTGTTGGTGAAGTGGCTTAACACACCACCCTCTCAAGGTGGCATTCACGGGTTCGAACCCCGTACAGACTACCAATTTAAAATAAAACTCGAATTCTTCGAGTTTTTAATATCGCTATCTTTAAGAAACATATAATTAAAAGGAGGAAGAATTATGTTAAAAATATTTAAATATTTAAAAAATGAAGTTTTATCAGTTATATTAATAATACTTCTATTAATTGTTCAAGCTTATTTAGACTTAACTCTACCAGAATATACTTCTAAAATAATAAATGTTGGAGTAGGTCAAAATGGTATAGAAAATGCCGCTATGGAACAAATAGGGGAGAAATCCCTAGAAAAAATAAGTATCTTTTTACCTGAAAAAGATAAAGATTACTTACTAAATAGTTATAGAAAGACATCTACTTATAAAAATGAAACTATTTATAAATTAAAAGAAGATGTTGACTATGAAAAATTAGACAAGATAGTTGCTAAACCAATGACTTTAGTTAGCTTCTTTGAAGACAAGGATAACTTAAAACAAATGACTAACTTACCTGATAATATGGACATTTTTATGGTTTTAGAAAATGCTCCATCAGAAGAAAAAGCTAATATTTTAAAACAAATAGATAAAGAATTTAAAAAATATCCTGATACTATTATTGACCAAATGGCTATTAACTTTGTCAAAGAAGAATATGAAAGAATAAATGTTGACGTTGATAAAATACAAATAAACTATATCTTAAAAGTTGGCCTAATAATGATATTAATTGCCTTACTTTGTATGGTATCTGGTATAGCAACTGTTTTCATAGGTTCAAGAATGGCTGCGAGACTTGCTAAAAATTTACGTGAAAAAGTATTTAAAAAAGTAGTAGGTTTTTCTAAGAATGAAATGAAAACTTTTGGAGCAGCATCTCTAATAACTAGAACAACTAACGATATTCAACAAATTCAAATGGTAATAGTATTCTTATTTAGAGTAGTAATATATGCTCCAATTATCGGAGTAGGTGGTGTCTTTAAAGCCCTTAATACTAACTCTTCTATGACTTATATTATCGGTCTAGCTGTCTGTGCTATTCTAGGTATTGTTATTGCTTTATTTGCTATTGCTATGCCTAAATTTACTAAAGTTCAAAAGCTAATTGATAAACTAAACCTAGTAACTAGAGAAATACTAACTGGTCTACCAGTAATTAGAGCTTTTTCTAATGAAAAACATGAAGAAGAACGTTTTGAAAAAGCTAATAAAGACTTAACTAAGATAAATATCTTTATCAATAGAACAATGAGTTTTATGATGCCAATTATGATGCTTGTTATGAACTTTGTTTGCCTAGCCATCGTCTATAGTGGCGCTAAAGGCGTTGATAATGGTTCAATGCAAGTAGGAGATATTTTGGCATACATCCAATATACTATGCAAATAATTATGTCATTCTTAATGATTAGTATGATGTCTATCATGTTACCACGAGCTAATGTTTCTGCTAAAAGAGTAGTAGAAGTTCTTGAAACTAAAAATACTATTATTAATACAAAAACACCTCAAGAATTTAATCCTGATAAGAAAGGTACCGTTGAATTTAGAAATGTATCATTTAGATATCCTGATGCTAACTACGACGTTATAACTGATGTAAATTTAACCGCTAATCCTGGTGAAGTTACAGCCTTCATTGGTTCAACTGGAAGTGGTAAATCTACTTTAATTAACTTAATACCTAGATTTTATGATACAACTGGAGGAGAAATACTAGTAGATGGCGTTAATATAAAAGACGTTGATATTAAAACTTTACGTGATAAGATTGGCTTTGTTCCTCAAAAAGGTATTCTATTTACTGGTTCCATTAAAGATAATGTTCGTTATGGTAATGAAAATATTACTGATAAAGATATAAAACAAGCTCTAGAAATATCTCAAAGTAGTGAGTTTGTTTCAAAATTACCAGATAAAGAAAATTATCAAATAGCCCAAGGAGGTTCTAACGTAAGTGGTGGTCAAAAACAACGACTATCTATCGCTAGAGCCATTGCGAAAAACCCTGACATTTACATATTTGACGACTCATTTTCTGCCCTTGACTATAAAACTGATGCTAAACTAAGAAAAGAACTCGCAACCATTACTAAAGATAAAACCGTCTTAATAGTTGCTCAAAGAATATCAACGATAATGCATGCTGAAAAAATAGTTGTCCTACATGAAGGAGAAGTAGTAGGTATTGGTAAACATAAAGATTTACTTAAAAATTGCCAAGTATATAAAGAAATTGCTTTATCGCAACTAAGTAAGGAGGAATTAGAAAATGCCTAGAGGAAATAGAAATATTCCTAGTGAAAAAGCTAAGGATTTTAAAGGAACATTAATAAATTTACTATCTTACTTAAAAAATTATAAATTAAAACTATTCTTCGTCATTCTATTTGCTATCGCATCAACTGTTTTCCTAATAATAGGACCTAAAATAATGGGAAATATTACGACTGAGATATTTAATGGTTTAATGAAAAAATTAACTAATACAGGTGGAATAAACTTCTCATACATTAAAGATACTACTCTTATTCTAATAATACTTTATGTAATTAGTTCACTATTTTCAGCTATTCAAGGTATTATTATGACTGGTATTTCTAATGATATATCTTATAAATTAAGAAATGAACTAAGTGAAAAAATTCATAAAATACCATTCAAATATTTTGATAGTAAAACTCATGGAGAAGTCTTATCAATTGTAACTAACGATATTGATGTATTAACCCAATGTCTAAATCAATCCGTAACATCCATTGTTACTGGTATTGCGACTATAATTGGAGTACTTATCATGATGATATCTATCAATATTCCTATGACTATAACAGCCCTTTTAATAATACCATTTTGTATGTTTATTCTAAATAAAGTAATTAAAAGAAGTCAAAGATACTTTGTCATGCAACAAAATTACTTAGGTCATATGAATGGTCATGTTGAAGAAATATATGGTGGTCATGATATAGTTAAAGCTTTTAATGGTGAAGAAGAAGCTACTAAAAAATTTAAAGAATTAAATAGAGTTTTATATCAAAGTGCTTGGCGTAGTCAATTCTTTGGTACAGCCATGCATCCTATAATGCAATTTATTGGTAACTTAGGCTATGTTGTTATATCAATACTTGGTGGTTATATGGTTATCTTAGATAAAATAAAAGTTGGAGATATTCAGTCATTTACCCAATACGTAAGAAACTTTACTCAACAAATTAACCAATTATCTCAAGTAATGGCCAATATTCAATCAGCTATTGCCGCTAGTGAAAGAGTATTTGACTTTTTAGCAATCGAAGAAGAACAAAATGTATCTAACAAGATATTAGATATCGATAAAATAAAAGGAAGTATTGAATTTTCTCATGTAAAATTCGGTTATAATGAAGACAAAATTATCATTAAAGACTTCTCAGCTAAAGTAAAACCAGGACAAAAAATCGCTATTGTAGGACCAACTGGTGCTGGTAAAACAACTATAGTTAAATTACTTATGCATTTCTATGAACTAAATGACGGTAAAATTCTAATAGATGGCAAAAACTTAAATGACTATGACCGTCATGAAGTAAGAAAACTATTTGGTATGGTTCTACAAGATACATGGCTATTTAGTGGTAGTATTGAAGAAAATATTAAATATGGTAAACTAGATGCTTCCCTAGAAGAAATCAGAAATGCTTGTAAAACAGCTAGTGTTGATCACTTCATTAAAACTCTACCTGATGGTTATAATATGCAGATAAATGAAGAAGCCGATAACATCTCTGGTGGTCAAAAGCAGCTTCTAACTATCGCAAGAGTAATACTAGCTGACCCTAAAATACTAATATTAGACGAAGCTACAAGTAGTGTCGATACTAGAACCGAGATTTTAATTCAAGAAGCTATGGACAAACTTATGGAAGGAAGAACAAGCTTCATTATTGCCCATCGTCTATCTACCATTAAAAATGCCGATTTAATACTAGTTTTAAATGATGGTGATATCATCGAGCAAGGTAACCATGAAGAGCTTTTAGCAAAAAATGGTTTCTATGCCAATCTATACAATTCCCAATTTCAAGTAGAAGAAGAGTAAAACACTCATCTTTTTACTTTTTTTCTATTGTAAAATATCAAAAAATATATTAAAATCTATATAGTAGGATAGGTGAAGAAAAATGAATAATGGGGTTAATAATACAAATACTACTAATACTAACACAGCAACTAACGTTAATAATGCCACAGCAGTAAACACTACTAATACTCAAGTAAATAATGCTCCTGCCGCAAATAGAGCAGTAAATACCAACATTCAACCTGGTACCTTACCACAAACACTTGATATTAATGCTACTACTAAAGGACCAGAACCAGTAATTACTAAAAGCGTTGATGTTCCTGTTAACCAAATAGTAAGTGACCAAGAAATTGGTATTATACCACAACAAGAAGAAAAAGAAGTAGTAGTAGAAAAACCTAAGAAAAAAATTAACTTACTACCTTTATTAATAATTTTAATATTATTTTTAATAGGTGGAGTTGTCTTTTTAGTTCAAAAAAATAAAGCCGATATTGAAAGATTAATATTTGAATGTAGTCCAGTTGGTTATAAAGAAGAAACAACTCTTGATTTAAATTCTACTTTAGTTCAAGACCTATACAATAAAGTAAAAACAAATATAAAAGAAGACCTAGCATCTGTTAATCTAGATAATTCTATGAAACTATACCTAGCTTATAGACAAATAGGTCAAGATATGATTTATTCTTCTAACTGTAACTTATTCAGTAAATCCGCAATGGAACCCTATACTTGCCCTGATATAGTTCAGTTTATGCCTATGGCTTTTAAAGAAGAAACAATGCAATTAGCTATAAAAAAACTATTTGGAGAAGACGCAAATGTTCCTAATGCCAATGTTCAACTAGGAAATAGTTGCATAGGTGGTTATGAATACATTAAAGAACGTGGAGAATACGTTAAAGGTTACTGTGAAGAACAATCAGCAATTATTTTTAGAGCCGATAAAAAACTAGTAGACGCTAAAAGCTATGGTAATTATATAACCCTAACAGAAGAAGTAAAATATATTGGTAATGAAAGTGCTGAAGTACCAAGTGAATTAGTAAGTGGCACTTATGTTTATACATTTAAACTAGATACTAATTATAATTATATTTATATCAGTAAAGAAAAAATAGAGAAATATAAGTAGGTGAAGATATGAATATTAAAAAGATTTTAACTGGTTATTTAGATGAAAACTGTTACGTTTTAATCAAAAATAACGAGTGCCTAGTAGTTGACCCTGGAGATAACTTTCCTAAAATAAAAGAACAAATAGGGGACGCTAAAGTATTAGGAGTTTTAATTACTCACTCCCACTTTGACCATATCGGAGCTTTAAGAAACTTTCTTACTAAAAGAAGCATTAAAATATTTAAAAGAAGTAATCTAGAAGAAAAAGAATATAAAATAGGTAGTTTTACTTTCCAATGTCTATATACCCCAGGTCATTCTAAAGACTCTGTTAGCTTCTATTTTGAAGAAGAAAACGTTATGTTTGATGGTGACTTTATCTTTAAAGAAAGTATTGGTAGAACTGATTTACCAGGTGGTAGTGATATAGAAATGCAAGAAAGTATAAAGAAAATACTAACTCTTAATGAAGATATAACCTTATATCCAGGTCATAATGAAGAAACAACTCTAAAATATGAAAAGGAAAATAATCCCTATTTAAAATAAGAAAGTAGACTTTCTTTTTCTTTAAAAATATGTTATTATATAAAGCCATAGGGAAGTGATAAGCATGAAAATATGGACTAAAATACATATAACAGATAAAAACAAAGATATAGATAAAATAAGTAATTCTTTAACTAACTATTTATATAGTTATGGACCTATACTAGATATAGAAAGAAAATATAAAATAAATAAAAAAGATATCCTAGAGCTAAATAAATATACAGCCAATCGTATAGCAGGCTTACTTATGTTATATCTAGCTAAAGATACTAAAAGAGTAAATGACATAGTTAATAAATACAATTTTGATAATAATTTAAATGATATTCTTCCAGAAATAGAAGGCTATATAAATAAAGAAAGCAAATAACATGCTTTCTTTTTAAATAAATATTAATACGCTTAAAAAGCCAACTAGCATAGCAATTACCATAATAATTGACACTATCTTAATAACTTTATCACTCAAAAAGTATCACCTCTATTAATAATTATAAATTATTTGTCATAAAAAGTAAATCACTTTAAAGTATATTATTACTATAAAAATAATATTCTTTACTAGGTGAAGACTATGATTAAAAAATTAAAAAATAATAAACTACTTACTTTTCTATTAATACTAGGAAGTATTTTTTTAATATTAGGTGTATTCTATATTACTATTATAAATAATGAAAATAAAACTATAATTAAAGATAATATAAATAACTATTATATTGCTATTAAAAATAATAATATTAAATATACTACTACCTTAATAAAGACCATAAATAGTAATATTCTAACTAATATTTTAATATGGTTATTAGGAATATCACTAATAGGAGTTATCTTTATTATTTTAATATTTATTTTTAAATGTTTCTTATCTACCTTTACCTTTACTAGTATAATTTATAATATGGGATTAAAAGGTCTATTACTAGGAGTTATATATGCTATTCCCATGATAATAAACTTAATAGTAACATTCTTTTTAGCGTATTATTCACTAAGCTTTTCTATTATGCTATTTAATTATTTCTTTAGAAAAAAAGATTATAATAGAAAGCTTATCGTAAAAAGATATCTAAAATTACTTACAATTTCTTTAGGAATAAGCTTATTATCAAGTATTTTAGAAGTATTTATCGTACCTAAAGTAATAAAATTAATATATTTCTAATAATTATGTCAATTTACACTTGATTATTTACACCTAATTAACTATAATTATATTAGGAGGGTAAA
Source organism: uncultured Bacilli bacterium (assembly GCA_947626595.1). Lineage (GTDB taxonomy): Bacteria > Bacillota_I > Bacilli_A > RF39 > UBA660 > CANRGD01. The sequence continues at coordinate 35,701 of CANQST010000004.1, read as the reverse complement.
ATAATGAAAGAATTAAACAAAACATTAGCCGAATTAGGAATTAGCAAAGTACGTCTAGCTAAATACTTAGGAGTATCAAGACAAATGCTATATAATTATTTAGCTTTATCTGATATTAATGACTGGCCTAAAGAAAAAGCTGCTAAACTACTTAGCTTACTTAATATTGAAAGTATAGGAGAATTAAGCAAAGTTAAAATTACCGGTGAATATATAATTGAAGTTGAAAATAGACTTAATGATGGTGTAAAAGATATCTCTAGTAAAGAAATATTGGCTGATTTAAAAGGCTTTAATAAAAAAGAACAAGAATTACTATCTGATATAATTAATATCTTAAAAGAAAAACTTGCTAACGACAAAACTAAAGAGTCATATACAACTTTCTTATACTTATATCACTTCCTACAGTCAATGGAAACAACAGACGAATTAAAGTATATTTTAGCTTATATGTCTAAATCTTTAGGATTTACTGATCCAATGGAATTTAATTTTGATAAAGATAAACAATTTATATTTGAAAGTATTATCTTTAGTGCTATGACCCTTTATAATAATGGAGGAGCTTCTAAAAACAAACTAAGCGAGTCTCATAAAAGATTTGTTCAAAATATTGAGCAGAAAAAAGAAGAAAAACTATCTCGTACTCAAGAGCTTAATACCGTAAAAGTTCAAGCTCTAAGAGAGCTAGGTTATACCGAAATAAATGAAGATAATGCTAAAGAAGTATTTGAAAAAATAGCTGAGATACAATCAAGAAAAGTCTAAAAGAAAAGGGTAACGGAAAGTTACTCTTTTAACATGTATATTCATACATAATATTAGTTGCCTATATCTTTTTCAATTTTATTTAAAATTCTATTAAGTACATAATTTCTTTCATTAGGCTTATTAGTATAAAACTTCATTAAAGGTATACCAGCATCATTTAAAATAGCTTGTACTTTCATATCTCTTTTCCTTCTCTTTGCCATATTATGAGTACTATCATTTAACTCAATTAAAAGTAATAGTTTAGAATAATCATAAGTAAATATCGCAAAATCAATATTTCTAAATAATTCATTTTGAAAAGTATAATTATTCTTACTAATAATACTAGCTAAATTAACTTGAGGTACTATCTTATATTTAGTTTCTAATTCTCTTAAGATATTATAAAAATTCTTTTCAGCAGCACTCATAAAGCTTTTCTGATAATAACTAGTACTCGGTTTAGTTTTTTCAGTATCATTTCTTCTTTCTTCTTTAAAATTTAAAAAATTAACTACATACCTACAAATAGAAATAATTAGATATATTATCCCTATTGCAGATATAAAGTAAAATATCAACATCATAAACTTCTCCTTAATTCTTAATATAATCAAGTATATCTTTATCTTCTATTTCTAATACTTGAATTAATTTTCTTATCGTTTCAAACTTAGCATCCTTATCTTTACCATTTTCAATTCTTTGTAAATTACGCCATGATATATTAGTTAATTCTGCTAATTTTTCTAAACTATAACCTCTTTTTAGTCTATATTCTTTTAACATATTATCACCTCATGACAATAATGTCATATTTTTAATAAAAATTGTATGTCTTAAAAGTCATAATATTATATTGACTTATATGTCATAATGGTTTATACTTTTATTATGACACAAAGGTCGTAATATAGAGGTGATATCATGAAGAATAGTAAGATAATAGTAGGGGTAGTAATTGGAATAGTTATATCAATTACTTTATCTTTTTGTCTAGCAGAAACTTTAATAGAAAGTAAAAATGTTTCTTATGTAGATAATTCTAAATTAGGAGCGACTAATGTACAAAATGCCATAGATGGAACTTGTACTAAGTTTAGTAATGATTTAATTAATTTAAAGAAGCAAATAATAAATGAGATATATCCAGTAGGTAGCATTTATATATCAACTGAATTATCTACCGTAGAACAAGTTCAAAATAAGTTTGGTGGTACTTGGGAGACATATGGAACGGATAAAGTATTAAGAGGAACAACATCCAAATCAGGTACAACAGGAGGAGCAAACACCGTAACACTAACAACAGCTAATCTACCAGCTCACACTCACAATTATGATAAAGCAAATGCTAATACCGGTTCCCATACCTTAACGATAGCAGAGATGCCATCACATCCAGGACATGTAGAAAGATATGGAGGAGAAGAAAATTATTTGTATTTATCAAAAACAATTGCCAAACAAGCAGAACCACAATATTATGCAAAAAGGGGATGGGTAGTATATGAGGGAAATGAGCTATACCCAGCCAGCACAAATTATGGAGGTGGGGGAGGACACACCCACCCAATCTCAACTACCTCAACCGCAACAAGTTCGGCAGGTTCTACTAATCCTACAGCTATCAATGTTCAAGATCCATATGTAACCGTTTTCATGTATCGAAGAAAAGCTTAAAAAATTGGCGAGTTATTAAAGCATAACTCGTCAATTAATTTTCTTTATCAATATAATAATTAGGTCTTAAAGCTTTCATTAATTTTTTGCTTACTTCACTAGGTTTTTCGTCTTTTATTTTAGTTGCGGCCGCTAAATAGTTACCACCACCATCAAATTCTTTCATTATTTCTCCAACGTTAATATTGCCTTTACTACGAGCGCTTATTGACACCATACTATCAGATACATTACCTATCGCAAAAGATGCATCTATTCGATACTTTAAACACGCATCTGCAGCCTTAGCCAGATCTTCACAACTATATTTCTTATCGTCTTCACCAATTAAACAAGCAATAGTATAACTAAACATTTTCATATGATTAGAAACTAATTCTTGAATTTTTTGATTATCATTATAATCTTCTATAAATAAATCATTTACTTTATCAATATCAGCATTATTCTCAACTAATTTACCAGCCCATTTATGTGTCTCATTATTAGATCCTCTTTTAGTCAATCTATTACTATCTAACCATATTCCAGCATAAAGATAAGTCGCAATCTCTTTACTAAATCTAACACGTGAAGTAAAAAGCATTTTAGTAATAATTTCACAAGCACTAGAATATTCAGGCAAGATAAACTTATCCTTGGCATCTATCGTTGAATTACCATAATTATGATGGTCTATTTCAATTATCTTTTCTTCTAGAACTTTCTTCTTAATAATATCTTCTTCAATAGGAATAAGAGTTTGTTGTGAAGTATCAGTTAATATTAATAAATCATTACTATTAGCATATCTATCTTTATACTCATTATAATTAATAATATTAAATCCTTTAGTAGTTATTTCCTTTAAAACAGTTTTAATGCCACAATCTAATTCATTGTAATTATCATTTATCAATATATTTACTCGTTTTCTCTGCCTCAATGCCATTATATATAAAGCAATACTAGATCCAATCGCATCAAAATCTAATCTAATATGAGGCACTATTGTAACACTATCACTTTCTTTAATTTTACTATCTAAAGTCTGTTTTAAACTCTTAATACGTATATCTTCTACATTCATTTATTTTCCCCTCGAAATAATATTATAAATCATTTTTCTATATTGTCAATTAGTACTTTTAACATTATAATTATATTATGAGTAAAGTGGTGATTTTATGAATATAAATAACGCTATTGAAGATTTTATAAACTACTGTGTCTTTGAAAAAGGCTTATCAGATAAAACTAAAGAAGCTTATACTAATGATTTAAACGTATATAAAAATTATTTAAATAAAAAAAATATATTTACTGTAGAAGAAATTAGTACTGAAAACGTCATAGACTTTATAAAATTAAGAAATAAAGAGAAAACTACTACCGTAGCCCATAATTTAACAGTTATTAAGAATTTTCATAAATATTTATTAAAAGTACAAAAAGTTGAAGCTGATGTTACTGAATTTATTGATAGACCAAAATTACGAAAAACTCTACCAAAAACTTTAAGTATTGAAGAAGTAGATAAACTACTTGATATTAAATTAGAAACACCATTTGACTATCGTAATAAAGCTATGTTAGAATTGATGTATGGATGTGGTTTAAGAGTAAGTGAAGTTATTAATTTAACTTTAAATGATATTGATATGACAAATGCTCTTGTCCATATTTTAGGTAAAGGAGATAAAGAAAGAGTAGTTCCTATAGGAGAATATGCTATTATATATATAAATAAATATTTAGAAGTAAGGGCAAGTCTTTTAAAAGGAAAAAGCTGTAATAAACTATTCTTAAATAATCATGGTAACGCTATGACTAGACAAGGCTTTTTTAAAAATTTAAAAAAAATTTTAAAAGAAAAAGGCTTAAATCCTGAAGTATCACCACATACATTGAGACACTCTTTCGCAACCCATTTAATAAATAGGGGAGCTGATCTTAGAAGTATCCAAGAAATGTTAGGACATGTTGATATCTCAACAACTAAGATATATACAGAAGTAAGTGATAAAAAAGTAATAGAAGATTATAAAAAATACCATCCACGTAGTAGTAAGTAAAGGAGCATTTATATGAAATTTAAAAGAATATTCTTAATGGTTTTAGACTCGCTTGGAGTAGGGGAGACACTAGATGCAATTAACTTTCAAGATAATGGCGCTAATACATTAAAACATGTCAATGAAAGTTGCGATTTATTTATACCTAACTTAAAGAAAATTGGCTTTTTAGATACTATTAATATGAGTGATAATGATAATGTTGAAGCATATTATACAATTGCCAAACCTATTAATGCTGGTAAAGATACTTTAAATGGTCATTATGAAATGGTAGGCATAAAAAATGATATTCCTTTTAAAACTTTTAATAGTGGTTTTGTCTATGAAATATTAAATGGAATTGAGTTAGTTACAGGTAGAAAAGTAATTGGTAATAAATGTTGCAACGACGACGCTATTATTCAAGAATTAGGAGAAAGACAAGTAAATTATGGAGCATTAATCATTTATACATCAGCAGACTCTGACCTCCAAGTAGCAGCTCATGAAGATAGTATTCCTATAAGTACTCTTTATCAGTATTGCGAAAAAATTAGAGCCTTAACTTTAGAAGAAGATTGGAGAATAGGTAGAGTAATTGCTAGACCATTTACTGGAACTCCAGGTAAATATAAATTTATCAATAGTGGTAGAAAAGATTATGCTATAAAACCTCCTAAAAGAAGTGTTTTAGATAGTCTAGTAGAAAATAATTATAATGTCATTGGTATTGGTAAAATAAATGATATATTTGATGGTCAAGGTATAAATAAAAATATTAAAGCTACTAATAATATAGAAGCTATAAATAAACTTACTGATATAATGGATAAAAAGTTTACAGGATTATGCATGGTCAATTTAGCAGATTTTGACTCTTTATATGGCCATAATAGAGACGTAGAAGGATATGCTAGAGCTATAGAAGAATTAGATGTAGAAATACCTATTATTCTTAATAAATTAGAATTAGACGACCTACTTATTATTACTGCCGATCACGGTAATGATCCAACATTTAGAGGTAATGACCATACTAGAGAAAATGTACCAGTAATTATATATAGTCGTAATTTTAAAGAGCCTAAGCGACTTAAACCATTTGATACTTTTGCTAATATAGGAGCAACTATTGCTGATAATTTTGAAGTAGAACCACCTGAAATTGGAACTAGCATCTTAGAAGATTTAATATAGAGTAGGAGAGTAGTAAAAGAAAAAAAGAGGTATAACCCCTCTACTCGCTTTCTGATGTAACTTCGTAGACATTGTCAGTTAATGGACTACCAGTATTTTCAAAACTTTGACATATAGTTTCCTTTGAGCTATTACAAGTTTTATTATCACAAGTACAACTAACTTTAATAGATTTTAAAGAACAAGTTCCATTATCATTATTATTGTAATTACAACTGTCTACATCACACATAATTTTTTCTTCCATAAAAACCTCCTTATCTATAGCATACCCAAAAACTAAAGAAAAATTCAAAATGCATTTTAAGCGATTTTTATTTAATTAGATGGATAGTTCTTAACCTAAATTGCTTAAAATTCATTTTTCTTTTTTACCATATTTATTTATATATTATATAAAGTAGTAGAAATATAACTAATATAATATTACAGGAAAATACATAATACGTATAATAATATAATTAAAAAACTAAAAATTTGCCAAAATTTATAAATTTAATTATGAGCTTATTATCAATGAAATAAATAGAGAATAATAAATTAATTTCTTATAAATTTTAAGTAAATTTTTATTAAATATTTATGTAGGGGAGTACTTTTATATTATATTCCAAAATAGAAGTTAACATAATATCAATTATAGGAAGTTAATAATCAATGAGAAAACCCTTATAAAATAAGGATTTTAGTAAATACAACTTCCCATAAATTCCTATCATTAAGATTTATTTCTTATAATAATTTTAATTAGAATTAATTACTCTAACATAAATAAATAATTAATCATTTTTATATTCATATTTATAATATGTTTTTAAATGCAATAATACAAACACCATATATCTATTTTCTAAATGATAGAGTATACTATTAAATTAATAGATATACCATCACTACTCCACCCTATCACAAATATTATGGAGTTAGAACTAATCTAGTAGTTGCCCTAGCATCAAGACCACCAGATTGATAATGAGAGTAAAATATGCCGGCAACTTTACCATAACTATTATAACCACCACGCTGTAGCCATGGATAAGTACGAGATAAGAAATAGGGGTAATCACCATACCATTCAGCAGTCTCAGTAAATGCATGTCCATAACATATGCCACCATCACAAGCCGTTTCAGCACTAACACGATTTGCTGAAGTAGGATTAATACTTTTATATACTTTATAATATTTAGAAGCTGGTAAAGCCAGTGTTCCAGTTTCTGTACCTTCTTTATTAAGCCCTATAAAATTAGAAGTATTACTAACTATCATGCCACTGTGAGTATCATTACCTTGTTCGTCATACTCTAGCACTCCCATAACATATTCATTAGCTCCACCACTTATATCATAAATACCATAAATATTTCCAGTTGTTGAGGCACCTGGACCAGCAAATCCCCTACCATCATTCAAATTCGTCATATCATTATAAGAATACTGATCTGTGGTGCTTTCGTCTTGACTGGGTGTCCAGTTACTATTACCTGTTATAAAATCACTTGATTTATTTTGATATACTTCTTTATTAGCACCTGTATAATTATCATTACCATACTTACCATATTTGCTTTGTGTTAAATAAGAAATAAGTGACCATTCCTCGTTTTTAGCCATATGTAAATCAAAAACAGCTTCATTATAACCACTATCTGCCTTTTGAAAGCTTCTTGCCATATAGAAGAAACTACTAACTGTTTGACTTCTAATTGATGCAACATTTGGCTTTATAGTCACTTTGCTAACATAACACCTTTCATTTTTACAAGCCTGACTATCTTTCGCTAAACTTCCTGCTACTTCAAACTTACCTATCCATACTCCTGATAAATCTTTATCTCCAAATTTAAATCCTGGTGGCGTAAACCACCCATTAATATCACTACCTATATATCTAGCACTACCTGTATCTTTAGAAGTCTGAGAAATAAATCTAATATCTATCTCTCCTGGTAAAGCTTGTGATGGATTTGAATTATCAGAACTTGCTTTACCAAAATAGTTATCTCCTCCATCTTCACTCTTTATAGTATAACTATATCTTGGTATCCATACCCACATGGTATTTATTTCTTCAATTGGTATTGCTGTTCCAACACTACCATGTACATAAGGAGTTCTACTTGTTTCTTCAAAATTATAATAGACTAATGGTTTTGTTTCTCCTAAAGTAACTTCATTACTATAATGCTGCTTAATTTCAGCCTCACTCAAGGCTTTATCAAATATTAAAGCATCATTTATTGTTGCATTTGACATTTCAGAAAAATCTGTATCCCCTTGAGGTTCTGAGCATATTAAAGTATTAGAGTTAGAAGTTTTAAAATTAATTTGAGTATTGTTTTCCGCAACTAAAACACCATTGAGATACAGCTTAATACTATTACCATCATATGTTCCAACCGCAACATATTCTTTTTCCAATTCTATTTCACTAGAAGAACTTGACAAGTAAACATAAGAACCAGTATTTAAATTATATAAGCCAAATGTAAGCAATTTATTTGTTTTTGGCAAAAATGATAAAGATAAGCCACCAGTATCAGTATTACCCATAATAGTTTGATTAGTATTGCTGTAAGAATGCAAAGTAAATTTAGCTACATAGGTAACTTGCTTAAAATCATATTTTTTTAACCCAGCATCTATGTAATCGTCAACTCCATCAAAATAAGCTTTACCGTCATTCACAACAGCTCCATGTATCTCACCATCATTTCCATTACCAGATAAATCTCTAACAACATTCTTTACTGTAACCGCATTACACCACTTCTGATTATTATAATCACACCAATTATTATTTCTATTGTATCTATCAGCTTTCTTCCATTCTTTATCATTCTCATCATAATATACTGGTATCATTCCATCACTAAGTACTGGTTCATTTGCTCCACTATCGTCATAAAATAAAGATTTTACTTTTATATTACCTGTTACTTGATTAATTGTTAATGTTCCATTACTATAATTAGGTGTTATTACTTTATCATTCATAGTAACTTCTATTTTCCTAGGAGGATCATCTCCTAAGTTTTGAACTAATTTATCATTGTTTAATATCTCTTTCTTAAAGTCTTGAGTATTATCAAATCCTTCATAATTAATAGTAAAGACTTCTTCAAAGTCAAACTTTAATAATAAACTTTTTGTTTCAACTTCACTTGAGTTATAAGTAATAGTAAACTCTTTAGTCATACCAGCCTTACTATTATTATCTTCTCCTACTAACTTCTCACCAAAAGTATAGCCCTCTACTACGCCACCATCTAATCCATCTATTTTTAAAATACCCATTTCAGTATTACTATAATTAGTTACTTCTACTGTAAACTTTAGAAAAGCATTCCCATTACTACTATAAGCTAATTTAATTTCTTTTCTAGAAAAATCAAAATACTCAATATTAGCATTACTAATATCTTCTTGTTTAACATTAGTAATTCTCATATCTCCTTGTGGTCTATAATTAACTTCACCTGTTATACTTAACTCTTTATTTAAAACAGAATAACCTACACTCATTACTAATACTATGACAACTACAGAGCTTAATAATACTTTATTTAGATATTTCATAATTACCCTCTCTACATTTCATTTGCATAATTTAAATAATAATATTTAAATTTATATACATGAAATATTATGTATACAATTAAATTATACATGAAATTTCATGTATTGTCAACGCACATAATATTTTATGTATGAAAATAGTAGAAAGAGAGGAGAATTTATGAATATTAATAGGTTAAAAGATTTAAGGCAAGATAAAGACTTGTATCAAAAAGATATTGCTAAACTATTAAAGATATCTCAACAACAATATAGTGAATATGAACTTGGAATAAGATTACTACCAATTGACAAGCTTGATACTTTAGCAACTTTCTATAATACAAGTACAGACTATATCTTGGGTAGAACTAATGAAAAAGAAGCTTACCCAAAGAAAAAGAAATAATCGAGTTAAATACCCGATTATTTTTATTTATAATCTAATTAGTTCTTTTGTACATATAGACAGTTATATATTCATTTTGGACATTAATAGCGGTAGGATTAGTAGAACCTGCCGAACTTGTTGCGGTTGAGGTAGTTGAGATTGAATGAGTGTGGCCTTCATTATTACCATAAGAAGTGCTATCAGGATAAAGCTCGTTAGCTCTATGAACTATCCATCTTCTATTAGAAAATGAAGTAGTTGTTTGATATGCTGCTGGTACATACCAGCCACCACTTCCTCCAGCTTCATATATATGTCCTGGATGTGCTGGCATCTCCGCTATAGTTAAAACATGTGAACCTGTATTAGCATTTACTTTATCATAATTATGAGTATGTGCTGGTAGATTAGCTGTTGTCAGAGTTACCGTGTTTGAACCTCCAGTTTGTTCACTTGTTGTACTACTTAATAATGTTTTTCCTACTCCATATGAAACCCAAGTACCACCAAAACTATTTTGTACTTCACTTGGAGTTTTTAAAGTTGTTGATATATAAATACTTCCTACGGGGTATACTTTTAAGAGAAAGTTTTGTAATTCATTACTAAACTTAGTACAAGTTCCATCTATGGCATTTTGTACATTAATTGCTCCTACTGCACTGTTATCTACATAAGAAACATTTTTACTTTCTATTAAAGTTTCTGCTAGACAAAAAGATAAAGTAATTGATATAACTATTCCAATTACTACCCCTACTATTATCTTACTATTCTTCATGATATCACCTCTATTATATATACGTATTACGTATACTAATATAAATATATACGTAATGCACATAAAAGTCAATATCTTTTTATCAAATATTATAAAATATCTTTAGGTGATTGTAATGAGAATAAAAGATTTAAGAGAAGACAATGACTTATTACAAAAGGAAGTTGCAGATATTCTTGGTATTACCCAAGCTCATTATTCAAGAATAGAACAAGGTATATATCAATTATCTTATGATGGCTTAAAAAAACTAGCTATATATTATAAAACTAGTATTGACTATATATTAGGCCTTACTAATGTTAAAGACCCATATCCTAGAAAAAAATAATTCATATTAATTAGTGCAGTACCTTGCACTTTTTCTTTTGAAAAAAAATAACTGAATACTTCAGTTATCTAACTTCTTAATATACTAAGTATAATATCAGGCGTTATCTTAGTAAAATACAAAAGAGTAAGCGCTAATAAAAGAAAAGGCCCAAAAGGAACAATTCTTTCCTTCTTTCTGGTCAAAATATATAAAGATACAGGCAAAGCTAAACAACTACCTAAAAATATCGATATAACGCCTAGTAAAGGGGGAAGAACTAATCCAAAGACAAACATCATTTTAATGTCTCCCCCACCAAGAGCCTCTCTTTTAAAAATCTTGCTTCCTATTAGCATAATAACATACATTATTATAAATAAGAAAATACCTGATAAAACACATAAAACTGCCTCTTTTATTCCTCCATCAAGCATCTTAATAGCAATAAAATAAATACTAAAAAAGACAAGAACCTGATCTGGTATAATTAAGTAATTCATATCACTAACAGTTACAATAATAAGCATACTTATAATACCTAAAGCTATTAATAAAGAATAAGAAAACCCAAAAGAATAGTAAGCTAAAGCAAAAAGTATTCCCGTAAATAATTCCATATAAGTAGATAAAGAGCTTATTTTTTCATGGCAATAACGACACTTTCCTTTTAGAAAGATAAATGATAATACTGGTACCATATCAATAAGTCCTAAATCATGATTACACTTATCACAGTGTGATTTTCCTTTTAAGAAAGAAATATTTTTTGGAAGTCTTAATCCAATTACCGTAAAAAAAGAACCAAAACATGTTCCAAAAAGAAAGAAGATAATTAAGTATAAAATCATCATAATTACCCTCCTTATTGAACTTGTTCATATATAGCAAACATTGGTTGAATTATTGACATAAGAATAATACCAACAACTACTGCTAAGAAACATATTAAAAGTGGCTCTACCAAACTCTTCATTTGATCTATAATATTTTTATGTAACATTTGAAAATGTGCCGCAACTTTTTCCATCATAGTACCAAGTTGTCCAGTCGTCTCACCTGTAACTATCATTTCATAAGCAACAATAGGAACAGCCCACTCACCCTTAAAAGCTGTAGAAATAGAATCCCCCTTAGCTAAATTAGTTAAGCATTTATCAATAATACCTTTATATACTTCATTATTAGTAATTTTAGATAAAATCTCCATACTATCAGTAATAAAAACACCATGATTTATTAAAGAAGCAAATGTCTTTGTAAAGTTCGCAACTTCATTATATATAATAACATTCTTAACTACAGGAATATGCATGAGCATCGTTTGAACCATCAGCCTAAACTTCTGTACTTTTTTAAATGTATAAACAAAAGTCACTGTAACTACTAATATACATATAAGTAATATATACCAATATGCCTTAATAAAATCACTTATCGCCAAGATAGTTAATGTTAAAGCAGGAAGTTCAGCATTATTAGCTTCAAACATCGTTGCAAACTGTGGAACTAAGTAAGTAAGCATAAATATCAATACAGCAAAAGCAATCGTTAAAACAACCAATGGATATGTCATAGCACTTTTCATTTGTTTTCTAGTCTGATCCATAGCCGTATAATAATCAGCCATATCGTCCAAAATAGTAGGTAAATCACCAGTCATTTCAGCCGTTTTTATCATATTAATTAGTAACTTAGGATAAGTATTATTCTGTTTCTCCATAGCTGAAGATAAGCTTTCACCTCTTAATAACTCATAAACAAGTTCATTAAAGCTTTTCTTCATACTAGACTTACTTGTTTGTTTAGCAAGTATCTTAACAGAATCAGCTAGTGGAATACCAGACTTAATATAAGTAGATAACTGTGTCAAACAAAAAGCTAAATCAGAAGTCTTTATACGTCCATTTCCACCTAAATCAATATCATACTTAGATCTTTCTTTTACTTCTAAAACTTGATACTCTTGAGATAACAAGAAATTTCTAACATCATCTGCAGACTCAGCATCAAAATTTCCTTGTTCCTTCTTACCCATAGTATTAATAATTATATAATGAAATCTTTTAATAGGACGATCTACTTTTTTGTTTAAATTAGCACTAGAAGTCATACTATTAATTAAATCACTATCTTGATTATCAGTACTTTGTAAATTATTTGAATTAGTCATATTAACTAAAGGTTTTGAACCATTAGCATTAACAGAATTATTTCCTACATTACTATTATTAACACTAACATTATTAGTAACAGGAGCAGTATCTAATAAAGTAGAACTAGTAGTTATTTCATTATCTTGAACAGGCATATTACTTTTACTTTTCTTTTTAAATAACATACTTACTCCTCCTATTCTTAAACTACTACAATTTTATCATAAATTTATCTCTTTTTAAATACTTTAATTAAACTTTTTACCTACTTTTACATACATTATTATAAAGAGGTGTTTTATGTTTACTTACCCAAATACAAACTTTTCTAATAAGAGTTTTAATCTACCAAAAAGTTTTAATTGGTCAAACTTTCTTGATAAAACAAGTAAGACATTAAATGTAATTAATCAAGCTATACCAATAGTTTATCAAGTAAAACCTATTATAAATAATGCTAAAACAATGCTTAAAATAGCAAATACTATAAACAGTGATACTTTACCAAATAAAAATACTACTCAAGAAGAAAAAAAAGAAGTCACTACTTCTTCAAATAAACCTATTTTTTATCTATAAGGTTTTTTTCTTTATAATTTTTTAAGAAATTTTCTTTATATTCTAGAACTTTCCCCTCTTTAATAGCATCTCTTAATTCTTCAGTTAACCTAGTTAAAAACCTTATATTATGAATAGAAAGTAATCTTCCACCTAACATTTCCTCGGTTGTTATTAAATGCCTAATATAAGCTTTAGAATAGTTTTTACAAGTATAACAGTCACATCCTTCTTCTACTGGAGATAAATCTTCTTTATATTTAGCATTATGAAAATTAATTTTACCATATCTTGTAAAAGCTTGACCATGTCTAGCAATTCTTGTAGGTAAAACACAGTCAAAAATATCAACTCCTCTAATAACAGCTTCTATTATATCAACTGGTTCACCTATTCCCATTAAATATCGTACTTTATCATCAGGTAAATAAGGTATTGAATAGTCAATAGCTTTATACATATCTTCTTTAGACTCACCATCGTTAGCAACACCACCAATTGAGTAACCATCAAAATCCATCTCAACTGTCTTAGCAGCTGATAACTTTCTTAAATCTTCATATGCTCCACCTTGAACAATACCAAATAAAGCTTGTCTTGGATTATTGTGTACTTTTTTACCACGTAAAGCCCAACGAAGAGTACGTAAAACACTATTTTTTAAATATTCATAACTAGCACTGGCTGGAGGACACTCGTCAAAACTCATAGCAATATCACTATCTAACTTATTTTGTATCTCAATAGATTTTTCAGGTGTTAAAAGAAGTTTCTTTCCATCTATATGACTTTTAAAAATAACTCCCTCTTCACTAATATCTTTTTCTTTATTTTTAGCCAAAGAAAACACTTGAAAACCACCACTATCAGTAAGAATAGGTCTATCATAATTCATAAACTTATGTAACCCACCACATCTAGCAATTACATCTTCTCCTGGTCTTAACCATAAATGATAAGTATTAGCTAATATAATACCACTATGCGCATCAATTAACTCTTCTTTTGTTAAAGACTTAACAGTAGCTCTAGTACCTACTGGCATAAACATAGGTGTTTCATATGTTCCATAATTAGTTTCTATCTTACCATATCTAGCATTAGTTTCATTATCTTTCTTAATTAATTCATACTTTATCATAGTAATTCCCCTTTAAATGATTAAATATTGAGAAATACATCTCTTCTTAATATTATACAATATCATAAAATTTAAAGCAATTAAACATTTAAGCAATAAAACCATTACTTTTAGCAAATAATACTAATGAAATATCAATGATACTGGCTACAAAACCAATAGTTATTCAACTATATTATTGATAAAATTTTTATAAAGAAAAGGATGATTAGTGTGGAAAAAATTGTTAGTGTAAAAGTTGGTGAAGGAGATTTTCTATTTAAATTAGATAATCTTTTAGATCAAAAAAATATTAGTAAAAACAAAATAATGCGTGATACTGAAACAGATTTTAAGGTAATTCAAAGATTAGCAAAAGGTAATTTAACTAAAATAGACATTTATGTAATCGCAAGAATATGTGATTACCTAAATTGTGATGTCGATGACATAATTGAGTACAAAAGATATGAAGCATAAAGAGAAAATAGATACTTTAATTGAAAAAAGTAAAATTGTTGATTTACTAGAAGAAAAGAAAGCTCTAAATTTACTTCGTAATATTGAAAAGAAATTGCTATCTAGTATGAGTAAAAGAACAGTTAAAGAGAAAAAAGAAGACGATTTATACTTTGCTACTTTAAAATGTGCTAATAGTATAGACGAAAATGAAATAGTATTTTCTTTGGAAAAAGACAATATTCTATTTGAAGTAATTTTAAGTAAATTCCTACAAAAGCAAACTACTTTATCAGACTATAACAGTAAAGATACTTCTTATATAAAATATGAAGTATATATAAATATTAATAAAAATGATATTAAGTATTTAATGAAAGACTTCAAAAAAGAAGAGAAAGCTAACAATTACTTTAAAAAACTAAAAAATGAAGTAGAACTAACCGATAAGGATAATATTTTAAATAAGATAAATTCTAATTTAAATAAAAAAATAGCATCTCTAAAAAAAGAAAATGCCAACTTTAATTAAAGCAACAAAATTGCTTTAATTTTTTTACTTAATTCTTATTTTTCGTTAAAACTTTTGGTGTATCAGCACCTATTTCCCATTGTTGTGGTCTTAATTTATGCATTTGTTTGCAAAACTCTATTTCTTCCCAAATCCTATCAGTTATTTCTTTATTTCCATAGAATTTTAGTAGCATATCATAAGTATATTCATTTAATAATTCATACTTATTAAAAGGTGGAAACAAATCTTTTTTAAAATTTGCTTCATCATTAACAATACCCCATTCCCATTCTTCCAATGCATCGTCATAGTCTTCATTATCCTCCCAAAAATCCATTATCAATTGTTGTTTTTCTTCTATTGACCAATTAGGATTTCTAAGTATCCAATATCTAATATCATAACAACCACTACCATGAGCTTGGGTTGGACTAATTGAATTTAAAATTTCAGTTATATACATATTAGCCGTTCTAGCGCCCATAGGATTATATGAACCATCTATATCTAGAAATACAACTTTTTCGTCCGTAATACTTTTCTCTTTAAGTTCCTCTATATATGCATTCATCTTATTTCTATAAGTAGTTGTTCCAATCTTATTCATAGCTTCACGTACGGCAAAAGCCTTCTGTTCTTCTGTTAATTTCATATTCTTATTCCATAAACTCATTAATAAGTATGAATAACCGCCATTACTTGCGCCATCAACAACAGTTCTTGCAATATCAGTATTTGTATAAATAGTCTTAATTAATTCCTCATATACTTCCTTATTAACATGAGGATAATCAATTAACATGGCATCACAAATAGTCATACCCTCTACTGTATCACCATTGTTCCACTTATTTCTTGTAATTTTAATAGCTTCTTTTAATACTTCTGGATTGTTTCTTATCTTGCCCCATATTGCAGCTACATCACCAACTCTAGGTTTACCATACATGGCACGATATAATTCGTCATCCAACTTTTTCATTTCTAACATTTAAAATAAACCTCCCTTAACTAAGTATATATTATACTATAATTACTTTACAATCTACAAGATAAAAGTGTAACTTTCAAAACTAAAGGCTACACTTTTATCAAAGAAATATTTTATAAAATATCAACTAACACATGATAGTTTTTTTTAAAGTAAAAACATCTGGCTCAGAATTAACCTGGTTTTTAACAATATTATAAGATATTTTTTCATTTAGTTCCCTAACATAAGCATCTGTTAAAATAACAGGTTCTTTTTGAATTTTTTTAGGTGCATTTTTTAAACGCCTAAAGCCATTTAAAACTCGTACACGTATTGCCACATTATTACCTCTTTCATAAAATTATTTGATACAGGCATAAAATTACCTGTAAAAATCAAAACAATACATTTGTTCTATTATTTATTTATTTATTTATTTATTTATTTATTAATAATGCGATAATATTTTATACAGGAATATCTAGTTGATTTAGGTACTATTCTCCTTTACTTAAAAAGTGAAAGGAGGTGATATTATGAGAAAAACAGAGAAATATCTTTGTACCATCATAATATTACTTATTATTGTGATACTAATCATTTTAATAAAAATAGTACCAACTATCTAAGTCGGTACTAACCAAAATACGGAATAGTACCTAACTAGCCACAATTAGGTATTCCTTTTTTATTTTATGCAAGTTTCCTCGACATATTCATAATAACATAAAAAAGAACTTTTTGCAAGTTCTCTATATAGAAGCCCGAAAAAGTTCGAACAGATTTGTCAATGGTGCCGATTAAAGGACTTGAACCTTCGACCTACTCATTACGAATGAGTTGCTCTACCAACTGAGCTAAATCGGCATAATTACTTTCTAAATTAACTTATAAATATTTCCTACTGACAACTATATTATAAGAAAAATATTTTTACTTTGTCAATAAGGTAATTTTCTCAATTTTTATATTTTTAAATTAATTTAAAAAAAATAACATAAAATAAAATTAGAAAGGAGACATTATGAAGAAAATTATTACAAATATCTTTTATCTTTTTTTACCAATCATTCTAGGTAGTATCGTAGGCCTAATCATAAATAATTTCATTGATTATCAAAATCTTACCTTACCCCTTTTCTCTCCACCCAAAGTCTTTTTCCCAATAGCGTGGAGCATTATCTATCTATTAATGGGCTTATCTTACTACATATTCAAAAAGAAAATTACCTACAACACTACCTATATCAGTAAAATATATTACTTAGAGTTACTCATAAACCTTCTATGGTCAATTATCTTTTTCGTCTTTAAATGGCGCTTTATTTCTATCATTTTAATTATCTTATTAGATATATTAGTCTATATACTAATAAAGTTATTTAGTACCAGAGTAAAACTATCTTCCTATCTAAACTACTTCTACTTAGGATGGATACTATTCGCAACCTACTTAACTATTGGCATCTACATTCTAAACTAAATAGTCGCACTTTCTAGTAAAGTTAATAACCTTTTACTAGGGTCTATTTCTACCATTACTCCTAAAGGCATAATACCAGTAAAGTAAGCATGTCCAATATTAACATTATACAAAATAACTAAATCAGGACAATTATACTCTATCATAACTTTCTTATAAATATCTTTATATTCTTCATAGTATTCTTCTTGATAAGGTTTACCAACTATAATACCATTTATTACATTCAATATTCCTAAAGCTCCTAAATTTCTCAAATAATAAAGCAAATAATCGCAAGATAACTTTTCCTCGCTCGTTTCAATTAAAAGAATTTTTCCTTTAAATTCCTCTACCTTAGGCCAAATACTAGTACCAACTATCATAGGAAAAACATCGATACAACCACCAATAACTTCTCCTTTTACTACATCACTACCCTGTAATATTTCATAACCATGTTCTTCTTCTACCAACTTCTTTTCAACATTCATATTTTTCTCTTTCCAAGGAACAAAGTCATTAGACCAATACTTAGAAGAAGTTATTTCTAAACCCTTACTATCGTTAAATAAAATATTCTTAATAGCGTTATAAACATTATCAGGCATTTTACCATATTCAGCTATTTCACACATAATAGAAGGCCCATAAAAAGACACTAATCCAGCTTTTCGCATCATAAAATGATTTACTGTTGTATCAGAATAACCCATAAATATCTTAGGATTATCCTTAATAACATCAAAATCTATATAAGGAAGAAGCCTAATCGTATCATTTCCTCCAATAGCAGTAAAAATAGCCTTTATACTCTTATCTTTAAAAGCATTCATTAAATCTTCAGCTCTTTTTTCAGGATGTTCATATAAATACTTAATACCTTTTAGTGTGTTCTCCATTACTACTACTTGTAATCCAAAGTCTTTTTCCAATCTCTCTTTCGCAATATAATACTTATGAATTAAACTATCTTCACCAAGTAATCCTGCTGATAAACTAACTATCGCCACCTTATCATTTCTTTTTAACTTCTCTGGTTTTATCATACCATTCACCTCTATTTAAGTATATAACAATATCAGAAAATAGAAAAGACCTATTTAACATAGATCTTTTCTTTTAAAGCTTTATCTACTAATTCAACTTCTTCTTCTGATAAAATAATATCTTTAAATAAAGCTTCTTTCGTATCTCTCAAGCTAGTAGATTTTAGATTTCTTTCTACCTTATTCTTGGAAAATATAACTCCATTAATATTAATAGTTCTACTTGTTTTAGGAAAAACATCTAAACTTACTAATCTTGCTTCACTATCTAAAGAAACATTACTTTTACTAACATAATTAAATATATCTGCATCATCTACATAGAAATTTTTAAGATTTAAGTATGCAACTAACTCTTCATAAGAACTAACTTCTATATCTAAAAGTTTCAAAATATATAATCTATCAAGATTTTTATTATTTAAAAGTCCTATATTTTCTTCTAGTATTTTTTCCATACCTAACTCTAGTAACTTATCAATTATTGTAACTAAATTAGCCTTACCTAAGAAATTATAATTACCAGTAGTCTTCATACTATTTAATAAGTTATATTCTTTTAAAGTATTTATATTATCTATAAATAGCTTATTATCTGTAAGTAGTACTTTACTAGAAGCATTAAAAGTACTAGGATTAATATTTTCTCCTTCTAATAGTTTAATATTATTAGATAGATTATTATACTCTTCTCCAGGTAATAAAATTAAATAATTATTTTTAATAAACTTTTTATTTATAATACCTCTTTCTAAATAAAGATTTATCTCTTCTAATATCTCTACCGTAGTATTTTCTAATATATAAGGCATAGTAGTATTAGTAATACCAAACTTTCTAAGTAATTGTAAAGACCTATCTAATTTATCATAAGGTATTTGTAAAAGCGATAAAGAAGATAATTTTATATCATAATTACTTAAAAGACTTTGATATTTTAATCTCTTATTATTAGATAAATCATTGTATCTCTTATCAATATCATTATAAACTTCTTCATTATGTAAATACATTAACTTTAAAGCATCTAATCTTAAATATTCCGGTATTTTTTCTATCATACTTTGATAATTAGTAATCTCTTTTTCATCACTTAAAAAATCATTAAGAAACTCTTTTAAAGGAAGTTCCTTCTTATCAACTTTCGCAATTCTAGCACTTTCTTTTTTCCTTAATTTATCAGTATACCTAAATATAGCATCTAACTGATTATTTACATAATTAGCATTATTCATTACTTTAGCTCTAATACGGTCCTCTTCTTCTTTATCGTCTTCATAAGCACTTTTACTTACTAAATCATTAAAAGTAGATATCAACTTAACATTACCACAAATATTTTTAATATCCCATATCTCAAAAGGATATTTTTTCATCAAGTTAGCAAATTCTAAAACACTGTTCCTATCTAAATAGTTTTCTTCAATAATCTTTTCTATTCCCCGCAAAGCTTCTTCAACATAAGGATTAATTCCCTTATTACGAACAAATAACTCTTTCGTCTTCTTTTTAAGTGACATATTATCAGTAATCATTATTTCTAGTAATCTTTCTTCTTTAAAATGAATAATCTTATTAATATCGTCAAATAATTCACCTATATCAACAAAATCAATTTTAACTAACTCGCCTATTGGCATTAATAAAGTAGACACTTCTTCTAAAGTAACATCATTTCTTTTCATTAAGAAATAACAAACTCCTACTTCATATAAATTAATAGTATCAAAATCACTCATATTAATACCTTGATATTTAGCTCTAAATTTAGTAAAACACTCTAATAAAGAATTATCTATTTTTTTCGTCTTTTCTAAAGAAACAATCTCTTCTTCTACTTTCGCAATCAATTCACTCTTGGTCATTTCTCTTCACCTTTTCTTTAGCTTTATCCTTAGTTAAAAGATTAAATATCTTTTCTTCTACTAATTTATTTTCCTTTAAAAATTCTTCATTATCTAGTAAAGACTTAATTCTTTCTTTAATCGCAAAGTAATCACTAATCTTTTGATCAAGAAAAGCTCTATATCCATTATCATTATTAGTCTTTTTAATAAAAGCAGATATAACTGCATAATTATTCTTATCTAATCTTTCATAAAGAATTCTTACTTGAAAACCTTTTACTTCTAATATACCCGCAAGATTATCATTATTAGAAAATCTCTTAGCATTTTTAAAAGTAGAATTTTTAATAGATAAAAGTAAATCCAAAAAAGCTGGGTAATATTCAACTGGCATTTTCTCAAGTTCATTTAATACTCTAATATTACCTCCTGTAGTTGGAATGAAAATTAAGTTATTCTCTTCTTCTACAACTTCTTCATTAACTGGTAAAAGAGCTTCTTTAAGTAATAATAGTTTCTCTTGTTCTAAAGATATTTCCGCATCAAATATAGCTTTTTCATCTGGTAATAAGCTTTCTTCTTTAACAAAGTTTCTAATCTCTTTAATATTTTTTAGTACTTCTAACTCTAATCTATAAATAATTCTTTCATAATTATAATCGTCTCTATTAGGTAAAACAGCTTCTATATTACTTATATTATCTTCATTTATTTTATTTAACTCATTTAAATAAAGCATAACTTCTTCTTCAAAAGCTCCATCCTTACCCTCTTTTATAACTACTTTATTATCTTGCTTTACTATATCTTTTCTAGGAATTATTTCTTCTTCCGAACTAATAGTAATCATTTTTGTAATTTCTTCTTCTTTTTCTTTCGCAATAGCTTTATTCTTATCCATTATTAATAATAACTCTTTTAAACTTACATCTTCTAAATTTGCTTTAATAAAATCCATCTAATCACCTTTTTCAAAAGAAAAGTAGCTACAAACTACTTATTTCTATACATTGTATCTACTTTTACTGGCTCTATCGCATATTCAATTCTACTACCATTCTCTTTATAAATGATATTAACACTATCTCCTACTTTTAGTAGAGTACCCTTAAAATTAATAACATCTTTTAAAGTAAAATTGTTAATAGTATCTTCAATAATTACTACTGTAGAACCATAATTTAATTTAACAACATCTCTAACAATACCAGTGCTTTTTACAGTAGCTTCCTCTTGATAAGTATTATTCATACTATAATCCCCCTTTCAATAGGGCTTATTATAGCACATTTTTCTTAATTTGTAAAGAAAAACTATTTAGTAAGCATCCATGTAGCTACTTTTCTTTTTGTCTTATCAGTAATTTTTTCCTTGATATTAAACTCTTTCAATAACTTCTTTTGCATATAAACTATCAAAGGAAATAAATCATCCTTTTTAATATTTTCTCTTCCCATAGATAAATACCATAAATGATTAATTGCCCAATCTTTATCAATATTCCAATCGTCTATCGCATCCGCAAGAAGTAACATAATATAATTTTGGGATAATTTTTTAATATCTTTCTTCTTACTAAGCTTTATTGGTAAAACACTATAAATACTTATAATTATCTTTTTAAACTCTTCTTTAGTTAAAGAAATATTATCAGTAATTCTAAGTATCCTAGCTTTATCAAAAAACTCACTACATAACTCTTCAACTACTACATCATTTAAAATATCATTACTACTTCTTTTTTCTTGTAATTTCTTTAAAATAGAATATTCTAAATCATTCATTAACTCTTCTCCTTCCATATATTTTTACAAATAACTTTTCTATTGCTTCCTCTTGATCATAATAAATAATATTTTTCATAAAATACTCTTGTAACTTAGTATAACACTTAAGATATTCTTCCTTAGATATTTTATCTACTTTAGGATATAAAGTTATATTATTATCTTCATACTTTAATATATTATCTTTACTAATAGATACTTCTCTACCAGTTTCTAAATCCTTATACATATAATATTTAATATTACTATCTTCTTCAGATGTAATAGATATATCATTATAACAACCTATAAAAATCATTATCTTATTAGAAACAATATCTTCTTTATCAAAACCTTTAAAAATACTTAAATATGTTGCCTCAATTAACTCATCTTCATTTAATATTTTAGTATTTATTCCTTCTCTTAGTAATTCAATATATCTCTTTACATTTTTATCTTCTTTAAGCCTTTCTAATTCTTGATGTAATTTTATTATTCTTATTCTTTTCCTCTTTAATTCATTATATTTTTCTTTAATATTTTGTAATAATAACTCTTGCATACCTTATCTCCTCAAGAGTATTTTATCAAATTTAAAAGAAAAACTCTACTAATTAGAGTTATTTCTTCTTAATAATTAATTTATCAAAGCAAGCTAAAACTGCTGGTAGTAAGAATAATATCAAAATAGTTGAACAAATAGTGCCCGCTGAAATAGTTTTACATATTTTAGCGGCAATAGCTGATGTAAAACAAGCAATAATTAAAGTTACAATAGTAAGAATAGAACTTGATGTTAAAATAGTATGAATTGATTTATTATAAGAAGATATTACAGCATCCCTAATACTTAATTCCCTACGATTTTCCAAGTAATATGAAGTATATAAAATAGCGTAATCAATAGTTGCCCCCATCAAAATACTTTGAACAATTAATATCGAAATAAAGTAAACATTTTCTCCCGTAAAAGATAATATTCCCATTGTTAAATAAACAGCACATTGAATTATTAATACCAAAATAATCGGAATAATTACTGATTTAAAAGTAAAGGCAACTACAATGAATATTGCGACCATGGTAATTATTGTAATTAAGTTTAATTCATTATCAAAGCTTTTACTTATCTCATATGCCATTGGCGAATTACCAATAACATAGTAATCCTTAACATCATCCTTAAATAAATCTTTAATATTTTGAATTTCCTTAAAAGTATCTTTTCCCTCAGAAGATAAATAAGTATTTAAAACAACCCTAGAATACTTCTTACCTACCAGTAACTCTTTCGCATCACTAATCATTTTTTTAGAATTAATTATATCTTTTCTCATATCTAAATCAATATAATCAGTAAATCTCTTATCTTTTAAAATATCATTATTTAAATACCTAACAAATTCTTCTATACTAAGCTTATAAGTATTATCATAATCTTTATTACTTCCATAGTAAATATAAAGTACTTCTATCATATCCTTAGAAGCATCATTTGATAATCTACTTAAAATATAAAACATCTGATTATTTGAATACTTTACTCCATTTAAACTATCATTCATAATAGCTTTAACTGTATTTAGTTTAGTAACTTTATCATTATCAAAACTACTACTATACTTATTATTAGTAACTACCTTATCAAGAATAAAATTAATAAATTTATATAATGAAATCTTACTATTATCATTACTATATAAATAGTTTTTTAACCCATAAAGTAATTCTGCTTGACTACTATTAATACTAAGTATATTCGCAAGATCTCTACTATTATATTGATAGTTATTTATAGTAGAATTCATAATAACTTCTAATAAAGATAAATTATTTATTGTACTAGAAGAAATATTTCCTAATAAATCTTTATTTTTCAAAACTAAATTAACAAACTCATAAGGACTAATACTAATATTATTAAGATTAGCTTTGTATAAAACATAAATATTCTTTGTACTATTAATATCTAAATTAATTAAAGAAGCTAAATCAGTATAAGTAAATTCTTGATTACTTAATTGAGTTACTTTTTGTAATAAGTTTAATTTTTCTATCATTACATTATCTAAGTTCTTATAAGTATCTTTATTAGTTAAAACTAAAGTAATAAACTCTTTAGGAGCCATAACCCAACTACTGCAATTATCTGTTACACAGTCTATTAAATTATATATTTTATTTATATCTTCTTCACTCTTATTAAGAATACCAGCAAGTTCTTCTGCTGAAAAACTATTATCTATTATTAAAGAATTTTCTAAAGAAGAAAGCATACTTATATCAACAGTATCTAAATAAGTAGTATTTTCTTTTAATACTTTTACATAATTAATAAAATCTCTTAATTTATATACATTATTATTTTTACTATTTAAATACTTAATTAAGTAAATATCCTTAACTTTATCTTTATCTATTCCAAATAATGAAGCCATATCACTATAAGAAATCTCTTTACTTGTTAAAGTATTATCACTAAAGAAAGCAAGCATCTTAATATTATTAACTACTTCTTCATTAAAACTAGATAGATAAGTAGGATTAGTTATAACATCTTCCAAAACAAATCTAGAAAACTCATTAATACTTAGTCTTAAATCTATATCATTTAAAGAAATATAATACTTAAATAATTCATTAACCATACTTTCTTCTATACCAAAAGTATTCGCAATTTCCTTACTAGTCATTTTCTTATTAATAATATCTTTATTACTAAATTTACTTAGTAAAGATAATTTATATCTACTATCATTATCTATTTCTTTAGAATACTTATTATTAGTTAAAACATCCTTTTCCATAAAAGAAGCAAATTCTTCTAAAGTCATTTTTTCATTATTATTTAAAGAAGCATAGTAAATGAAAAGATCTTTTATACTATCTTCGTCTATTTGTAGTATGCTTGCTATCTCATTAGGAGTTTTTTCTTCATTCATAGAAGATGATGTAGTGAAGTTTTTAAGTCTATTAATATCATTCTTAATATTATTATCTATCTTTTTATTAATATTAGGATTATTATAAGCATCATTTTCAATAAAATTAATAAATTCATTAAAAGTTACTTTAGAACTTTCTTTATTATAGTAATTATAGTAAATTATTCTTAATAAGTAATCTTCAACTCTAACAGAAGAACCTAAGTCTTTAAGTTTATCATTCAATTTATCATAAGTTAATTCTTGATTAATAGTATTACCATAACCTAATACTTCATTAATATTACTATCTTTTTCTAATTTAGATAATTTACTCGCAATAACATCCTCATACTTTTTATCATAAATAATTGCCAGCTGATTATTTTCTTTAAAAACATTAGATATTTCGTCATTACTCTTATCAGTATAATCAATCCCTAAATTACCTTTTAAAAAGAAACTAGTAATAAAAACTATTAAAAATAAGAAAGGTGCCAAATATCTAACCTTATAACTACCCTTAGCTAGCTTAGTTAAATTAAATTTAGGGCTTTTCTTTTTAGTTTTAGTAATCAATTTATCAAACATTAAAATAAGTGCTGGCAAACAAAAGAAAATACAAATCAAACTAAATAAAACCCCTTTAGCTAATATAAATCCTAAATCTTTACCAATCTTAAAACTCATAAAAACTAAAGATAAAAGACCAACAATAGTAGTTAAAGAACTACTTGATATAGATTGAAAAGCTTTATGTAAAGCATTTTTCATAGCCTTTACTTTATCTTTTTCAATTCTCTTTTCTTGATTATAACGGTTCATAAGCATTATAGAATAATCCATTGATAAAGCCATCTGTAAAATAGAAGCAATCGCATCTGTAATATGAGAAACATTAGGAAAAATAATATTAGTTCCTTTATTTAAAACAACTGCCATCAAAATAGTCGCCAAGAAAAGGAAAGGCTCAGTATATGACCCACACATAATAAGTAAAATAATTAAAGCACAAAAAACTGCTAAAGCAATAATCCAAATAGATAAAACTGTCTTATTAGCTTCACTAACATCACCACTAGTATAAAAAGTATAATCTTTATACTTATCTTCTATTTTATCAAAGACTTTACTCGCTGTCTTACTATCACTTTTCCCATCTACTGTAATTACATATAAAGTATATTTACCTTTATTATAATCTTTAGTAGAATTATACTCTACACTATCTACACCACTAATTTCTTCAAGTTCTTTTTTTATAGTATTTTTATCTTTACTTTTTAAATCTTCAAACATAACATTTAAAGTACTACTCTCAGTATCAGAAAACTCTTCTTCCATAATATTCATACCTATTCTAGTTTCTGAATTATCAGGTAAATATTTAGAAATATCATAGTTAATACTAACATTATCCATTAATAAAAAAGATATAATAGTAAAACCAATAAACAAAACTAAAATAAAGTATCTTTTATCTATAATAAAATTAGTAATTTTTTTCATAAAATAATCAGTCCTTTCAAAACGCTCTACACTACATTATATTCTTAATAATACTATTAAGAAAGAATAATATTCCTAAATATGTCTAAATTTAGACATATTTAAACAAACTGTTTACATTTAAAGCAAATAGTAGTATAATATAACCTGTTTTAGGAGGAGGTATTGCCAAATGAAAGTCCAATGTCTAAATTCTTCAGCTATTAAAACAAGAAATATTATTAAGAAAACTTTTGCTCAACTTTTAAGTGAAAAAAAGCAATTAGATAAAGTAACAGTTACTGAGTTAGTAAAACGAGCTGACATAACAAGAAGTACTTTCTATACGCATTATGATAATATTTATCAAGTTGGAGAAGAATATCAATTACAAACAATTGAGCTTCTTTGTAATGAAGACTTAATATTACATAATAAAAAAGATATTTTAGAGTACTTTGATAATATATTTATTTGTTTAAAAGAAAATGAAGAATTATATCAACTATTATTAAATGCCGATATATCTGTTAGCTTCCTAGAAAAATTAAAAAATATAGCTAGTAAAAAAATAGAACAAGCATTAAAAAATATTTATAATGATAAATACTTAAACTTAGATGTTTCCTTTCTAATGAATGGAAGCATGTTAGAAATATTAAAATACTTTAGAAAAGAAAGTCCTTATACATTAGAAGAAATAGCCCTAAATATAAAGAAATACTTTATAAAAATATTTAATTAGAAACACCTCTTACTTTATTATTAGAAAAAAGTAAGAGGTTTTTTCATTCTTTTTATTATAAATTAGAATTTAAAACATAAATTCAAATATAGAGAAAGAAAAGAGGTAACAAAACCTCTTTTAACATTAATCCAAATTTTTTTGTAATTCTTTCAGTGTCATTAAGAACTCATTAGTCTTCCTAATTTCTTCGTCCAGTTTATCATAATTGGCTGTATTTTCTAGCTGTAAGTATTCCTCGTCATTTCTTTCAATTCCATAAATTGGTGATATAACAGGACTTTTCTTAAAATTAACTTGATATAAATCTTTAGGATTTTCTTCCTTCATCTCTGAATTAGTAACAACTTTATTGTCAGGAACAACAGTACTGTTAAAATCACTTAACTGTAATTGTTCAGGTGCATTACTAGAAATTATTTCTTCCATATCAGAAACAACATTACCAATTATAAATGGCTCGTCATATATAGGAGCAGTATTTACCTTCTTAGTCTTTTCTAAATCTTCTAAACTAATTGGTACACTACTTTCGTCTCTATACTGAGTAACTTCATTAGCAGCATACATTTCTTTACTCTTCTTAACTAATTCCTCTAAACTAATAATAGCGCTATTTTCTTGTTCTTCTTCATAATTACTAATAATAGTTGGATTATCTTCACTACTTCTTCTTTCCTCTTCTTCTAATTCTAAAACTAGTTTTCTAAGTTCTTCCTTAGCCTCATCTGGATTAGGTTCAATACTTGTATATTGTAACTCTTCCTCTTTATTAGAAACTACTTCTTGTGTTTCTTCTAATGTATTTAAACTATCTAAAACAACATTGTCTTCTTCTAATACTTCTATTTCTTTATTAGCCGTAATAGGAGCCTTTACCTCTTCTATAACTGGTGTAGTATTTACTTCTTTAGCTTTTTCAATTATAACATCTTTTTTCTCTTCTTCTACCACGCTAGGACTAACAGCCTCTAACACAGGTTCACTATACGTAACAGGCACTTCCTCTTGTGCAATAACTTCTGATACTTCCTCTACCAATTTATTTAACTCTCTAGTATTATGTCTTTGTTTTCTTTTATCATAACTCTTATCAACCAAATAAATAAGAAACGCCAAAAAACACGCAATAGCCGCTACTATATAAACAACGATTATTTCTTTACTAGTTAAAAAAGTAATTACATTTCTCATATACTGCACCTCTAATACTAGAATATCACATCATTCTTATCTTTTAAAGAAGATTTTTAATAAATAATAAATCTTTACATAATTTATTTACATAATTTTACTTATGTTTGATTTACATTTTTTTACACTAATAAAATCAGTATCCTCTAATAAAATAATAACATACTTTAACGAAAAAAAATAGTCTTTTTTGCATAAACTTTACCATGAAAGAAAAATTTATTAAATCAACAATTATTCTTCTAATAGGTGGCTTTTTAACCAAAATACTTGGTATGCTTATAAAAATTATTATGAGTAGACTTATTGGTACTAAAGGATTAGGACTATATATGTTAATACTTCCTACTTTCTCTTTATTTATTGGTCTAAGTCAATTTGGTCTACCTACAGCCTTATCCAAATTAGTATCCGAAGACACTAAAAATAATATTAAATTATTTATATCTTGTCTCCTTATAAGCTTATTTGTAAATAGCTTATTAATTATAACAATCTTTTTCCTAGCACCATTCCTTTCTACTAAACTTTTACATAATAAAGACACATACCTGAGTATCTTAGCCATAGCCTTAGTTATCCCTTTTACTAGTATTTCTAGTATTTGTAGAAGCTATTTCTTTGGTAAAGAAAAAATGTTACCTCATATTATAAGTAATATTATTGAAGATATAATTAGACTTATCATTATGATTATTGGTATACCTTTAATATTGCCATTAGGACTAAAATACGCTGTTTTATTTATAATTCTATCTAATATTATTAGTGAAATATCTTCTATCGTTATTTTACTTTTATTTTTACCCAAAAACTTATCTATTAGAAAAAAAGATTTAAAACCAAGTACTAGTTATATAAAAGAAAGCTTATCTATTGGTATACCTAATACTACAGGAAGATTAATAGGTAGCATTGGTTATTTCTTGGAGCCCATTATTTTAACTAATGTTTTATTAAAATGTGGTTATACTAGTAATTATATTACTAATGAGTATGGAATTTTATCAGGATATGTTATGCCACTAGTATTATTACCATCTTTCTTTACTCTAGCAATATCTCAAGCACTATTACCTATAGTATCAAGAGAATATTCCAAAGGAAATCTTTCTTTAGTTAAAAGAAAGATTAAACAAGCTATTTATATATCATTATTAATAGGTATACCAATAACTATTTCTTTTCTTATAATACCAAATTTCTTTTTAAAAGTAATATACCATACTAATAAAGGTATTAGTTATACCAGAATACTTTCTCCTATTTGTTTATTTCAGTATATTCAGTCTCCATTGTCTAATTCATTAGATGCTATGGGGAAAAGTAAAGATAATTTCTATATAACTAGTATTGGTGTTATCATTAGAACAGTTTTATTATTCATTTTATCTTTTTTAAAAATAGGTTTATGGGGATTAATAATATCAATTAGTGTAAGTGTCCTAGTAGTAACATATCTTTCATTAAAAAAAGTAAGAAGTTATCTTACTTAGTTCGTTTATACATATAAACAGTTATATAAGGATTTTGGACATTGATAGCAGTAGGATTAGTTGAACCTGCCGAACTTGTTTTACTTGATGTAGTTGAAATAGTATGTGTATGTCCTCCATCATTTCCAGTTGTGCCAATTTTTCCCATACTCTTTTCAGCTCCCCTAAACCAATTATAAGCCGAACTAAAATTGCTAGGACAAACACCTTGTGGACACACAACAGCAACAAAACCAGCTGCTGCATTCATACCATTTGTACTTTCAGCACCACCAAAAGTTATCACTTCTTCCCCAGGACTTGTAAAACCATGAGAATGACTTGGCATTTCTGCTATTGTCAAAGTATGAGAACCTGTATTGGAATTAACTTTATCATAATTATGAGTATGAGCAGGAAGATTATCTGTTGTTAAAGTTACAGTATTTGAACCTCCTGTTTGTTCGCTTGTTGTACTACTTAATAATGTTTTTCCTATTCCATATGAGACCCAAGTGCCACCAAAACTATTTTGTACTTCTGTTGCGGTCTTTAGAGTTGTTGATATATAAACACTTCCTACGGGATAGAACTTATCTAGCAAAGTTCTTTCTAAATTAGTTAACTCATTACTAAACTTCGTGCAAGTTCCATCTATGGCATTTTGTACATTAGTCGCTCCTAACTTAGAATTACCTACGTAAGAAACATTTTTACTTTCTATTAAAGTTTCTGCTAAACAAAAGGACAAAGTAATTGATATAACTATTGCTATTATCATAAATATAATAATTTCTTTTCTTTTCACATTATCACTATCCTTAACTTTATAGACTAGTTAAGTCTATATACTAATATCATAGACTAATTAAGTCTAAAAGTCAATAGACTTATTAAGACTATATTAAAATATTTTAAGAAAGAGGTGTAAATATGAATAGATTAAGAGATTTAAGACAAGACAATAATTTATTACAAAAAGATTTATATGAAAAAACAGGTATATCACAAAAGGCTATTTCTAATTATGAAACAGAAAAAACTGATATACCTACTCAAGCCCTTATTACTCTAGCTAAGTTCTATCATACTAGTACTGACTACATATTAGGACTTACTAATATTAAAGAACCATACGCAAAAAAGAGCAGTTCAGAAATTAAGTAATTTGTTTCTGCAACTGCTCTTTTAAATTTATAATAATGTCATAATGTGAGCTTTTGATAAGTTAGTACACTTAGAAATAATACCTATATCTACATTATTCTTAAGTAGATTTCTAGCTGTTTCTTCTTTTTCTTCTTTTCTGCCTTTTTTCTCTCCTTCAACACGGCCTTGTTCTATTCCTTTTTCTAAGCCTTCTTTTAAGCCTTCGTCTCTTCCCATCTCTTTGTATGTATTTCTTTCATATAATTCTTCCTCTTCAGGAGTTAAAAAATGATAACCTCCATCATTCAACTTATTTAATTTTTCTCTATATGTCATGATTATCACTCCTCCTTTTAACCATTCCCTTACGTTTATAATAGTGTCATAATACGTGATGTTGGTAGATTAGTATACTTAGAAATTAAAGCTACATCAACCTTATCTTTAAGCATATTTCTAGCTGTTTCTTCTTTTTCTTCTTTTCTGCCTTCTTCTTTTCCCTCAACACGGCCTTGTTCTAGTCCTTCCTTTAAGCCTTCGTCTCTTCCCATCTCTTTATATGTATTTCTTTCATATAATTCTTCCTCTTCAGGAGTTAAAAAATGATAACCTCCATCATTTAACTTATTTAATTTCTCTCTATATGTCATGATTACATCATCTCCTTTAAATTTCTCACAAAATTTATCTAATTGCTCCTTATCTAAATCTTGCATTATTAGATACTTATACTTCTCTATTTCCTCTTCATCATTATAATACCATAAGTCTCTTATTTTGTCCATATTAAATTCTAACATTTTAACATTTTCTGAATACTCTATATTACGTACTATTTCTTTTTTCTTAGATAAGCCATATGTTAAATTTATTTGGACAAATTCATTTTTTAAATCATAACTTTGTCCATTTACTATTCTACTTACTATTATTTGACAGAAATAAACAAAGTTTCTAAAGGCTCTCCATCCTGCATAGTATCCATTAACTTCGATATTAACTATCATTTTATCATTAACTTCAACTATCGCATCAACATGCTTAATCTTGTCACCAACATAATCAATTACTAATTCATTATTAAGTAGTTTCATAGTTTCTATTTTAATGTTTAATTTATCTTCTAATAAAGCTTTTAGTAAAGATAAATCATTTTCATTACAAAAGATAGCTTTAAAGACACCATCACATTTACTAGTATAATACACTTTCTCCTCTTTTTCTTCTTTATCTTCTTCTTTTTTCTTTTGTTCTTTCTTCAATAGAAACACCTCCTCCCCATAAGAACAAAAGCAAGTTTAACACAATAAAAAGACTAATGCAAACCGAGGTTTTGCAAAATTCACAGCCATTTTTACTATGAATTTTACAAATTCGCCTAGGGGAAAATATAAAATTCAGAGTACTTTTTACCCTGAATTTAACAAATTAGTAAAAATTCAATTTTTTTTAATTTTTTTTCAAAAGAAAAAACTATTAAGAAATATCTTAACAGTTCCTATTCTTCACTAACTTCTTTCCTTCATATTCTATTTTCTTATCGTAATAACAATAGTGACATAATGCTTCATAGGTAACATTATCCTTACCATCTATCGCAACCTGATCTCCATCTAAAGTAAATTCTCCATCTAAAAATCTAGCATTAAACATAGCTTTTCTACCACATTTACAAATAGTTTTCAACTCTTCAATTGATTGAGCTATTTCTAATAACCTAGTAGACCCAGGAAAACCATTTCCCTTAAAATCCAGTCTTAATCCATAACAAATAACCGGTATATCTAGTAAAACAACTATTTTTAATAAATCGTCTGCTTGCTTTCTTTCAATAAATTGTGCCTCATCCACTAAAACGCAAGCAGCATCTTTATGATTATCTTTAACATATAGAAATATATCTTCACCATCTTCAATTAAATGGTCTACTTTCCTAGATAAGCCTATCCTTGAAGTAATTTTTTCCTCTCCTTTAGTATCAATCTTTGGTTTTAATACAATAACTTTTTGTCCTTGTTCTTCATAATTATGAGCAACTTGTAACAATAAAGCAGTTTTACCACTATTCATTGCGCCATGTCTAAAATATAACTTTGCCATATTAACCACCCACTATAATTATAAAATATTTATGTATAATTGACTAGTGTTTTTAATCTTTTAATTACCTTTTTTTCAATTCGCGATATATAAGACTGACTTATACCAAGCTTTTCTGCTACTTCTTTTTGGGTCATTTCTTCACTACCCATTAATCCATATCTTAATATCATTATATCTCTATCTCTAGGTTTCAAATGAAGAACTTCATTTATCATAATACTTCTTTCTGTTTCCTCTTCAATTCCCTTAGTAACAATATCAGGATCTGTTCCTAAAACATCTTCTAAATGAAGTTCATTACCATCACTATCAAAAGATAAAGATGCATCTATACTTACTTCACTCTTTAATTTCTTATTTTTCCTTAAAAACATTAATATTTCATTATCTATACAACGAGATGCATAAGTCGCAAGCTTTATATTTTTACTCTTACTAAAAGTATTTATCCCTTTAATTAATCCAATAGTACCAATACTAACTAAATCTTCTAAATCTACTCCTGTATTTTCATATTTCTTAGCCAAGAAAACAACTAATCTTAAATTATGTTCAATTAAAATATCTTTAGCTTTCAAATCACCATCGTCTTTTAAACTAACATAATAGTCTTCCATCTCTCTTGATAAAGGCTCTGGTAACATATCCGTAGCGCCCACATAAAAAATACTTCCTACTTTTCTAAATAACTTCTTAATAAATAAAATTATCTTCATAATTCCTCCTTAAATTTATTTGGTAATATGCATGAAAAATTATCTATTTTAAATTTCTCTTTACTTAAACCTATTAAACAATTATTAAATTCTTTATTTTCAATAATTACTTTATCTGGTTTTATACATGGAATTACTCCCGTAGTATTAAGTGCTTTATAAGGAACATAAATATAATTACTTTTCTTCTTTAATTCTAAATTTACTAAGATAACACTCCTTTTCTTATATGGATCAAATAATCTATTACCAGTATCAATAAAACCATCTAAAATATATTCACTTTTATTTATAATTATTTTAACTATATACTTATTAGAAAAAGTCTCTTTATAATTAATCCTTTCTTTTACAAATAAATATATAATAAATATACTTCCTCCTCCTAATATAAATAAGTTAATTAAATGATTATTTCTAAATACTAATAAATTTTCTTCTACATAAGTAATATCTAATAAGTAAAAACTTCCACCTAGTATAATACTTATTAAATAGAAATAAGCTAAGTTCTTAAGAAAAAGTTTTTTCCCAAAAGTAATAAGTATTATCAATACACTTACTATAAATTTACTTAGTAAAAGTACTATATTATTTACATTTATAAAAAGTAATAATATAGTAAGACTACCAGTAATACTTCCTAGTAATAATCTTTTAAGTGATATATTTTCTTTTAATACCTTTTTAACTCCATAAAGAATAAAGAAATCTATCATAAAATTAAGTAAGAAAACTATATCTAAATATATTTTCATTGCTTATCACCATTACTAGTATATAAAGAAAAAAACGACTAATTTGTCGTTTTAAGTTTAAATTTTCTTTTTCTTTATAAATATCTTAATAATATAACTTAAGAATATTATCATTATAAATACAAAAGCCCATTTAAGTATAGTATTAACTATACCACTACTATATCTATTTATAATAGAAAAGATATTTTCTGGTAAATATTTACCTATTAAATTGCTTACATCTTTTAAGCCAATATTATCCTTAATAAAAGTTAATATTCTTAAAAATATTTCTACTATAGCCATACTATATACAAAAGAATCAAACCTCTTAAAAAACATTATTACTACTAATATCAACACAACTAATAAAATTAAATCTATATACATATAGCCACCTTCTATCTACTAATAATTTTATCACTAAAAGATAGATATGTCTAGAAAGAAAAAGATTAGAATTAACTAATCTGGCTCTAGATAATCTAGTGGGGAGCTAATTTCTTTAAAAGCATTATAAAATAAGGGCAAAACCCTTATTTTTATGT
>CANQST010000003.1 GCA_947626595.1 uncultured Bacilli bacterium | reverse complement strand
TATAATAAATTCAAGTGCTTATTTTGTAAATAAATTTTTGTAAATTAAAGACTTTTCGTCAGAAAATTGGTACAATTATAATTATAACATATTTTTCTTTCTTAGTATTAAAGCAATTATTAAAGATATAATAAATGAAGAAATAATTAATAAGAAAAAAGCATTAGGATCATTACTAATAGATCCTAGAGGAACGTTCATACCTAAGAATGATGATATCATAGTTGGAATAGATAATACAATAGTAGCGCCCGCTAAGAATTTCATTATATTATTCAAATTATTAGAGACAATAGTTGCGTAAGTATCTGTAATAGAAGATAATATATCTTTATAAATAGTACTCATTTCAAAAGCTTGTTTATTTTCAATAATAGCGTCTTCTAGTAAATCAGCATCATTATCATATAAAGGTAAGATAATTCCTTTAGATAATTTTTCTAATACTAAGTCATTAGCTTTTAGAGAGGTAATGAAATATACTAAGGTTTTTTCGATTTCTAGTAAGTCAATTAAGTCTTTGTTTTCAGTAGATTTTTTTAATACTTCTTCTTTTAAGGCTATATCTTTATTAACATTTTTTAAGGCTTTTAAATAATAACTAGAAGTATTTATTAGTATTTGAATTAAAAATCTTGTCTTTTTAGCTGTTCTAAAGTCTTTTATTTTTCCTTGTTTAAAACTATCAAGAACGGTTGTTTTCTTGGGAGATACAGTAATTACATAGTTGTTTTTAGTAATAATTATACCTAAAGGATATGTTTTATATTTATGATTAAAGTCTCCTTCTTTTAGATAAGGAGTATCTATAACGACAAGGGTAGCATTTTGACTTTGTTCAATACGTGGTAATTCTTCATCGTCAAGCATTTTTAAAATTAGGTCTTCATCTATTTGAGTTTTTTCAATTACTTTAGCTATTTCGTCTTTAGTAGGAGTAACTAGGTCAATCCAACTATCTGCAGTAATTTTTTTACATTTTTTTATTTTCTTTTCAACTGGTGTTGTCTTATAGATTTTTAACATTATATCACCGTCCCTTTTTACAGGCTTATATTATATCACATTTTCCTTTAAAAACAAAGCTAATTTAAAAGAAAAAAAAGTTCTCAATTAAGAACTTTTTCCTAAAGTAACTTTTGTTTTATGTTCTTTACCATTTCTAATGTAAGTAATTTCTATAGTATCTCCGGCTTGATGTTGATAAAGTTCATATCTTAGATAAGCAATATTTTTTACTTTGGCATCGTTTAATTTAACTATAACATCGCCTCTTTTTAAGTCAGAGTTAGCGGCAGCGCTACCTTTTTGGCATTCTACAATAACAACTCCAGAAGTAATATCTTTATCTATAGTTATTTCATTTCTATAAAGGTTCATGGTATCAGTTGTATTAAGCATGGTAATACCAATGACTGGCCATTCTATTTTCTTGTTGTTTTCTAGGGATTCTACATGGCTCATAGCGTATTCAATAGGAATAGCAAAACCCATACCTTCAATTTGTGAGTCTACTAATTTCATAGAGCATATACCAATTACTTCACCATTAACATTTAAAAGAGGTCCTCCACTATTTCCTGGATTGATTGAGGCATCTATTTGTAGGACACGCATTACCCAGTCATTACTAGAAGAAGAGCCTACTTTGACAGAAACCATACGGTCTTTACCTGATAAAACACCAGAAGTTACACTACCACGATAGTCATAACCCATAGGCGCTCCAACAGTAAAAATAGCATCTCCTAGATTAACTTCTTCACTTTTTCCAATATTCGCAACCATTTTAACTTTACTTTTATCTATTCTTAATACGGCTAAGTCAAGGTATTCGTCACTACCAAGCGTTTTAGCTTCAACTTCTTCGTCACTTGACATAACCACTTTAACACTATCACTACCATTTACAACATGCTCATTTGTTAAGATATAGCCATATTTATTATCAACTTTATAAACAAAACCACTTCCTGTAGATGTTAGTTCGTCGTCTTTATAAACTTGGACTAATACA
Source organism: uncultured Bacilli bacterium (assembly GCA_947626595.1). Taxonomy (GTDB): domain Bacteria; phylum Bacillota_I; class Bacilli_A; order RF39; family UBA660; genus CANRGD01. Next base: position 76,511 of record CANQST010000003.1, on the reverse strand, counting down.
ACCGCATCATATATCTTATCAATGGCGGCTTTTAAAGATGTTTTTTCATATACTTGAGTTTTATTCTTAGTAATAACTGTATTACCATTACTACTACCTAGTACATCATTAATAATAGGGGTCCATTTAAGTAAACTAATAGTAACAACTCCTCCTATTACAAAGGAAAATACTAATAAAAGTATTAATTTTATATTACTAATTTCTTTTTTATTCTTAGTCATTATAACTTGCTCCTTTCAATTTTTCTGATATCTTCCCAATTAATTGGAAAGCCCATTTTATCAAGTACTTTATTAATACTTATAGTCTTTAAATTATAATTAAGAGTTTCAATAACATTATCAAGTTCAATACACATATTTTTAAAATCTTCTTCTACAAGCATTTGTTTTAAAATAATTATTAAAGCAAAAACATCATTTTTTCCATAGATATATTCATCATCTTCTTTAGGAATTTTTAATAAACTATGAAATACGGTATCATTAATAGTTTTTTGAGTCTTATTTTCATATAATATGTCTTCATGAGCGCATAAATTCCTGTAGTTAGCAAGAATTGGTAAATAGTTCATTAAAACATCAGAGTCTATTCCATAAATATCCGCTATTTCTTTTTGATCTTCCGTTTTAAGTATTGAATACATTTCACTTACTATTCCAAAGGATAAAACTTTTACTAAAATCCATAGAGGAATATATCCATAATTAGAAACATAGTGTAGTGTTGCGGAATGTTGGGAACCATTTATTCTAATTTGTCTTTTCATTTTTTTAAGTAAATCATTTAATTGAGCTTGTTTTTCTGGTTTTCTAGTAAAGTTCTTAGGCTTTAAATAATCACTTTCTTTATAACCATACTTCTTAGATAATTGATAAGAAGTAATAGATTTTAAGTTATTTTCTATGACAAGTAAGTATTTAAATAAGATATTTCTAAAAGACCTATCAAATAAAAATAAACTATACATTTCTTCAAAAGTAGTACCTTCTTTAAATGTTTTATCAAAAGCAGAATTCATAAATAAATGTCTATAACCATTTAAAAAGAAATAATTTTCTCTTAAAAGAATTTCTTTAACATAATCTTCGTCATTAATAGTCATACCCTTTTGTTTGAATATTTCTATCTGTTCATCTAAATTCTTAAAGTTTTTTTCTTTCATTAGTATCACCTTACATTATAGATTATATCATAATATTTAGTAAAAAATATGAAAATTTAGAAAAATATGGTATAATCTTTAGTGATAGGGGGAGATTTTATGCCAGCTACTATTACTCATGCTTATTTTTCTAAAGATATTTATGATATATTACCAAGTGAAATAAAGAATAAATTAAACTTAAGAAGAGTTAAAATGTTTGGACAAAGCGTTGATTGTTTGATGTTTTATAATTTATTTTCTATTTTTCCAGGTAAAAAGATAAGAAAATTTGATAATTATTTTCATACTCATAATTCTAGAGATTTCTTTTTAAACTTAATTAACTATATAAAAGAAAATAACTTGGTTAATGATAAAGATGTGTGCTCTTTTCTAGTAGGTTTTATATGTCATTATACATTGGACTCTACTATTCATCCTTATGTTATATATAAAACAGGTAAGTTTGATAAGAATAAACCTAGTACTTATAAATATAATAATATTCATGCTTTTATGGAAACTTTTATTGATAATGATATGGTAAGAAGAAGAGATAAGAGTAATCCTTATAATTTTCCTATAGGTAAGTTTTGTTTTTATTTAGATAAGTTTTCTCCTAAACTAAATAAAGTAATTGATGTTACTTTTGATAAAACATTTAAAATAGAAAACTTTTCTAAGATTTATTATAAGTCATTAAAACAGATGCGTAATGCTTTAGTAGTATTTAGAAAAGATAAATATGGTATTAAGAAGAATATTTATAAGTTTGTTGATACTTTTACTAGTAAAAGGACATATCGTTTTGAAGCTATTAGTTATCATTATTCTTTAGAAGATAAACATAATTTCTTAAATAGTATTCATAAAGAATGGAGAAATCCTGCGATATATGATATGACTAGTACAGAGTCATTTATTGATTTATACTTAAAGGCTTTAAAACAAGCTAAAGTATTAGTATGCGCTAGCTTTGATTATATAAATGGAAAAGATATGGATTTAAATAGTTTATTTACTAATAAGAGTTATATAAGTGGACTTGATTGTGATAGTAATAAAGAATTAAAATATTTTGAGTTTTAATTCTTTTTTTGTATAGAAAAACTTATTCTTTATAATACTATTAATAGGTGAAGAATAATGTTTTATAAGTATGAAATTAGAAATAATGGAAAAGAAGATATATTATATTTATACCTAAATATGAAAGAAGAATTCTCTAAAGAATTGACAAGGAATAGTAGTAATACTGAATTAAGTAGAAGGACAAAGAATTTTATAAGAAATAATCATATTAATTTTAATGGTAAAAAAGTATATTTAATTGTCGATGGTATTGTTGTGAAGACATTAGATTTAAGTATTATTCCTGAAGTAATTGAAATTAAAAGTAGTAAGAATTTTTTAGATGATGTTTATTTGGTTAATATTAAGTATGAAGATAATTCTTTTATTGAGATTACTTTAAAGGAGTATCTTCTTTCAGTACTAGCAAATTTCTTATCTTTTAATATAGAAAAAGGAGTAGTAAAAGTACTAAGTATTTTATTTAGAAGTTATGCTTTTAAAATGATGGAAGAAAAAAAGTATATTGATGCGAATAGTTACTTTGGAGTATTTAATCAGATTGAAAATTATAGAGATATTTGGAAAAACTATGAAGAAAATTATAAGTACTTAGAAGATAATATTAAAGCAACAGAATTATCTTTTGTCTCTTATAAAGGAGAATTTATTTTACCTTTTGTACATTATTGTAATAATGGATTTACTTGTAGTAATAGTAGTTTTCCTTACTTAAAGAAAGTAAATAGTTTATGGGACTTGGCTTGTCCTAATTATATAGAGAGTAAGAAATTTACTTATAAAGAGTTAGAAGAATTATTAGGAATTAGTTTTGATGGAAATATAAAGTTTGATATTATAGAAAAGGAAAATAATTTTATTAAGAAAGTTAAGATTAATGGGAAAAGTTTTACTGGGGAAGAGCTTATCAAATTACTTAATTTAAAGTCTTTAGATATTACTTTTATTTTTAGTAATAAGTATTTAGAAACTATTACTAAAGGATGGGGTCATTTCTTAGGACTAAGTATTTATGGAAGTAATAGACTTGCGAAAAATAATTTGAATTATATAAGTATTTTGAATTATTATTTCCCTGATGTAGATATTATGAGATATGAAAAAAGCTTTTAGAATGGGCTTTTTTTATTTGACTGCAAGGACAAGGCGGGAGCCAATTCTTTCGTCAGCATAACCACCCCATCGTAAAAAACAAAACTGTCCAGCAGACTCACCATCATTATAAAATCCACCTCGTGCAAACCAAGTTAGTTGTGAATTAATAAATCGTGAGTCGTCTCCATACCATGCATTATGTTGCCTAGTTCCTCCATCTTTATCTACGTATGAATAAAAAGGTCCCATTTCACGCATTGCATCACCAAATATGCTCAAATTATACGTCATAATATCACTCTTATTAGAATATTTTTCAAGATATTTTGCATCAGATAAATCACTACTTGTAAAACCACTTGATATTCCATCACTAGTCTTTTCATAATGACCTTCCATATAAGCAGCAACATATTCCCAAACTCCACCACTCATATCATATATCCCTGTTATGTTTCCTGTGGTTGATGCCAAATAACCAGTTGGCGTATTATATGGTTTAGTTATAGAACTTTCAGTACCAATAGTTCCAGGATTTGATGTTTGAATTGTGTTAGGAGCAGCAGAATAGCCAGTTATACGATTGGTATTATTATTAATATTTACTTCATTTCCTATTCCATATGCTGAATGTGAAAGATAGGCAGCAGCTCCCCATTCTGTATTCTTTATCATATGTGGATCTAAATTAGTATTATGGTTTCCACTAATATTTCTATAATTATATAAATTTTTAAAGATGTTTCCTATAATTTGAGTTCTCCAAGAATATACATTTGGCTTCACTATAATATGATCACTAGAAATGATATTTTGCTGAGCACTTTGAGGTGTCCAGCTTAAAGTGTCTTCTATTGGCTTACCAACAATTCCTTGATTATAACCTGTTTCAAATTTTCCAATCCATAAACCATTCACATCAAAAGCTATAAAAGCTGGATGGGTATAATACGAATTTAATGCTACTGTAGTCGATGGAGTAGTGTTTTTATTTTCAAATACTATATCTATTATTCTTGCATTACTAGTAATATGTCTAAACGCATCCAAATTAGTTTCTGTTTTATCTGCATTATCTTTTAATTGTGATAAAGAATAAGCAGATGTATAATTTCCTAAGTCCCATATTTTATATTTAAATCTTGGAACCCAAACAAAATAACTTTCTATATCCTTTTCTAAAATAATATCTCCTGTTTTATAGTTTTTACTTGGATTGCCTACTAAAATTACTGCATTGGCCCATCTTTTCTCTGCATATTTATACCAAGGTGTATTTAAATTAGCATACTTAACTGTTCCATCTCCATCTAAGGTTACTGGTATCATGTCTTTTCCTAATACTGGGTCTGCTCCGTTTAAAATTTCTTCTTTATATAGAGTTGTACTTACTCCACTCATTTTATATAGTTCGTCTATTGAACCTTGTACATTATCTGAACTACCTCCACTTATAGTTCTATTATACAAAACACTTTTACTTTCTATTACTGAACCTACTGCATAAACAAAAGTGCATGTTAAAACAGTAGAAATCATTATTCCTAGAATAATTCCTAATAATAGTTTTCTATCTATTTTTGATTTCTTCACTATTCTTTTCACTTTCTTTCCACAGCTTTTTATTTTTTTATAAGTATAGTATACCCCCCCCCCCTAGGGTTATGTCAAGTGGAAAGAAAAAAAGTTTTTCAACTTTTTATGCACAAATATATCAAAATTTATTGTTTTATTTTACTGCAAGAACTAAGCGGGAACTAATATAGCTAAGTGCACCTCCAGTATCTCTATCGAAATTAAACTGACCTACCAAAATACCATAGTTATAATTACCACTTCGAATAAACCATGGATAGGTGGAATTTACAAATGACGAACTATCAGCGTACCAACCATTGTGACTACGAACATATCCATCTTTATCTTTATAATAGTAGAAAGGACCCATTTCTCCTATTGCATCACCAAGTATTCTTTTACTATAAGAAGACAATTGTGTATCTTTATCACCTAAATATTTATCAAAATATTTAGAATAGTTATCTAGTTCTTCTTGAGTTAGTCCGCTTGCAACACCTCCACCACTTTTAACACCATAAAGGTCAAGATAACCTGAAACATATTCAATTGCGCCACCTGACATATCATATATTCCTGTTATGTTTCCTGTTGTTGATGCTAGATAACCAGTTGAGGTATTATATGGTTGTGTTACAGCTGGTCCATCATTATCATTAACTTCTTTAGTTCCATAAGTTCCCTCATAAGAACTTTGATCTGTATTTGCAGCCGCTGAATATCCAGTTAAATGACTTTGACTATTATTTATATTTATTTCCTTTCCTATTCCATATGCTGAATGAGATAAATATGCAACTGCTCTCCACTCTGTATTCTTTATCATATGAGGATCTAAATTAGTATTATGAGAGCCACCATTGTTTTTATAATTATATAGGTTTTTCCAAAATATTCCAACACTAGCATTTCTCCAAGACGACATATTTGGTTTTACTACTGCATTACTTGCATCTCCACCTATTTCGAATTTTCCTATCCATAAACCACTTACTCCAAAAGTGGTAAAGGCTGGATGGGTATAATATAAGTCAACTTTTTCAGTAGTTGATGGCTGTATATCTTTATCCTCAAACACTATATCTATCAATTTTGCTTTTCCATATGTTTCTCTAACTGTTTCAACACTAAGATTTTCTGATTGACTTAAATCTAGATAACCATCTTCAGTAGCTAAGTTCCAGAGTTTGTATTTAAATCTTGGAACCCATACAAAATAACTCTCAATATCGTCTTCTGATATTATATCTCCTGTTTTATAACTTTTGCTTGGATTACTCTTAAGTATTACTGCATTGGCCCATTTCTTTTCTTCATAACAATACCATTCTGTGTTTAAATTTGCATATTTTACTTTTCCTTTTTTATCTAAACTTACTGGTATCATTCCATCACCCAATACTGGGTCTGCTCCATTTAAAATTTCTTCCTTATATGGAATAGTACTTACTCCACTCATTTTATATAACTCGTCTATTGATCCTTGTACATTATCTGAACTTCCTCCACTTATAGTTCTATTATATAAAACACTTTTACTTTCTATTACTGAACCTACTGCGTAAGTTATAGTTCCTGTTAATAATATTCCAATAATAAAACCAATTATATATTTTTTCATTAGTATCACCAACTTTACTTTTTTAGCTATTTATTATAAAATAGTTTTATTCCAAAAAGAAAACTATGTAAAAATATTTACAATTTCTTTTTGGAAAATAGTTAGATAATCAAGTTCTATTTACCATCTTACGCTTGATTATCTTTTTTATTTTATAATTTAATTATAAAACAACAAACTGTTTATGTCAATTTTAAAATAACATTTTAGATTAACTTTATAAAGAATATAAACAAATAGTTGTATAATGTTAAGCAAGTTAGAGGTGATTGTAATGTTTAGTGAACGATTAAAATTTGCACTTGATAGTGGTGAGATTAAACAAATCGAATTAGCAAAACATTTAAATTTAACTCAACAAGCAGTTAATAGATGGTGTCAAAATATAACAAGGCCTGATTTTGAAACGCTTGTTAGGATTGCTGACTTTTTAAATGTTTCTACTGACTTTCTACTTGGTAGAGAGACTAAATCAAATAAGAATGAAAAGCAATTAAATATAAAGCAAGTGTTAAAAGATACATTAGTAGAAAATGGTTATATGAGCAAAGAAGAAAATTTATCAAATGAGGAGTTAAAAAGCATAATGGATTTTATTAAGAATAATAGAAAATATATTATGAAAAATAGATAAAGCCTAGAGAACAAGCAAGTCCTCTAGGCTTTATTTAATACTATTATTACTTGACTGCTAAAACCAAACGTGAACCAAGATAACCAAAGGCCTCTCCGGTAAACCTATGGAAGTGAAACTGACCTGCCAAGACGCCATCATCGTATGGACCGCCTCGGCCGAACCACGAGTACCTGGGCTCTACAAAGTCCGAACCATCAGCGTACCAACCATTGTGAGAATAATTAGAGCCATTCTTCTCCATGTAGTAATAGAAAGGGCCGAGTTCGCCTGTTGCATCTCCTAAAATTCTTTTACTGTAAGACGACCCAGTTGTAGCTCCTGAATATTTATCAAAGTATTGTTCTTTAGCTAAATCAGTAACTTTCAAACCACTTGCAACGCCACCACTACTAGTAACACCATAAGGATCTAAGTAACCAGCAACATACTCATGTGCTCCACCTGACATATCATATATTCCTGTGATATTTCCTGTTGTTGATGCTAAATAGCCAATTGGTGTATTATAGGGTTTTGTCACTGCTGGTCCATCATTATCGGTAACTGTTTTAGTTCCATATGTTCCAGTATAAGAACTTTGGTCTGTATTTGCCGCAGCTGAATAACCTGTCAAATAATTTTGATTATTATTTATATTTATTTCAGTTCCTATTCCATATGCTGAATGAGATAAGTATGCAGCTGCACCCCATTCAGTATTTTTTATCATATGTGGATCTAAATTAGGATTATGTTCACCATTAACATTTCTATAATTATAGAAGGCATGCCAAAAATCACCAACTGTTGTACCTCTTAAAGAAGTAACATTTGGTTTTACTGTTATTGCGCCTGTGGTTCCACTCGTTTCAAACTTAGCAAACCACAAACCACTTACTCCAAAGGTAGTAAATGCAGGATGGGTCAAGTAAGTACCACTTGAAGCCGTTGCACTCTTATCTTCAAATTCTACATCTATTAATCGTGCTGAACCAGTAATATGCCAAATAGAATTTGCTGAATTTTGCGTATTAGCTAAATTTTGCTGGTAACCATCAGCACTTGATGTGTTCCATACTTTATATTTAAATCTTGGAACCCATACAAAATAACTCTCAATATCGTCTTCTGAGATTATATCTCCTGTTTTATAACTTTTGCTTGGACTTTGTTTAAGTATTACTGCATTGGCCCATTTCTTTTCTTCATAACAATACCACTGTGTATTTAGATTTGCATACTTTACTTTTCCTTTTTTATCTAAAGTTACTGGTATCATTCCATCACCCAATACTGGGTCCGCTCCGTTTAAAATTTCTTCCTTATATGGAGTTGTACTTACTCCACTCATTTTATATAACTCGTCTATTGATCCTTGTACATTATCTGAACTTCCTCCACTTATAGTTCTATTATATAAAACACTTTTACTTTCTATTACTGAACCTACTGCGTAAGTTATAGTTCCTGTTAATAATATTCCAATAATAAAACCAATTACATATTTTTTCATTAATGTCACCATCTTTACTATTTAAGTATACAACATATTGTAGAGTTAGTAAATAAAAAAATGTAATTTATTTATAATGAATTGTTGCATTTATTAAATTGTTGTAATATAGCGAGTAAAAGGATGGTGGTCTATTATGTTTGGAAATAGATTAAAAGAACTAAGAGAAAAGAAGAATATGTATCAAAAAGAGTTAGCAGCTGAGTTAGGTGTTACAATGCAAACTATAAGTGGTTGGGAAATAAATAGAACTACACCGGATTATGAAATGTTAATTAAGATAGCTAATTTTTTTCAAGTATCTATTGATTACTTATTGGGTAATGAAAAAAAGCTTAAAGTTATTGAAGATAATTTAAAAGAAAAAGAAGTACTAAAGAAATTATTAGTAAAAAATGGTTATATGAATAAAGAAGAAGAATTAACTGATAAAGAATTAAATAAGATTATTAACTTTATTAAGATAAATAAAAGTTATATACAAAAATAAAAAGAGGCTATTCTCCTCTTTTTACCTCAATGTAACCCTCCGCAATTTCTTCAAGAGCTCTTCCTATATTCTTTTTGCTTTTGTATTCGGTCTCAGGCATTTGTAAAAATCCCCCTCTAGAAATTTCTTTACTCCTTCTTGCGGAAATATGAACCAACTCATATTTAGAGTTAACTATATTGAGTAGCTTATCAATAGATGGGTAAATCACTTTTATCACACTCCCTATTATAAGGATAAACGATATATGTCAATTATTCAATACATTTGACAATATTAGACAAATAAATTTACATTAGATTTACTGGTACTTAACAGTACGAAAATAAAATACTTACGTTAAAGCAAGTATCTTATTTTTTTATTTAAATTGACAACAAGAGCCACATTGAACATTACTTACAGTATTTTCTTCAGAACAAGTATATTCAGGTCTATAAGTATGTTTATAAACATGGTGGTTAATTATTTTAGTATGAATTGGACAAACATGGGGAACTTCATGGACGATAGTTCTATGAACACATCTTTGTTGAATTCCTTCGTTAATTGGTGTATTCATATTACCGTTATAATTCATATTCATATTAACATCAACGTTCATATCATTATCAACGATATTATTATTTCCAGTAACAGAACTTTCAAAGTTAGTCATATTATTAAACATAGTATAAATACCTCCTCTAATTTATACTATGTTTATTTCTTATTTAAGACACTAGGAAAGCCTATAATTAAATAACTTTATGAGCTAATTCACTTAAGGAATTATCTTCTTCTAAAGTTAATTCTTCAATAACCTTTTTATTTGTGTTATCTTCAACATTTTTCTTATTTGAGTTATCTTCAACATCTTCTTTTACTTGTAATATGGCATCAGTTGGTATTCTTAAACTAGCTAATTTATCAATAAGAGTTCCATCACACAAGTTAATATTAGCATCCGCTATCTTATTAAAAGATACTTCCATAGCAATAGCACTATCAAATAAAATATAAGTATATTTACTGTAGTCTTTATTCCAAGAAAATATTTGAAAGTACTCGTCTTTGGCATTTTTTTGAGTTTGTTTAATTAAAACTCCATTATCAAGTAAAACTCCTGTGGAATTAGTTTCTAGATTAGATGCTACATGGATTGTTTCAAACTCAATATGCCCTTTATCAAAAGAAATATCACTAACAGTACTTCCTAGATAAGCTCCTTGAGGATTATTACCAACTTTTTCATAAAATTTACAAACTTCTTCTATTTTTTCTAAATTATTACTATTACTATATAAGCCTTTTGCATCAATAATATTCATTAATACTCCTCCTAAAAAGGTAATTTCATATTACCATTTGTTACTTGTTTCATCATTTTTTTCATTTGATCAAATTGCTGTAATAGGCGGTTTACTTCTTGAACACTTCTACCACTACCACTAGCAATACGTGTTTTTCTACTAGCTTTTATTATATCAGGATTTCTTCTTTCACTTGGGGTCATTGATAAGACGATAGCTTCAATATGAGCCATTTGCTTTGGATCTATCTTAATATTATTTAATCCCATTTTCTTAGCACCAGGTAACATTTTAATTAAATTTTCTAAGGGACCTAGTTTTTTCATTTGTTTTAATGTTGATAAGAAATCTTCTAAATCAAATTTGCCTTGTTGCATTCTTTTAGCAGTTTTTTCTGCTTCTTTTTCGTCTATAGCTTCTGTTGCTTTTTCAACTAAGGAAACTATATCTCCCATACCTAGAATTCTACCAGCCATTCTTTCTGGATCAAAGGTATCTAGACCATCTAGTTTTTCTGATACACCGATAAATTTAATTGGTACATTAGTTAAATGTCTAACTGATAAGGCAACACCACCTCTAGTATCACCATCTAATTTAGTTAGGATAACTCCTGTTAAAGGTAGTTTGTCATTAAAACCAGTAATAACATTGATAGCATCTTGTCCCATCATAGCATCTATTACTAATAGAATTTCTTCGGGATTGACTTCATTTTTAATATTATCAAGTTCTTCCATTAACTCTTCGTCAATATGAAGACGTCCAGCAGTATCTATTAAAACATAATCATAGTTATTATCTTTAGCATAACTAATAGCATTTTTCGCAATATCAACAGGATTTTTCTTTCCTTCTTCATAAACTTCAATATTTAGTTGCTTACCTAATTGTTTTAATTGGTCAATAGCAGCTGGTCTATAGACATCACAAGCTACTAATAGAGGTTTTTTACTATGTTTTTTTCTTAAGAAATTAGCTAATTTTCCTATAGTAGTTGTTTTACCTGAACCTTGGAGACCTACTAACATCAAAATAGCTGGATTACCTTTTATATTTAACTCAGCACTTTCTCCACCAAGTAAATCAGTTAGTTCGTCTTTTACTATTTTTACAAATAAATCTCCTGGATTAATACTAGTCGCTACTTCTTCTCCTAAAGCTTTTTCTTTAACATTATTGGTAAATTCTTTTACTACTTGATAGTTAACATCAGCTTCTAGTAAAGCAAGTCTAATTTCACGCATCATATCGGAAATATTTTCTTCAGTAATCTTACCATAACCTTTAATCTTGTGCAAAGCGTTTTGTAATCTATCGCCTAAACTTTCAAACATTTACTCATCACCAATAACATTATACCAAAAAGAAAAAAGTAGTGCAAACCACTACTTAAGAAAAATCAGGTCCTAGGTCATCGTCGTCATCATCAAGTGTCAAGTCGATAGTTGGTGATGGTTCATTATTTGCAGCAGGTGCTTCACTTGCTACTGGTACTTGATTAGGACTAACTGTATTTACTTCTTGATTAACTTCAGGAGTTGGAGGGACTTCAGTTTTTACTCCATTTACTTCTAAAGTTATAGTACTTGGCTCTCGTTCTTCATTTACTGCAGTACTTACTGTTGGAATTGCACTTGGAATTTGAACAGGAGCAGTTTCTGAAGTTTCAGGTGCCGAAGTAGTCCCTTCAGTATTATTTTCTATTCCTAAATCAACATTACTAAGAGGTGTTTCTGTTTTAATAGTTGATACAATTGATGGTTGTTCTTGGACAGGTTCTGTTGGCATAGGTACATTAGCAGTAGGTGCTGGAGCATCAACTGGTACAACAGCGTTAACACTTTGAACATATCCCTCACCATTCCATATATTAACAACATCACAGTTACTACTTAATGGGGATGGATTAGGCATTTCCATTTTAACAATCAAAGGAATTCTAAAAGCCATACCAAATCCTAGACAAGTACCAGACTGTAAGGTTTTTTGCTTCTCAACAATTTCGTCACTTATATTAGGTACCATTTTTCTAATATATTCAACATCAACTGGATGGTTCATTTTAAATATTAAGAAATTAGAACATTGAGAAATAACGGTATCAGATAATTCAACTGGTCTTTGAGAAATAAGTCCTAGAATAACTCCATATTTACGTCCCTCTTTAGCAATTCTTTCAAATATATTATATCCAATTAAAAATCTATCAGTATCATTTTGGATATATCTATGAGCTTCTTCAACAACGATATGGAAAGGAATACTAGCTCTATTCTTTAAAGCTTTAGCAAATTCAAAGACAAGTCTTGAATAAATTTTAGTAATAACTTTAGCAAAGTCGTCATCAATATCGTCTAAGTTAAAGTTAACTATTTGATATTTATCACCATTATTAATCAAAAGAGACGATAAATAACTTTCAAGTGATACATATTCAGGAACATCAAAGAACTTAGCATTATCGCCAACGATAAGAGAGTGTAATCTAACTCTAATTGTAACAGCATCACCATAGGTATTAGCATTTCTTAGCCAACCTTCACTAATTAAAGTAAAGTTTAGGGCTTTTTCTAAGGTATCAAGATTGTAATATACTCCACCATGTGGTTCATAATTATCAAACTCTTCTTTTATAAATGAAGATACATATTCTGTTAATAAAACACTTTCAGAGAAATTACCAGAATTATCTATTAGGAAACATTCTCTAAATTTTCTTTCATAACCAATTCCTTGAACTACAGCTTCTAGGTTAAATTCTGGTGTTGAACAGCTAGCAAGAATAGAAAATACTTCATTTCTTTTATTAGGTGCTGTTTCATTAGTATAAAGAATAGTCATTATAGCTTTAGCAATCAAATGATTTTTATATGCGTTAGCATCCATATCTTCTTGAGAAAATACTAAAGCAAGTTTTAACATTCTTTCAATAATTGGTAATTGAGAGTGATTAGTTGCTTGTAATAGTAAAGCTAAATCAGTGGCATTAAGCAAATATATAGGTAAACGTAATTTTTCTCCAATACCATCTACTTCATTAGTTGAAATAAAACGATAATGATAATTACTATTTAGTTCATTTAAATTTCTAAAGGCATTGTAATACTCACCTGATGAGTCAAATAATAAGATATTAGCTTTATATGGATTAAGTCTAGCATCACTAAACATATTTTGAAAAAGTCTTGATATACCACAACTTTTACCACTACCAGAGTTACCAAATATAGCAAAGTGATTACTAAAGAAATTATTAACATCTAAGTAAACAGGAAAATCATTATAGAAAGGACTAACACCTAATTTCATAAAGCCATTAGTATCACTTCCAGTAATCATAGGTATTTCTTCTTGAGTAATAACTCTTATCTTGGCATCTAAAGAGGGTTTTCTAATTGTACCACCAATTAATTTACCATTAACTATTTCTCCTAGAAACCTAGCTTTAACAATATCTTTGTCTAAGTCGTCTACTTCTCCTAAGACTTTTTTTACATCATCTTCAAATACCAAATGCATATTCATTAGGTTCATTGTAACTTCAGCATTATCTTTTAATTTAATATTTGCTGAGTGATCACTAATATAAATTATCTTATCAAACATAATATCCCCTCTTATCCTACTATAGTAAAAATTATACCTTTTTTTCTTTTTTTTGACAATACTTTTACTTTAACGTTTTAAAAAAATTAGTAAGTTCTTCTTCGTCATTAACTTCAAAATTAAAAGCAAAGCCTGTATCACCATATCTAACAACCATATCAGTAGAGCCACAATTTAGACTAAAATCTTCATTTATTTTGACATTATTTTCTACTTTACCAATAAAAAAGTGAATTTCTGGACAGTTATATGTTCCTAAAATATTTTTTTCATAGGTCTTAGCACTTTTTAATTTATTAATTACTTTTTCGATAGAACTGTTATCAAGTTTAGTAAATGTTGATGTAGTATTATTTTCAGAAATAAATTTACATTCTTCTATATAAGGAAAAGTATTATCATTTTTTAAAAAGTTATTAATTACACTTTCTAAGTCAGTAAACTTATATTCTTTTATCTCTTCTCTACCATATTCTTCTCCTGTAGGAGAAGTAATATTTTCTTTATCTTCTTTATTTTCTTCTGTTTCTTCTACAGTATCACTTCCACTATTAGCTAAATTATCACTAATAGCAAACCATCCAAATACAATTAAAGCTATTCCTATAGTTGTGATTAAAAGAATTAATATTTTATTATTCATAAGCTCTCCTTAAAAAATATTTTCTAGTTCTCTAGATATATCTTTATCTTTTATTTTATCTTTTATTAATAGTATTTTATCTCTTTTTTCTAGTAATTTTAATTTTTCTTCATATTCTTTTAATTTTTCTAAAGTACTATGAAGTTGTTTACAAACAGCATTTCTACTTACTTTAAAGTTTAAAGCCATTTCACTATAACTTAGATTATTAAAGTAATAATCTTCAAAATATTTTCTTTGTTTATCAGTTAATAAGTTTTTATATAAATCATATAACTCATTATAATATAATAACTCTTCCATATCAATCTCCAATAATCATTAATAAATCCATTACTAGAAGGAAAACACCAAATATTAAGTAGGCTATACTACGTTTTTTATTATGATAATATTTTTCAGTATTATAAGCCATAGTAATTAGTCCTATACCTAAGAATAATTCTAGAATATTAAAGTATTTTTTACTTACAAAGAGAAACATTATTAATAAAGTACATACTACTAGTAATAAGACAAATTGTAAATATAAACTAAACTTTTTCATTTACATCATATCCTTAAATAGTCCATAGATATATTTTTCTATATCAAAAACAGCTAAGTCGTCTACAGTTTCTCCTAGTCCTATATATTTTACTGGGAGACCAACTTCTTCTTTGATTGCTAGAACGATACCTCCTTTAGCTGTTCCATCTAATTTAGTTAAGACTATTCCTGTAATATTAGTTATTTCTTTGAAGGCTTTGGCTTGGCTAATTCCATTTTGACCTGTTGTAGCATCAACTATTAGTAATGTTTCACTAGCTCCTCCATCAATAAAAGTATCTATTACTTTATTAATTTTTTCTAGTTCTTTCATTAGATTAACTTTATTTTGTAATCTTCCAGCGGTATCTATTAAGACAACATCATAGTTTTCATTTTTAGCTTTAGATAGTCCATCATAGACAACACTTGCGGGGTCTGTTCCTTCTTCTTTACCATAAAAGGAAACATCTACTCTTTCAGCCCATTCTTTTAATTGAAGATAGGCTCCAGCTCTAAAGGTATCAGCGCCTATTAATAACACTTTTTTCCCTTCTTTTTTTATTTTAGATGCAAGTTTACCAATAGTTGTTGTTTTACCTACACCATTAACTCCTACAAAAAGAATAACGGTAGGGCCATTTTCATTATAATTAATTTTACTACTTAAAACTTCGTCATTTACATAGATAATAAATAATTCGTCAACTATTATTTCTCTTAAAAGAGTTGGGTCTGTTATATTTTCTTTTTTTACTCTATCTTTTAATCTATCGATAAAACTCATTACAGTATTAACACCAATATCAGCCATGATTAGTATTTCTTCTAGCTCGTCAAAGAATTCTTCATTTACTTTACTATAACGATTAGTTAAGCTAACTAGTTTAGATACAAAACCTTCTCTAGATTTAGTTAATCCTTTTTCATAACGTTTTACATCTTTTTTAGGTTGTTCTTCATTTATTTTTATAGGTTCTTCTATTATACTTTGTTCTTCTTTAATTTCTTCTTTATCGTCTTTTTTGAACATGTCTTTTATTTTACTAAATAGTCCCACTGTCATCACCATTATTAGTATATCAAAAAAACTAAACTCTTTCAAATAGTTTAGTCACAACTCTTTCAAATAGTTTAGTCTTTCTGTGGAAAGTTTATTACTTTAACATGTTTTTTCTCATTATACTTTTTTCTTATTAAATCTTTAGTACTTTCTCTTACACTTTCATATATTCTATCACAATCCATTATGGCACAAGATATATCTTCCTTAGTTACATAGGTATTGTCATTATACTTAGCATAAGCAAAAGCTTTTTCAATTATAGTAATAACTAAATCAGGATTACTACTTTTATCGTCATAAATTCTTTTGGCTTGGTCAGTTGTCTTTATTATTTCTTTTAAGATAAAAATCTTTTCTTCATAATTATTTAAAAATTTTATTTTATATACTTCTTCTAATTTCTTAATTATTTCTTCTGCTATTTCTAGTAAAGTATCATTAGTTGGTTCTTTAATATCTAATCTTTCAAATCTTCTTTTAAAGGCTGAGTCTGTTGCGATAATACGGTCATATTCTGAAGAAGTAGTTGCCCCTATCATTTTAATTTTTCCACGACCTAGATAGGGCTTTAAAATATTAGCAAAATCTAAAGTAGAGTTAGAACCAGCTCCTAGTCCGAAGACAGTATGTAGTTCGTCAATAAATAAAATGATATTTTCTTCTTTTTCAATTTCTTGAAATAAGTTTTTTACTACTTCTTCAAAACTACCTACGTATTTACAACCACTAACTAAACTAGCTGTATTAATAGATAAGATTTTTTTATTTTTAAGACTATCTGGAACATTACCTTTTTCTATATCATAAGCAAGTCCTTCTACAATAGCTGTCTTGCCTACTCCTCCTGGTCCAACTAGTATTAAAGATTTATCTTCGGTAAGTAGAGTTACTTTAGCTTTTTCTAATTCTTTTTTTCTTCCTACAGCGGGATTACTTTGATAAGAAATATCAGTTAGATAGGTACCATATTTTTTAATAATATTTTCTTGTTCTTTTTTAGGAATAATATTTAGAAGAGAAAAGATACTATTAGAGTTTTTTTCTTTTAATTTAGATACTTTCTTACTTATAAAAGAGCTATCTTTAGATTTTTCTTCTTCTATTTCCATGGCAGTTCTTGATAATATTTCATAAAAGGCTTTGCTATCAATAAAAGGAGAAGAATATTCTAAAACACATGGTAAGAAAGTATTAATTAGACGTGATGCACTATAACTAGTATCATATAATAAGACTAATAATCCTGGTGTTGATAAGTAACCAAAGTCATTTAAAATTCTTTTAGTCATTACTTCTATATCATTATTAATATTTTCTTTTTTGTTATGGAAAACTAATCTTTTTAATTCTTCTTCAGTAAATAATTTTTCATTATTTTCATTATATATTAAGTCTAGGAAATTATCTAAAGTAATATTGTAGTCATCAAACATTTTCTTAGTAGTACAATTTACAAAGAAAAAAGATAATAAGATACTTAGACTTTTCTTATCATAATTATTAATTAAATCACTTATTATACTACTATGACTAGTGGTACTTATTCCTACTTTAACATCATGTTCTTTTAAAATATCATAGATACTTGAAGCTTTATATAAAACTTCTAAAGTATTTTTAGAAATATCTTCATTATATTTAACCATATCTAAACACCCCATAAGAATGAAGTTATCATACCATAACAATGATTATTAGTCAATCTAGACAAAATTAAAAAAATGTAGTATAATTTTTAAGTCAGTTCTTTACAAGTAAAAAGAAAGGAGTTTATATGAATACTAATGAAACCAACGAAACACAAATTGTTGTTTTAGGAGGTTTAGGAGAAGTCGGAAAAAATATGTATTGTGTAATGCATAAAGACGCAATTGTTATTATTGATGCCGGTGTTAGTTTCCCTGAAAGTGAACTTTTAGGTGTAGACTACGTTTTACCTGATTTTACGTTTCTTAAAGAAAATGAAGATAAGATTAAAGCTCTTTTAATTACTCATGGACATGAGGATCATATTGGTAGTATTCCTTTTTTACTACAAAGTATTAATATACCTGCGATATATGCTCCAAATCATGCGAAAGAGTTAATTGCGGTTAAATTACAGGATAAAAATATTCGCTATAATAATTTATTTGTTTATACCGATAAAACTAAACTAAAGTTCAAAGATATTGAGGTTGAATTTTTTAGAACAACCCACTCTATACCAGATTCACATGGTATAAGTATTAAGACACCTGATGGTACGATTGTTACAACGGGAGATTATAAGTTTGATTTAACACCGATTGGACCAATGGCTGACTTATACAAGATGGCCTCACTAGGAGAGCAAGGTGTTGACCTTTTGATTGGTGACTCCACTAATGCTTTAAATGAAGGATTTTCTAATAGTGAGTCTGTTGTTGACGAGACATTGAGTGAAATGTTTGATAAGTGCAAAAATTCGAGAATAATTATCGCAACTTTTGCTTCAAATATTTATAGGGTTAAACATATCTTTGAAACGTGCTACAAGCATAATAGGAAAATTTGTATTTTTGGAAGAAGTATGGAAAATAATATTAATATTTCTTTAAATGGTGGTTATATTGACCATAAGGAATTATTAATTACACCAGAAGAAGCTAATAATTTAAAGCCTAATGAGGTTACTATTCTTTGTACAGGTAGTCAAGGTGAGCCTTTAGCGGCTTTATCAAGAATTTCTGATGGTACTCATAAACAGATTAAGCTAAGACCGGATGATGTTGTCATATTTTCTTCTAGTGCTATTCCTGGTAATGCTTTAAGTATTTCTAAAACAATTAATAAGTTATATCTAAAAGGTGTAAAAGTATATACTAATAGTTACTTAGCTGATTTACATACATCAGGACACGCTAATGAAGAGGAAGTAAAATTAATGATAAGGTTAATTAAACCTAAGTATTTAATGCCTTTCCATGGAGACTACAGAATGCTAAAAAAACAAGCTGACATTGGTATTAACTGTGGTATTCCTAAGGAAAATACTTTTATCTTAAAAAATGGTGATACTCTAATTATGAAAAATCATGTTATAACTAGAGGGCCAAGTTATTCAGGTAATGATGTTTATGTAGATGGCAATAGAATTGGTGAAATAGGTAGTGCTGTTATTAAAGATAGAAAGATAATGGCTAATGATGGTATTTTAGTAGTAATAATAAATGTTAATATGAAAAAAAGAGAACTGCTTATAAGGCCAAATATTACTACAAGGGGATTTATTCTTGTTAATGAAAATGAGGACTTAATACATAAAATAGAAAATAAAGCAGAATTTATTATAAGAAATGCTTTACTAGATCCAAAGAGTACTTTTGCTAGTTTAAAGACTGATGTTACGGAAGGACTATATCCTTTTATTAGTAATTTAACAGGAAGAAAGCCTATCATTTTACCTATCATTTTAGATATAAAAAAGGAAAAAGAAGTGGCTTTAAATCAATAAGCTGCTTTTTATTTAAATGACATTATAGATATTTTTATTTATAATGTCTTTTAGTTGTATAACACTGCTTTTACAGAAAATAGCTGTTTTTAAATAGAAATATCTTTCTTTTAAACTATTTATTTTTAATAATTCTAGGTAATGTTCCCATTTTAGTTTATTAAGTTCTGGTACATAGATAGGGAAACATTCATAAAACCTTTTCATGCAGCGAATATTTTCTCTCGAAAAAGTTTGGCTCATTCCATAGTGATATGAGCATAAGTCGGAATACTTAGAGATAGCGTTTTCGCTATTTTTTTGTTTTAAAGTAACATTTCTTCCAACTTTCCAAAAGAGTAAAAGTCGATTATTGATAATATCACCTCCTAATATATTATTTGATAAAATTTAGTAGTTTCATTTATAAAAAAGAAAAAATCCACAGTTTTTGTGGAAAAAAGTTTATTGTTTATATTTAGTAGCGCAGAAACCTGAATAGCTAATCACATCATGCAAACCGGTTGTTTCATACTTAACCCATACATAATATGTAGTTTCTGTTTCAAAATAATCACTATGTGTAAGATAAATATTTCCATCACCATAAACAAAACCATGAGCGGGAACACCAGTACTTGAACTTTCTTTAGTGGCGGTAAGTCTTAAACCAACTGGCTTATTATTTGCCCAACCGTTACCCATACTTATGGCACAGTAAGAATTAGCTGGGAATGTAATAGATATCCCTGTATAAAACCATTCAGTAGCGGTAGTTACACTATTAGTTTCACTTATTTTTTTAGCTGTATACATTTTATCTTCTATATCAAGAATTTTCTTATCTACTTCCAGCAGTTTATTATCTACTTGGGTTAACTTACTATTCATTTTATCACAAGTTCCATCTATGGCATCTTGGACATTGTCGGC
This sequence comes from uncultured Bacilli bacterium, assembly GCA_947626595.1. Lineage (GTDB taxonomy): Bacteria > Bacillota_I > Bacilli_A > RF39 > UBA660 > CANRGD01. The sequence continues at coordinate 55,831 of CANQST010000003.1, read as the reverse complement.
TGCTAAATTTTTAGTATCGGTATAAGATACATTTTTACTTTGTATTAAAGTTTCTGCCAGACAGAAAGAAAAAGTTAGAAATAAAAATACTCCTATTATTATACTTATTACTATATATTTTTTAATCCTCTTCATTATCTTACCTCGTTCCTTATAATCCAATATGGATTATATAATAAAATTATAAGACAAAATGGCTTATGTGTCAATAGTACAAAATGGAATATTATAAAATTATATGGGGAGGAAATCATGAATAGATTAAGAGAAATAAGAGAAGATAATGATTTATTACAAAAAGATTTAGCTAAGATAATTAATGTAACACAGACTTGTTATTCTAAATATGAAAAAGAAGATAGAGATATTCCAACAGAACTTTTAAAGAAATTAGCTGATTACTACAATACAAGTATAGATTATTTACTATATAGGACTGATGAGAGAACAGCTTATCCCAAATCAATAATAAAGTAAAAACATGAAATCCGTTAGTTTTTCATGTTTTTATATACTATTTTTTATATGATTATATATTTTTTTATAAGTAGCATTATCATAGTGAAGACCATCGGTAGTTTTAAAACCATTTGATTTTAGATAACTACTTGTATCAATATAAGTAACTGAACTACTTAGATTTGATTTCATTTTTTTATTAAATGAGTTAATTTCACTATTCATTTTATTGTATTTACCATCAGTTGGTAGAACAGAAACAAAGTAGACATGAGCTCCTTTATTTGTCCAGTCAGGGGCTTTACCATTTATATATGATATATAACTATCTAATTTGTATAAATCATTAACGCCCATTAGTATTATTACAGCAGCTCCACTTGAAATAGAACTTTCTACTTGAGGTACTCCTGTTTGTTTCATCCAGGTTAGTCCTTGGCCACTTTTAGCGCTCCATACATCATTAGTATTAACGGCTGCATGCATACCAACAGTTCGTGAGTCACCTATGAAAATATATTTACTAATTGAAGTATTTTGAGTGGTAGGGCTTGATGCTCCTTCAGAGCCTTGTTCTCTTTCGTCTCCTTCGTCATAATTTCCAGGATCACCAAGAATACTTTGCTTATGCTCGTCAGTTGGGGGAATATAAGTGGCTTCTCCTGTTACTTTTGAATTTTCAGCGTAATTCCAACAAGCAGTTATAGTATAGGTATCGTCTAGTAAGCCCATTACGACATTTACAATTGTTGGGATAAAGAATAGCATTAGGAAAGCAATAAGCCAATTTTTTACTGAATTTTTTAATTTTTTATTTTCAGGATTACTCATTAATTTAATAAGAATAGAAACAAGACCAATCATAGCAAGAATAGGTCCCGCTACTTGAATTATAGTTAAAGCAGTTTTAGCGATACCTATTAAATTAGCTAATCCTTTATTTCCACATGCACTAACTAAATCTAATATCAAATAGATAACCTCCTTACTTTAGGTTTTTTTGAAAGACATAATAGTAAGTATTATCTACTAAAACCATATCTTTATACTTACCAAAGATGTTTTCAATTCCTTTATAAGATACTATATTATCATATTCAGTAGAAATAACAAGAGGGTTTATTGAAATTTCTTTAGCTTTTTCTATAATTAAATGAAGAATATGTTTATAATAGCCTTTTTCTCTTTGACTTGGTCTAATTGATACTCCTACATGACCGTAGATATTACCATGTTTAAAATTTAGAGAATGTCTTAAATCAAAAATACCAATTAAATAGTCGTCTTCTTTTCTAAAAACTAGGTAGCAACTACATGGTACTTTAGCTTTTTTCTTTTCTAGATGACAGATTTTTTTATACCATTTATAGAAATTATTTATTTTAAGATAACTTTTATTTAAGATTAATGAACAGTCTCCTGGTATAGAATTTTCATTATTATTTTTAAATTCTAAAGCAAAATCGTCAACTATCTTTTGGTCAAAGAGACTGACTTTACGACAGTATAGTTCCATTTTATCACTTCTTTACTATCCAAAATGTGGACATATCACGTAAGCCATCTTTACCTCCAGCAACAGGGGTATTAACAATTTCTCCATTAATAACTAGTTCTGATGAAGAACCACCATCTAAGTTAGCGGCATTATAGGCACCATATCTTTCCATGATATCGGTTAGGTCTATCATATTGGCACCTAAACTAGTCGCAAGACGACCATTAATAACTAAAAGAAGAACTATACCATCTTGTCTTTGACCAATAGCCGAACGTGGAGCGATACCCCAACCACCATTTCCTTTAATAAATGATCTTTTACCGTTTACTATTAAGTATGGTCCAAATTCTATAGCGTCTCTATAACCAATATTTAAAGCTTCATTTTTACTCATATGTCCTAGGACTAATTTATTATCATTAGTAAAGCCTATAAAACCTCCACCCATACCAGCATCTTTAAAGTCACTTATTACTTTACCATCTTTAATAACTGTTCCATGAGGAATAGCTCCATTAGAGTTCCAATCTGGGTCATAAAAACCTCCGGCATTCATGGCAATAACAGCTTCTTCTCTTTTAGCAACAGTTAAAATACTTTCTCCTCTTTTATTAAGATATGCTGTAGTGGCAATTTTAATTTTAGATGGGTCATATACGGCAACTAGAAAACCTTGATAAGTACTTCCTTTAATATCAATAACTTTATATAAAGCATTATCTTCATGAGTTAGTATTTCTTTTTCATATTCATTACGATATATAGTAGTTGTATATTTACGGAATTTAATCATATTAGGGTCACTAACTTCATTTACTTCTAAAATACTATTGTTGGCAAGTACTTTTTGAATAGTTGCATCGTCATAAAACCAAGTAGCTAGATATTGGTGTGATAAAGTTGTCATGGCACTAGTAATCCAAAAGTTTCTAAAACCATCCCATGGTCCATAAAAAAGAAATAAAAAAGTAGAAGCAAAAAATATTACTATTAGTGAACAAATAGTAATAATCTTTCTTTTTAAAGACCATTTTTTTCTACTTCTTTTCTTCATTTTACTCCTCTTTACCAGCAAATTCTTTATCATTGTTATAATCAATATATTTTTTATTTGTAGAATACTCTTTTAGAGTAATATTTGAATTTAATGATTTTTGATAATCATTAAATTTTTTAATATTTTCATTATAAACAGCTATATCACTTAAAAAGTAATTAACTACTTGTTCATAAATTACTTTGTAGTTGTTACATTTATTATTTACTGAACTGTCTGGATAATACACATTGTCACATAATTTATCTAATTCTTTAGCTTGTTTAGTTATTTCATCAACCATATTTTCAAAATTAGAAAGACGGGTCTTTACTGTTTGATCATTTTGTTGCATAGTATCAAAAAATAAATTACTTAAAACTTCTACATATAAAGTATCTCTAGCATTTTCAAACAAAGAAGTATTGGTACTGAATTCTTCAAATTGGTCATTAACAACAAGCATTCTTTTATTAGTAAGTTCTTGATCAGCTCTTAATCCGATTAGAAATGAAGATACTCCTCCGCCAATAATCATAACAAAACTAATTGCTAATAATATGTATGATAGTTTCTTATAATTCATTTTGTCTCACCCTATCTAAAATTTTATCAAAAAATGGGGAAAAAGTATATATTTTTTTCGAAAAAAAGAAACCTCTATGAGGCTCTTTATATTTCTTATATAACAGCTAATATTATGAATAATATTAATAATACTGCTAAGAAACTAAGGATAAATTTCCAAGCATTCTTTAACCAGTCTTTATAACTAATCTTTAAGTAAGCAAGTACAGCCATAAGAGTTAAGCTTGTAGGCGCTACTAAAGAAGTTAAACCATGTAATGACTGGAACATAACAGCAACTGTACTATAGTGATCGCTATTAGTTACTACTGACATATAATAAGGTATTGCACTTGGGAATACATAGTTAGGATCAACATTGAATAAGCTTGTAAGTATAGCAACTAATGAAGTTGTAGCTATGTTAAATCCTTTTGAGAAACCTAATATAGTCTTATAAAGAACTAATTGGAATTGATGGTAGTAGCATAATACTAATACAGTATATACAAGTATTACGATACCAGCAGGTGCTAAAGCTTTTTTAACACCATTAGCAAATCCATCAAGTATATCATTAATTTTAACTTTATAAATTAAAGCATAAATTAATATTAATAATGCTAATGGTAAGAACATATCAGTAATGCTCCATTCACCAAAGGCTCTAATAGTCCATGTACTGTAACCATCGAATGTTCCGAATAACTTAGCAAATATTGGGAAACCAAATAATTCAAATTCTTGAGTATCTTCAGCTAATTTAGTAAAGAACTTAAGACCAAATCCATTTTCTCCCCATGGAATAAATGCTATTACTAGTAGGATAAATAATAAACTAAATCCAACAACAAATGGCCAAATCTTATGTTTACTATCTACCATAGTAGGAACGAATTCTTCCTCTTCGTCTTCAACAACAGACTCTTTAACAACGATAATATCATTGTCTTTTAATGCTGCCTTATTATTGTTTTTAGAAGTTTTCTTCTTAGTAGTTTTCTTTTTAGGTGAAGTTTTAGCTGCTTTAGAAGCTCCTGATTTCTTTTCTGTTTTAGGAGTTTCAATAACTTCCTCTTTTACTACTTCTTCTACTTTCTTAACTTTCTTTTCCAACTTATTACCTTTCTTACTTCCATCTTTCTTAATGTACATAAATACATTAACCATTAGAAGAATTAGACCTACGGCTAAGATTATAAATCTTATACCAATTTCATAATCTAGGTCTAAACCTAAGTATGAAATTAAAGGTGCGATGGTACTATAAGCATAAGTTGTACCAGCAAGACCAACACCAATAGAACCAACTACTGTTAGTGCGGCAACAATCTTATCATAACCCATTAATAAGATTAGTGCTACTACAAATGGTATAAAGATAGCTAGACCAAGTTGTAAGCCACAAATTGAAGTTAGAACAGCAAATATAATCATAATAACTGCTAAAACTATCTTTTCTTTACCAGAAAATTTAGCAACTAACTTATCTAAGAAGCTACGATATGCAGGAATTTTGTATAAAATTCCATAAAAACCTCCGACTAGAACTATGAATAAAGCAATATATCCAAAAACTGATAGTGATGTTAGTGGATAATTGAACAAATCAGATAGTCCCATTTGAATGCGTCCTACTTCTTGATATTCACTTTGGAATGTAGCAGCTGGAAAAATCCAAGTAAGTAACAAGAATAACAATATAGTTATTAGAACGGCTTTCATTGCATTATGTTTCTTCATAATTAACCTCCCACTATAATTATAGCTTTTTAAAAATTAACTTGCAAGTATTTAGGTAATTTTTTATAATTTTTTTCAAGTAAAAAGCACTTAACATGAAGTACTTTTATTTATCATTTGGTCGCATTAATGGGAATAATACAACATCTTTTATATTTTGCGAATTAGTAAGTAATTGAATAATTCTATCAATTCCCATACCCCAACCACTAATTGGTGGCATACCACATTCCATAGCCATGATATAGTCATTATCCATTGGCATAGCTTCTTCGTCACCATTAGCTTTTAAGTTAGCTTGTTCTTCTAGACGTCTCATTTGTTCTTCTGGATCAACTAATTCAGAATAAGCATTTATAATTTCAGCACCATTTATAATTAATTGGAAACGATCAGTTATTTCTTTATTTTCGTCATTGGCTCTTGCTAAAGGACTTAAACTAATTGGATGTTCAGTTAAGAAGGTAGGCTTTATAATATTACTTCTAGCTACTTTCTTATATAACTGGTCAACTAAGTTACCATAACCTAAATCTTCAAGTGGTACTTCACTATCAATATCTATTTTATCATCCTTAATCTTAGCTAGTAATTTTTCTTTAGTATCATATTCATTTATATCAATATTACTATATCTTAGGATTAAGTCTCTAAAACTAACTACTTCCCATTCTCCACTTAAGTCTATTTCTTTATCCATAATGTTTATAACTAAAGTTCCAAATAATTTTTCTATTATACTTTGAAGCATTTCTCTTAGAAATTTCATATTATCTTTGTAGTTATAATAAGCACAGTAACCTTCTATCATAGTAAAGTCTTGTAAGTGTTGAGCATCAATTCCTTCATTTCTAAAACAACGAGCTATTTCAAATACTTTAGTAAAACCACCTACTATAGCTCTTTTTAGATATGTTTCAGGAGCAATTCTTAGATACATATCAATATCTAGAGCATTATGATGGGTAACAAAAGGTTTCGCAGTTGCGCCACTTGCTTTATTATTTAGAATAGGTGTTTCTATTTCAATATAACCAGCTTCGTCTAAGTAATTTCTAAGTTCTCTTATAAATTTACTTCTAAGTAAAAATTTAGTTTTAGCTTCATCGCTTGTTATTAAGTCAAGATATCTTTCACGGTAAATAGCTTCAACATCTAAAACACCATGGAATTTTTCTGGTAATGGTCTAAGGGCTTTACCAAGGAAAGTTATTTTAGATGCTCTAATAGTTTTTTCACCAGTATGAGTAGTAAATACTTCTCCTTCTACACCGATAAAGTCACCTAAATCGTAATTAGCTTTAAAGTCATTATAATTTTCTTCTCCAACCATATCTAATTTAACAGATATTTGAATTTTACCTTTAATATCACCAATAGTTAAAAAACTCATTTTACCCATCTTACGCATTAAGATAATTCTACCAGCTACTTTTACTCCAGTTACGCCATCTTCTAGTTTAGATGCATCGCATAATTCGTAGTTAACTTCATATCTTTCAGGGTAGGCATTCTTGATATTTTTTAATTTTTCTCTTCTTACTACTTCTTGTTCACTAAGTTCTCTCATTTATATTCCTCACTTTATAATCTAATAACTCTAGTATGGGCTAGGCGGTCATGTACTCCTTTACCTTCTTTGCTACCCATAATCATACATATAGAAATGATTAATACCACGTATTGTATCATTTCAAAAATTGCTACTCCATAAAAGTAAATTGTTTTACCTGCAAATAGCATAAAGCAGAATGATATTATTTCAAGTAAAATAGAGTTTACAATTAAAGAGCGACATATCATTTGGTTCATAGTTAAATTTTTATTATCTGAAACTACTTTTATTCTTAATACTTTTTTACCAATAGTTTGGCCATTATTATATAGTTGGAAGACAACAAAGTATAAAATTTCACAGACTAAGGTTACTAATGTTACAGTACCATTAGATTTAGCCATTTGATATGTTATATCAGCCATTTCAGTACTATAAGTTTTTAAACTCATGTCACCATCTACATATTTTTGAACAACTTCAGTTGTTTCATTACTTAATTTTTCAGCTTTATCATTATCTACAAATGGAAAAGCTATTAAAGAAGATATAAGTGATACAATAAAAATATCTAGAATAAAGGCTATAGCTCTTTGTAATAAAGTAGCTTTTTTATCCTTCTTTTCTTCTTTTACTGGTTTTGCCTCTATTACTTCTTCTTTTATTTCTTCTTTTCCTTCTTCTGGTTTAACTTTTTCTTCCTTAACTTCTTCTACTAAGTCTTTTTTGGTAACATTTTCTTTCTTAGTAGTTTTCTTTTTAGTAGTAGTTGTTTTACTTCCTTTTTTAGAAGTCGTTTTTTTAGTTGTTGTTTTCTTTTTCTTTTCTTCTTCGTTATTCATAGTTTCCCTCCTCAAATTCATTTAATATATTGATTATATCATGAATATTAGAAGTTTGATAGACTTTATTTTTAATAATATTAGAAAAACTTATACCTTTAAAATACCAAGCTATATGATTTCTTATTTCTAGGGCTGCTATTTTCTCTCCTTTAAATTCTACTAAGTAGTTTAAATGCTTTTTTACAGTGGCAATTCTTTCTTTAATAGATACTTCTACTTCTTTTTTTCCTTCTAAGTAATTAATACTATTTTTGATAAGCCAAGGATTACCTAGAAGAGCTCTTCCTATCATAACAGCATCACAGTTAGTTTCTTTTAGCATTCTTTCTACGTCTTCTTTCTTTTTGATATCGCCATTACCAATAACAGGAATATTTACATTTTCTTTTACTTTTTTAATAATACTCCAATCAGCTTTTCCACTATAACCTTCTTTTCTAGTTCGAGGGTGAACAGTAATAGCACTAGCTCCAGCTTTTTCAATGGCTTTAGCTACTTCTACAGCATTAATACTGTTACTATCCCAACCACTTCTAATTTTAACAGTAACTGGTACATTTACGCTTTCTACTACTTTTTTAACCATATCATAGACTTTATTTACATCTTTTAAAAGAGCTGAACCAGCATTTGCCCTTAGGGCTACTTTAGGAACAGGACATCCCATATTTATATCAATTAATTTAACTTTATAGGAGTTAACTAAAATCATGGCAGCTTTAGCCATTACATCAGGATTTGAACCAAATAGTTGAACAGCTACTGGTATATTTAAAGTATCAAGTCCATTTAACATATCAAAAGTCTTTTTATTATTTCTAATAATAGCTTCACTACTAATTAGTTCAGTAATAGCAAACCCTACGCCCATTTCTTCGCATATCTTCATGTAACTAGCATCACTTATTCCTGCCATGGGAGCCATTACTATTTTATTTTTAATTTCAATATTTCCTATCTTAAAAGACATAATAACCACCTAATTTTCTCAGTAGTTAATTTATCACATTTTGAACTAATTGTCAAAAAAAAGATTTATTTTTTATTCTTTAATAAATCTCTTATTTCTTCTAATAAAACTACTTCGTCACTTTTCTTTTCTTCTTCTTGTTTTTCTTCATGTTTCTTTAACTTATCAAATAATCTTACCATAGTAAAGATACAGAAAGATATAATTAGAAAATCAATAATTGCTTGGATAAAGTTACCATAAGCAATAGTAGCATCAGATATTTTGAAACTTAAGCTTGAAAAGTCTAAACCACCTAGTAATACTCCAATAGCAGGCATTAACATATCATTAACTAGACTAGTTACTATTTTACCAAATGCACTACCAGCAATAACACCGACAGCCATATCTACAACGTTACCACGAGAGATAAATTCTTTAAAAGCATTAGCTTCACTTCTTATCTTTCCTAACTTCTTGTCTTCAGCCATAATTAAACCTCCTTTCATATATTATAATTTTTTTCATAGAAAAAGCAAGGATTATTTGCTTTTACTAGTTTGATTTACTTGTATATTATCGTCTTTTAGCATTTCACCGACCATAATATGACGCATATTTTCTTCATAAGAATTTACTTGGGAAAGGTAAGCTTCCATTAAAGGTTCATTAGATAATTGCTTATTAATCTCCTCATCACTTAAACCAATTACTTTTAAGTACATTCTTACTTTTTTAATTTGTTCTTCTTTCATATCTTTCTCCTTATTTTATTAAACTGTTTCCAGTCATTTCTTTTGGTTTTTCTATATTAAGTAAATCTAAAATTGTTGGGGCAATATCACCAAGTTTTCCACTATTTAGACTTATTCCTTTTTTAATTACAATAAATGGAACTAGATTAGTAGTATGAGATGTTAAAACATTATTATTTTTATCAAGCATTTCTTCACAATTACCATGATCAGCAGTAATTATCATTGTTCCATTTAATTGTTGTATTTTATTATAAATTTTTTCTAAGCATTCGTCTACTACTTCTACTCCTTTAATAGCAGCTTCTAATACTCCCGTATGACCAAGCATATCACCATTAGCAAAGTTTAAGATAATTACATCAAAGTTTTCCATTTCTTTTAGGAGAGCATCTGTTACTAAGTAAGCACTCATTTCTGGTTTTAAATCATATGTTGCGACTTTAGGAGATGGTATTAGTATTTTCTTTTCATTAGGATAATCTACTTCTTTACCACCATCAAAGAAAAATGTTACATGAGCATACTTTTCTGTTTCAGCAATACGTAGTTGGGATAAATTATTTTTAGCAAGATATTCTCCTAGACTATTAACAAGTACTTGGTCATTAAAGGCATGTTCAGCAATAACACTTTTAACAACAGGTAACATAGTAGTTGTTTTAACATTAGAAAAGCGTTTTACTTCCATATCATTAAATTCAGGATTAGTAATAGCTGTAAACATTTCACGTAATCTATCTTTTCTAAAGTTAAATACAATAATACCATCATTATCCTCTAAAAGACCATTTTTATTTAAGATAGCTGGTTCTAGGAATTCATCAGTTATATTTTTCTTATAGCTTTCATTAATATAGTCTTTAATAGAAGATATTTCTATTCCTCTACCATAAACAATAGTATCATAAGCTTTTTTTAATCTGTCATAATTATTATCTCTATCCATAGCATAGTATCTACCACTAATAGTTGTGATGGTTCCTATACCTAGTTCATTAATTTTGTCTTCAACTTTTTTGATATAGGAATAACTACTAGTAGGAGATGTATCTCTACCATCAGTAAATAAATGTAAATAAACAGAAGATAGATTTTGTTCTTTACACATATCAAGGAGCGCAAGTAAATGGTTAATATGAGAATGAACTCCTCCATCACTGATAAGGCCCATAATATGAAGTTTGGAATTATTCTTTTTAACGTGATTTATTGTCTCTAAGAGTTTTTCATTAGTAAAAAATGTTTTTTCTCTAATAGCTTTATTTATAAGTTCAAGAGGTTGATAGACTAAGCGACCAGCTCCTATATTAGTATGACCTACTTCACTATTTCCCATTTGACCCATAGGTAGACCTACTTCTCTTCCTGATGCTTGTAAGGTAGTATGAGGAAAATTGTTCCATAGATAGTTAAACATCTTGTTATTAGCAAGTTCTACGGCATTACCATGTTTTTCTTCTCTTAGTCCATATCCATCTAAAATTGTAAGTAATAATGGTTGCATTTGTTCCTCCTATAGTTTAGTTTCATTTAAGCAAAATATTGCATATATTGGGATATATCTAACATCTTTTTTAGTAGAGAAATTATTCTCAGTAACACGATAAGCTTGTTTAACAGTAAATTTTTTCATAAAAACAGATAAAGCTTTAGCTTTAGACATAGATTTAGTAGCAAGCTCTATAGGTATGATTTGACCCATTCTATTTTGTAAAACAAAATTTACTTCAGCTTTTCCATCAGATTGGTAGTAATATAGAGAATATTCACTTTCTACTAAAGTTTTAGCGATATGATTTTCATATAAAGTTTGTTTTATTTTTTCATCTATTAATAGCTGTTTATTATTCAAATGAAGCATAGTAAATAATAAGCCATCGTCAGGTAAATATAATTTAAAACTATCTTTTTCTCGGCAACTACTAAGAGGTGATTTAACAGTTTTTATTTTGAAACTTCGATAAACTAATTGATTATTTACTAAGTAATTAATGGTGCTTTCATATTCTTTAGCTCTTTTACCGGTACCCATAACGCCATATTGGAATTTTTTATTATCTTTTTTTAGTTGTTCTGGTAAAGAACTAAATACTTCTATACCTCTTGGAATATCAATTAAGATTTTATTTAGAGCTATTTCTTTTTTATAAACATCTATTATTTTTTGTTTAATAGCATCTATTTCATAAAAACTTTTACCATTGATGGACGCTAGGACTACTTCAGGTAGACCTCCTGTTGATAGGTATTCTTGAAACATATCAAGAGCAACTTTATGAAAAGGACAAGTTTTATGTTTATTAAAAGCATCTTTTATTAATTCTGCTAGACTTTTTTCGTCATGAGCCCATAGGTATTCTTCAAAGTCCATTTCATACATACTTTTAAATTGTAGTTCTTCACCTTTAAAATCATTTAGCTTTTCTTTCTTAGAAGTTATGGCAATAATATGATATTTACTATGTTCACTACCAAATAGTTTTAATCCTTTAGCAATCTTTTTATCTAGTAAATTATCAAATATTATTAAGGTATCTTCTTTTAAAATTGTTTCTCCAGCGATTAAGGATAGATTAACTATAAGTTTGTCGGTTGATTTTTCTTTAGAAAAAAGATCACTTAATTGTTTATTATTTTCGGTATTAAAGTAAACAACATTTTTATATTCTTTTTTACCATAGTCTAAGACGGTAAAAGTCTTACCAATTTGTTTAGCACCGTAAATAATTAAGGGCTTTCTGATAATATCTTTCTGCCACTTTTGTAAAAAAGTTTCTATTTTACGTTCCATTTACTGTTACCTCCTGACATATTTTATAAATTAAGTATACTTTTTTATTTCAAATATGTCAACTATTAAATTGGTAAGACTTTAATAAATTTTATTTTAAATATTCTTCAATACGCATTAATTGATTGTATTTACATATTCTATCTGTTCTAGACATAGATCCTGTTTTTATTTGACCTAAATCTAGACCAACAGCTAAGTCTGCTATAGTTGTATCTTCGGTTTCACCACTTCTATGAGAAATTATTGTTTTATAACCATTACTTTTAGCAAGAGAGATGGTTTCTAAAGTTTCAGTAATAGTACCAATTTGATTTACTTTTAGGAGAATGGCATTACCAGCTTTATGGTCTATTCCCATTTGTAGGCATTCTTTATTGGTAACGAATAAATCGTCACCAACAAGTTGAATTTTTTCTCCTAATAGTTCAGTTATTTTACTAAAACCGTCCCAGTCATTTTCGTCAACAGGATCTTCTATGGAAATGATTGGATAAGTATTTACAAGTTCTTGATAGAAGCTTATTAACTCATCAGTAGTAAGAGCTTTACCATCAACATGATATAGTCCATCTTTATAGAACTCAGATGCGGCAACATCAATGGCGATAGATACATCTACTCCAGGAGTGTATCCAGCTTTAGTAATAGCTTCCATAATAAGTTCAAAACCTTCTTTATTAGAAGATAAGTTAGGGGCAAAGCCTCCTTCGTCTCCTACTCCTGTTGAGTAGCCTTTTTCGTTAAGAACTTTTTTTAAAGTATGGAAAACTTCAGCTCCTACGCGTACTCTTTCTTTCATAGTATCTCTGTTAGGTATTATCATGTATTCTTGGAAATCTAAGTTATTATCAGCATGAGCTCCACCATTAATTATGTTCATCATGGCAACTGGTAAAGTTTTACCATTGCCAACATATTCATATAATTCTTTATTTTCAGCTTTAGCACTAGCTTTTAGAGCAGCCATGCTTATACCAAGAATAGCGTTGGCACCTAATTTTGATTTAGTTTTAGTTCCATCTAGCTCTATCATTTTATAATCAAGCATCTTTTGGTCTTTAGTGTCCATTCCAATAACGGCATCTCTTAAGACAGTATTAACATTATTAACAGCTTTTAAAACACCTTTACCATTATAGCGACTATCCCCATCACGCATTTCTAGGGCTTCTCTTTCACCGGTTGATGCACCACTTGGTACGATTGCTCTACCTAAGGTACCATCTTCTAGAATAACATCTACTTCAACTGTTGGATTACCACGTGAGTCTAATACTTCTCTTCCTTTTACATCTACTATTTTCATTTTCTTTCCTCCTCTATTAACTTTTTAACATAATCTTTAAATTCAGCTCCTCTAACTTCACATTCTTTATATTGATCCCATGAGGCAGAAGCTGGGCTTAGTAAAACAATATCTCCTGGTTGCGCTAAGTCGACACATTTTTTAAAACCTTCTTGTAGAAATTCAAAACTATAAGTAGGTATATTTATCTTTTCTCCAAAGTCAACTATTCTTTTACGACACTGTCCTATCGCAACAATGGCTTTAACATTATTCATATAAGGAATTAGTTCTTCAAAGACTTGGCCTCTTTCTAAGCCTCCTAATATAATAATAGTTGGCTTATCAAAAGAAGAAAGGGCTATTTGAGTACATTTTATATTAGTAGCTTCAGTATCATTGTAGTATCTGACATTATTTTTTTCTCCTACAAACTCTAGTCTATGTTCAACACCTTTAAAGTTACTTATAACTTCTTTAATTATTTCATTAGAAACATTAAACTCTTTAACAGCCATAATAGTTGCGAGAATATTTTCAATATTATGTTTTCCTACTATTAAGATATCTTTAACATCAATAACTTTTTCTCCATAATAGTAAAGAGCTTTGTTATCACAGTAACAGCCATTTATTTCTTTATTACTAGAAAAATATTTAACTGATGGGGTTATATCACGACAAGTATTAATTACATCTTCATTTTCTAAGTTTAATATCGCAACGTCTTTAGCAGTCATATTAGCAAATAACTTTTTCTTAACATTCTTATAGTTTTCATAGTTACCAAAGAAATCAATATGCGCAGGACTTAAATTAGTCATAACTCCTACATCTGGTTTAAAAGTAGATAAGTTTTCTAGTTGTTGACAAGATACTTCCATTACTAAGATACTATCTTCTTTAACATCTTGTAAGATGCTACATAAAGGATAACCAATATTTCCAACTAAAAAGACTTTATTACCAAATGCTTTTTTCATTATTTCATAAGTCAAAGTAGTGGTAGTAGTTTTACCATTAGTTCCAGTAATAGCGATAATTTTTATGCCTTTTGGTAGTAAGCGATAAGCTACTTCTACTTCATTTAATACTTCTATTTTTAGTTCTTTAGCTTTTAAGACATACTTGTGATTAATGGGTACACCAGGATTTTTAACTAAATAATCAAAACTATTATCTAATAAATTATCAGGATGATTTCCTAATATTAATTCTACACCTAAACTTCTCAGTTCTTCTATCTCATGGGCATCAAGTTCTTCTTCCTTTTTACTATCATTTAAAATTACTTTAGCTCCTCTTTTAGAAAGAGTAAGGGCTGCTTGATAACCACTTCGCGCTAAACCTAGTATTAGAATTTTTTTGTTTTCAAACATAATATATCCTCCAATAAAATTATACTATATTTTTGATAATTTAACTATTCTTTTTAAATCTTTCATATTGAAAGTAATTAAAATACTTGCTATAATTAAGTAAACATAAAAGAAAGTGGGCTAGAAAATGAAAATTGTAACGCTTAGTTCTGACCAATTTGATAATTATGCAAGTGCACATCGTTATAGAAACTATTATCAAAGTTCTTCATATGGTAACTTAATGGTTAAATTTGGATATAATGTCCACTATCTAGGTATTATTAATGACCAAAATAAATTGATTGGGGCAACTTTAATTATTTATAAAACTGTTTTTATGAATAATAAGATAGCTTATGCTCCTAGAGGTATTTTATATAATTATGAAAACGCTGAGTCTTTAAAGGAAATGGTTGAAAAGTTAAAGAAAGTTCTTGGTAAACAAGGTTTTATGCTTTTAAGGATTGATCCTTATATTCCTTTAACTATTAGAGATAATGCCGGAACTATAATGAATTTTAATAATAAAGGAAATACTATTATTGATAATTTGAAAGCGGCTGGGTTTGAATACAAGGGAAAGACACTTTTCTTTGAGACAGAGAAGCCTAGATGGGAAGCTTTAGTTTTATTAAATAGAGATTTAAGAGAAATATTCTCACAATTTGATAAGAGAACAAGGAACAAGATAAGAAAGGCAACTAATAGTGGTGTTGAGGTTGTTAAGGACGAAAGTAAGGATGTTACTAAGTTATATGAATTTGTGGGGAAGAAAGAAAAGAAACCTCTTTCATATTTTAAGTCAATAGTTAATGATTTTGGTAGTAGTGTTGATATTTATTATGCTAAGATAAATACGGAAACTTTTGTTATAAATAGTCGTAGGACTTATGAAAAAGAATTAGAAGATAATGATATGTTGGCATCTAAAGTTCAAGATGTTACGTTGGACGAGAGGGAAAGAAATAATTACTTGAATAAAAAGATGGAGTCTGATAAGCTAATTAATACTTATAAGAATAGTTTAGTTACTTCAACAGAGCTTCTTAAGAATAATCCTGATGGAATAATTGTAGCGGGCGCTATGGTTATTACTTATGATAATGCGGCGTATATATTTGCTGAGGGTATTAATGAAGAGTATGGATATTTGAATGCTAATTATTTAATCAAGTGGCGTATGATAGATGACTATAACAACAAGGGATTTAAGTATTTGAACTTGAATGGTGTTGTTGGGGAGTTTGAGAAGGAAAATGATTATAGTGGATTAAATGAAAGTAAGTTAGGATTTAACGCTACTATAACAGAATATATTGGAGAGTTTGATCTTATCTTGAATAAGTTTAATTATAATATGTTTGAGAAATTCAATAAAAAGAAGTAGAAAAAAACTGCTAGATTGAGATATCAATGAAGCAGTTTTTTAGTGCTTTTCTAATTTGTTAGTTACATAAATAGTTATATATTTTATGTTTAATGAGCGGTGATGTTTGATTTCTTTTTTTAGCTTATTGACAAAGTTTGTTACTTGTCTAAGAGTTAGAGTGGATGCTAGTTCTAGAGTTAATTGTAATTTGAAGTAGGAACCATATTGAATTAAGTCGATGTCATATTCTTTGATGTTTTTGTGTTCATCTAGGAAAGAGGCAACTTTGTCATAGTGTTCGCCATCTTCTTCTACTTCACCGATAAGTGATAAAGAGTTATCAATAATAATTTTAAAAGCGGTATTTAAGACAATTAGTCCTATTAGGAAGGAACCTATTTTATCGGAATATTTTAGAATAGGAACTTCTTTAGAAAATTGAAGAAGAATGGTTACAAGCATGACACCAATTGAAGAATAAAGATCAGTTTTTGACTCTTCTACGGAAACGATTAAAGTATTGCTGTGGGTCTTTTTACCTATTTTGTGCATGATAATAATAGCGATTAGTTTTAGAAGGAAAGTAATTAGTAATAGGTATAGTATTGATAAAGGTGGAATGACTGATTTACCAGTAATACTTTCATAGAAGATAAAGATACTTAGGGCCAAAAGGAGAATGCCAATAAATAGATTGGTTAGGTATTCTACTTTGCCAAAACCAAAGGGATGGTATTTAGTAGGCTTTTTCTTAGATATTTTAGAGCCGATTAGGCAAACAATATCAGTAATAAAATCACTAAAGGTATGCATACCATCAGCTAGAAGAGAATTTAGGTTGTAAAATAGACCTCCGGCTATTTTGATAATGGAAATAACTAAGTTATTTAGCATACTGTAAATTAAAGTTTTTAATTCTGTATTCATTACTATCACCATTAACATTATACAATAATTTTAGCTCATGTGGAAAAAAACTTAGTCTATCGTGTAGGCTAAGCTTTTTGCTTTGAATTAATTGTTAGGTGTTAGAACTAAACGAGTTGAAATTGTTTCATTATAATTTCCACTATATGGATGTGCTAGAAACAAGCCACCAACTGGACTACTATTGTACGTTCCTCCACGTCTAAACCATGGATATGATCGTATACCAAACAAAGCGTAGTCTCCATACCATTCAGCTGTTTCCGACAAAGCATGTCCATAGCAAATGTTTGAATTACATGCAAGTTCAGGCTTTGCTGTAGACCATATGCTAGAAGTTGGTGTGGCTGTTTTATAGACATTGTAATATTTCTTTTCTGGCATACTTATTGTTCCAGTTTCAGCAGGTGGTATAGTAGCACTTAAACCTTTAAATCCCGAAGAAGCTACAGATATTTGTCCAGCATGTTCATTACTTCCTTGAGCATCATACTCAAATCCTCCCATTACATATTCAGTTGATCCTCCACTCATATCATATATTCCATATATTGTTCCAGTAGTACTTGCACCAACACCTGAAAAGCTATTCATATCATTATATTCATGAAGAACGCCCTTAATTTCAGTAGCATCAGGTGTACCACTACTGTTTCCAGTTATATAGTCACTACTATTATTCATATAAACTTCTTTATTTGCTCCACTATAATCTCCATTACCATACTTACCATATTTGCTTTGACTTAAATATGCAACTGCTCCCCATTCATTATTTTTTGACATATGCAAGTCTCCGCTTTCACTATTAAAACCATATGGATTATTTTCTTTCTGCATACTTCTTGCCATATAGAAGAAACTGCTTATCCTTTGATTTCTTACTGAAGAAACATTTGGCTTTATCGTTATTTTACTTATATCACAATTCAAATCAATACAAGCCTGTTGGTCTTCAGATAAACTACCTGTAGTTTCAAACTTAGCTACCCATATACCTGATAATATTTTGTCTCCAAAAGTAAAGGCATCATTCGTTCTCCAGTTGCTTGGTTGACTTTCTGTATATTTTGCTGAACCATCACTGTCATTTTGACTTGTTGAAATAAACTTAACATCTATTTCTCCTGGTAATGCTTTAGTTGGGCTTTCATTATCAGAACTTGCTTTACCAAAATAGTTTTCTCCACCATCTTCACTCTTTATTGTATATGAATATCTTGGTATCCATACCCACATTGTATTTATATCACTCATTGATATAACAGTTCCGGCTTTGGCTTTCTTATAATAACTTCTTGTTTGTGTTCCATCTTCAACTACAGTTACAGCATTTGCCCATACTTGTTGTGAATAGTCATAACTTTTATCTAAATCCTGTTTTACCCATTCTTTTCTTGTTTCGTCATAAACTACAGGTATCATGTCTCCATTTAACACTGGTTGATTAGCTCCACTGGCATCATGATAAACTGGAGTTGTATTTGGTGTTGGATTAGTACTACTTGAACCCACCTTATTTTCAAAATTAAATGTTCTATCTAATCCTGTTATTGTTACTACCTCATTTGGTATCTGGGTTGCTTCTTCTTTAAACTCAACTTTTAAAATTATAGTCTCTCTTTCTCCTGGCTCTAGTATATCTATACTATCAAAATTAGTTTCATTATTTATTTGTGTGTTACCATATCTTACATCATAAGTTATATAACTACTTATTATATCTATATCCCCTTGGTCACCACTATATGACAAAGCTAAACCCTTATTAGTAACATCGACTAAACTGGCATCTAAAGTTCCAGTATTTTCTACTGGTATAGTAAATGTACAACTGTCTCCTGGGACTTTCACTTTAGCTAATAGGTTTGTTACTGAAGTATTTTGAATTGTACCTATATCACAAGTAGCTTTTCCCTTTGGAATAGTTTTTGCCTGCTTTTCTACAAACTCAACGCTCCATTTTTCACCTGATACTTTAGCAGTACCATTAATCCTTAAATTAGCTGACAAAACAGCATAACCTATAGACAATAAAGTTACAACTAGACATAAAGCACCTATAATAATTAGTTTTTGCTTTCTGCTATTCATAATTATTTCACCTACCATTTAATGTTTATAAATTAATTATTTGGTGTTAAAACAATACGAAATGAATAAATTATATTCATTGAGCCGTATGCCTGACCATAGCTAAATATTCCCGATGCTACACCATTATAGTGATTACCACTGTATACAAACCATGGCCTTGTTGTATCAACTATATTGGTTCTATCATTATACCAACCTGAAACTTCACCTAAAATTTCTCCTTTACATGGAGAACCATTACATGCTGTATTTAAATCATTGCTTGTATATACATCATAATATTTGGCATCCGGCCAATCTCTGCCTTGATATGTACTTCCATCAGTAAGTTCTCCTGTGTATCCTGAATTTGTTCCTTCAGTGTTTCCAGACATTTTATTAAGTATTCCCATTGTGTATTCCCAGGCACCGCCATTGATATCATAAATTCCATATATATTTCCAGTTGAACTTGCTCCTTGTCCAGCATAACCAGTTCCTTCTCCTTGTGAAGTTGTGTCGTCATAACGATATGCACAAGTTTCTACAGTGTCTGCTGTTCCTGTTCCAGACGAACAACCAGTTAGGTTCTTGCTATAATTATTCATGTATACTTGTTTATTTTCTCCAGTATATAATGAACTTCCATATTTTCCATATTTGCTTTGAGTTAGATATGCCATTAAAGCCCATTCTTTATTTTTTGAAGCATGACTGTCATATGTATTATCAAAACCATAAATATTTTTGTCATTTGTTAATTGCATTGAAACAATTTCTAGTGTTGATGCCCTAATATATCTCCAGGCTGTTTCGTTTGGCTTGATTTTTGCTGTTAGATTTTCTAAATCGCATCCTGTATTTGCAGAAGATGTCCCAATACAATTTTCTACATTACTTGTTTCAAACTTTCCTATCCACACTCCTGATAAATCTTTATCTCCAAGTTTAAATCCTGGTGGTGTATACCATCCAGTTGCTTCTTCGGCTGTATATTAGGCACTACCTTCACTATCATTTTGAGTTACTGGAATAAACTTGATATCTATTTCTCCCGGTAAAGCTTTAGTTGGATTTTTATTTTCAGTACTAGCTTTTCCATAATAGTTGACACCATTCTCGCTTTTTATAGTATATGAATACCTTGGTATCCATACCCACATAGTGTTTATATCTTCCATTGATATTACTGTTCCAGCCTTTGCTTTTTTATAATAACTTCTTGTTTGAGTTCCATCTTCAACTACAGTTACTGCATTGGCCCATACTTGTTGTGAGTAATCATAACTTTTATCTAAATCTTGCTTTACCCACTCTTTTCTTGTTTCGTCATATACTACGGGTATCATGTTATCACTTAAGACTGGAGTGTTTGCTCCACTTGTATCATGATAAACAGGTGTTGTATCTGGAGTTGGAGTAATAGTACTTTCATTTGTTTTATTTTGGAAGTTAAATGTTCTACCCATGTTTCCTATTGTTACAGCTTCACTTGGTATTTCTTCTGCTTCTAACTTAAACTCTACTTTTAATGTTATCGTCTCTCTTTCTCCTGGTTCTAAAGTGTCTATATTATCAAAATTAGTTAAGTTATCTATCTTTATATTTCCATATGATACATCATATGTTATCCAACTGCTTATTTTGGCAATATCGTCTTGATTACCATCAAAAGATAGAGCAGTTTCTTTTCCTTCTACATCAACTAAACTGGCATCCAAAGTACCTGTATTTTCTACTGGTATTGTAAATGTACAACTATCTCCTGGTAATTGGAATACTGCTGACATATTAGTTATACTTGTACCAGTGATATCTCCTATTTCACAAACTGCCTTTCCTTTTGGAATAGTCTTTGCTTGCTTTTGTACAAACTCAACACTCCACTTTTCTCCTCCTACATTAGCTGTACCATTAATTCTTAAGTTAGCAGACAATACAGCATATGCAATCGATAAACAAACTACAACCAAGCATAAAACGCCAATTATAATATATTTTTGTTTTCTATTACTCATAATACTTCACATCCTTTTAATATATTTATAACTTTAGGATTTAAATTAGTATTATGATTATATGAACGCAAAAAAGAACCAATTATTTTTGGTTTTACTTTTATTATGCTATAGACTAAACTGCCAAACCCCGTTATTTTTTCAACAGCTATATATATATATATATATATATTGCGCCTATTTTTTAACTTATTCATAAAGAACATCACCTACAATTATTATCTACATATAATTTAATTTAATACTAAGATAGTATTAGAACGCTGCTATAATGATTAAAAATTTAGCTAGCTAACTGCTAGCTTACTCTAATTAAATTATACAATTAATGCTTAGTTAGGAACTACTGGCTAGAGAGCCAGTGTTTACAAAAAAAAAAAAGAAAAGACACTTACGTGTAATCTTACGAAAGTGACTTTTAATTTTATTATCCAAGAATTTCAGTAACGTTACCAGCACCAACTGTACGTCCACCCTCACGGATAGAGAACTTAGTACCTTGTTCAAGAGCAATTGGATGGATTAATTCAACTGTCATATCAACGTTATCTCCTGGCATTACCATTTCAGTACCTTCTGGTAAAGTAATTACTCCAGTTACATCAGTAGTTCTGAAATAGAATTGAGGACGATAGTTGTTGAAGAATGGAGTATGACGTCCACCTTCTTCTTTACTTAGAACGTATACTGTAGCTTTGAATTTGCTGTGAGGTGTAACACTTCCTGGTTTAGCAAGAACTTGTCCACGTTCAACTTCTTCACGAGCAATACCACGTAATAATACTCCAGCATTGTCTCCTGCTTCAGCGTAGTCTAATTGTTTACGGAACATTTCAATTCCAGTAACAACTGTCTTCTTAGTTTCTTTGATACCAACGATTTCTACTTCGTCGTTAAGTTTTAATTGTCCACGTTCAACACGTCCAGTAACAACTGTACCACGACCTGTGATAGTGAATACGTCTTCGATACTCATTAAGAATGGTTTGTCATTATCTCTTTCAGGAGTTGGGATCCAAGTATCTACTGCATCCATTAATTCATTAATCTTGTCAGTCCATGCAGGATCTCCTTCAAGTGCTTTTAATGCAGAACCACGGATTATTGGAGTATTATCTCCATCATAATCATATTCAGTTAATAAGTCACGAATTTCCATTTCTACTAAATCAAGTAGTTCAGGATCGTCAACCATATCACACTTGTTCATGAATACTACCATTTTAGGTACTCCAACTTGACGAGCAAGTAAGATGTGTTCACGAGTTTGTGCCATAGGTCCATCAGTAGCAGCAATAACTAGGATTGCTCCATCCATTTGAGCTGCTCCAGTAATCATGTTTTTAACATAGTCAGCATGTCCTGGGCAGTCTACGTGAGCATAATGTCTCTTATCAGTACTGTACTCAACGTGTGCAGTATTGATAGTAATACCACGCTCTCTTTCTTCTGGTGCCTTATCAATATTAGCGAAATCAACAGCTTCATTACCATTTTTTCCAGCTAATACTTTAGTAATAGCAGCAGTTAAAGTAGTTTTACCATGATCTACGTGTCCAATTGTACCAATGTTAACATGTGGTTTTGAACGATCAAATTTTTGTTTTGCCATATATTTTTTCCTCCTTTTTTTATTTATATACAACATATATTTTATCTAATAATTGAAAGTTTTTCAACTATTTTGATACGATTTTAATTAATTTCCACTCTTTTTGATAATTTCTTCAGCAATATTCTTTGGAACTTCTTCATAATGATCGAAGAACATTACGAAAGTTGCTCTACCTTGAGTATTAGAACGAAGGTTAGTTGCATATCCAAACATTTCTGAAAGTGGAACCATGGCACTAAGCTTTACAGCATTGCCTTGTGTTTCTTGACCTAGTGGTTTACCACGACGAGAAGTTAAGTCACCCATAACATTTCCGAAGTATTCGTCTGGTGTTGTAACATCAACTTTCATTATTGGTTCAAGTAAGACTGGGTTACATTTGTTTTTAGCTTCTTTTAAAGCGAAACTAGCAGCTATCTTGAAAGCCATTTCGTTGGAGTCCACATCATGGTAACTACCATCGAATAATGTAGCTTTAACATCTATCATTGGATATCCTGCAAGTATACCACTTTGTAAAGCTTCTTGTAATCCTTTATCAACAACTGGTATGTATTCACGTGGAACAACACCACCAACGATTTGGTCAACGAACTCATAACCTTTATCAGGATTTGGCTCAAACTTAACCCAAACGTGACCATATTGACCACGACCACCTGATTGTTTAATGTATTTACCTTCACAGTCGCCAGCTTGTTTAATTGTTTCACGATAAGCTACTTGTGGAGCACCAACATTGGCTTCAACGTTAAATTCACGTTTCATACGGTCAACTAAGACATCTAGATGTAATTCACCCATACCAGCGATAACAGTTTGACCTGTTTCATGGTCTGTATGAACTTTAAATGTTGGATCTTCTTCAGCAAGTTTTTGTAAAGCTAAAGCCATTTTGTCTTGATCAGCTTTACTCTTAGGTTCAACAGCTAATTGAATAACTGGTTCAGGAACAACTAAGCTTTCCAAAATAATTGGCTTTTTCTCGTCACATAAAGTATCTCCTGTTGTTGTATTTTTTAATCCTACAGCAGCAGCAATATCTCCGGTATATACATCAGTAATTTCTTTACGATTATTGGCATGCATTTGTAGAATACGACCAATTCTTTCTTTGGAGTCTTTAGTTGAGTTTAAGACATAAGAACCACTACTTAAGTGTCCTGAATAAACTCTAAAGAAAGTTAAACGTCCAACAAATGGATCAGTCATTACTTTGAATGCTAGGGCTGCGAATGGTTCACTATCACTTGGATGGCGAACAGCTTCAGCTCCATCTAAAGTAGTACCTTTAATAGATGGAATATCAAGTGGACTTGGTAAGTAATCAATTACAGCATCAAGTAATAACTTAATACCCATGTTTCCTAAAGCCGTTCCGCACATTACTGGGAAGAACTCAGCTTTTAAGGTACCATTTCTAATAGCTTTCTTAATCATTTCAACTGTTACTTCACCACCATCAAGGTAAGTCATCATCATTTCGTCGTCGAATTCAGCAACAGCATCTATTAATTCAGCACGTTTTTCTTCAGCGATAGATTTTAAATCTTCTGGAATATCAATTTCCTTAGCATCTTCTTTTTGCTCTCCATCATAATGGTATGCTTTCATTGTTACTAAGTCAATTACTCCATTAAAATCAGCTTCAGCTCCAATTGGCCATTCAATTGGTTTAGCATTTACGCCTAAACGTTCTTTAATAGTTTTTAAACTATATTCAAAGTTAGCGCCCATTTTATCCATTTTATTTGCAAAAATAATTCTTGGAACTTTGAATTCACTTGCTTGTCTCCAAACTGTTTCAGTTTGTGGTTCAACTCCAGCTTGAGCATCAATTAGAGCAACAGCTCCATCTAAAACACGAAGTGATCTAGAAACTTCTATTGTAAAATCTACGTGTCCTGGAGTATCGATTATATTTAAACGATGCTCTTTCCAGTGAGCTGTAGTTGCGGCAGAAGTTATAGTGATACCACGTTCTTGTTCTTGAGCCATCCAGTCCATTTGAGACTCGCCGTCGTGAGTTTCACCAATTTTATGAGTAACCCCCGTATGGAATAAGATTCTTTCGGTACAAGTTGTTTTACCTGCATCAATATGAGCCATTATTCCGATATTTCTTGTTTTCTCTAAAGACGTATCTCTTGCCATACTTTACTCCTTTCTACCATCTGTAATGAGCGAAAGCTTTATTAGCTTCAGCCATTCTATGGGTATCTTCACGTTTTTTAACTGCTGCACCTGTACCATTTGATGCATCAATTATTTCATTAGCTAAATTATCAGCCATACCTTTACCACCACGTTCACGTGAATATTTTGTTAACCATCTAAGAGCTAAAGCTTGAGCTCTTGCTGGAGTAACTTCGATTGGTACTTGATAGTTTGAACCACCTACACGGCGACTCTTAACTTCTAGTTGTGGTGCGATATTCTCCATGGCTGCATTAAATACTTCTACTGGTTCTTTACCAGTCTTTTCTTTTACTTTATCAAATGCTTCATAAACTATTGATTGAGCTATTCCTTTTTTACCATCTAACATAATAGTATTAATTAGTTTAGCAACTACTTTTGACTTATATATTGGATCTGGTAGAACATCTCTTTTAACTGCACGTCTCTTACGCATTTAAATTCCTCCCTTCACTTATTTTTTTCTACTTAGGTCTTTTTGCCCCGTACTTACTACGACCTTGTTTACGATCTTTAACACCAGCAGTATCTAACGTACCACGAATAATATGATAACGTACACCGATTAAGTCTTTAACACGACCACCACGAATTAATACTACACTATGTTCTTGTAAGTTATGTCCAATTCCTGGAATATAAGTATCTACTTCTTTTCCGTTTGATAAACGTACACGAGCATACTTACGTAATGCAGAGTTTGGTTTCTTAGGTGTTTTAGTTCCAACACGAGTACATACTCCACGTTTTTGAGGAGCATTAGTATCAGTTGTTTTCTTCTTTATGGTGTTTAATCCAACACCAAGAACTGGTGCTTTACTCTTTCTTACTTTATCCTTACGATTTTTACGAACTAATTGATTAATAGTAGGCATTAAATCTATCTCCTTTCTTTACACATATCCAGGTGTATCATTTTACCCTTTAAATAAAACTTTGCACAAAAGCAAAGATATTTAATCAGCAGTAATAATATAACACTTTCAATAATTTTAGTCAATATTTATTTAACTTATTTTTTATTTTTTTCTATATTAAAAGTTGTCATTATATAAAACGCCAACTTTTATTTCTTATTATATTATTTTTTATGAATAATTATTACACTTTTACTATTTTAAGCTAATCCCATTTTATACGCTAAAAAAGCTATTATTAATAAAAAGATTAAGAAAGCAACTAGTAATGTAATCATTAATCCTAAACTCCAACCACCATTATCTAATTTTTTCAAATATATCACCTACAAACAATATAATAATACTAGAAAATATTATAAATGTAAAGAAAAACTTAGTCTAAAGATTAGTAAAGACTAAGTTTTTACTTATTTTTTTACTTTGAAATTTTTTGTATCTTGTTGCTTAGTATTCATGTAAACATTTCCTTCAAAGTCATTAGTAGCATTCTTTAAAGCATAGTATAAATCATATCTTACTTCTGAACTATATTTGGCAACTTTAGCGGCACTTAGTAAATTACCTCTAGCTCTAGTACTACTATCGTCTGTTAGATTTGCTGGATATTTTTCCCAAGCTTCAGCTATCTTAGTATTAGCATATTCAGCATCTTTTTTCATTGCTTCATAGAATTTTTGTAAGTAATCATTTATATCTATAGCATTATTTATATACTCAAGTTTGCTTTCTACTTCATTAAATCTTGCATTTTTATACTTTTCAAAGCTATCATAACCAGTTATTTTCTTTAGAGCCATTATATCGTCTTTATAACCATTATTTGAATTAATATTACTATAATACTCTATATAACCATCATTATAACCTTTATAACCAAGCATTTCATAAGCAAACCATTTAATACTATATGAGTCAGGTCGACCATATGGGTTATTTGGTTGATACCAACGAGCTTTATTTATACCTTCGCCACCGTATCTATTATCAGTATAGGTTGAGTAATAAACATTAGGGAATATTACTAATTTTTCTTTGTATAGATCCTCAATAGAATTTAGTTTCATAGCTTTATACTTATCTTCGTCTATATGCTGATATACTGTGTATTTGTATTTAAGATGGGTTTTGTCTTCTCCTTCTAAATTCTCATTTGGATACATAACTTGAACAGCTACACCTGATTTTTCTTTATCATTTAATTCTAAGAAAGCTTTTCCTTCTATATAATCCATTATATATATAGTATCAAAAACTTTTTGATAGAAATCATGAATTTTGCTAGGTGAAGCAATTCTATCATATGTAAGGTTAGCACCAACTCTACTACCGGCATCATAATTAACTGATAAGTTCATAACAATGTCATTTTGACCAAAACTTTGAGTTAAGTTACCATCAGCATAATCTTCTCCACCAGCATCATATCTTCTACCATTATTACGTAAGAATAATCTAGCATCAACGTTATGTGCTGACTCATGTGACCAAGTCTGATATGTATATTCTTGAACATTACCAAGTTCAGGGATTAAGTTACCATCCATTAATCCTTCAACACGCCAAATTATCTGAGTTCCATTAGCGGTTGCGGCATTATAATCATTGTATGCCCATTGGTTCATTACTTCATTTAAGTTCTTGTGGAATGGTTCTTCTGTTACATATGGGTTATGGAAAATAGTTTCTCCATTAGCGCCTTTAGTATAACGCTTATCTAATTGGTAAGTATGAATATCATTAAATACTTTAGCATCTTGTAAGAAACCATAAGCTGTATTGTAATAATTACTCATTCTATCAGTATAACTCTTAACTTTTCTTCTTAATAATGCTTGTTCCTCTTCATTGCTTGGATCAACTATATAAGTCCTTTGGGCACCTATTATAAATTGAACAGGACTAGATATAATGTAGGCAGCATCTTTTGGTAAAGTTAAGATTGGTAATACATAGTTATATATTTGATAAGGGTTATGGTATGTAGCATCTTCATTACTAAAGTGATCCCATAAAGTATATAATACTTCAGGATGTCCATCTACTGGTACTTCAGCTAGATATCCTTTAAATTGTGAAGCAGTCCATTTATCCATATCTAAATCACTAAATTCAGTAACCATATACTCTAAGAATTTAGATATAGTATTTAGATTAGTATAGTTGCTAAAGATTTTTTGATATCTAGTATTTGTTTCATTAGTATTGAAGTTAGTTCCATCACTTAAGAATAAGTTAGCAATCTTTTTTGGAGTTAAACTACTATCAAAACCATCCATATTAAATAGCATAAATTGATATAACTTAATACCATCAATATCTAAGTCATAGAAACGTCTAAAGTAGTTATACATATATAGTATCTTTTCTATTTTCTTATCTTCTTTTACTTCTTTTTCAATATGAGTAGTTATAATATCATTATTAGTTATATTATTATAATTACTATTAGATAGATAAGATAGAACAAACTCTTTTAATTCATTAACAGTTGTCTCATTATAGAAATCTCTATATATTCTACTATCTCCAGTAGAAGTTAAGATATCTAAATTATCAGTATAATTTAATTTTTTCAAGTAATTAGTTAAGTTATTTACAACTTGAGAATTACTATCAATTATGTAATTTTTGTAGTTATAATCAATTTTTAAATCAACTATACGATAAGTTGCGACAAAGTCATATGTATTATCATATGTTACATTAAATTCTTGTTTTTCTTTAGTTTTATAGACTACTTTTATTTTACTAATTCTCTTAACATTATCATTTGTTAAGTATGTTACAATATTACCATTTTTATCAACTGGTAAGATATGCATAATTTCTTTAGTATTTAAGTAATTATCTTTGATGTTTTTAGCCATAGTAATTATTTTTTCATTACTGTAATATGGCATTAATTTCATTAAGTTATTATAAAGAATTGTCTTAGTACTATCATAACCATTAATACTTTCATCCATAGAAGTTATTTTTTCAGTTTGTAATAATGGAGTATTTTCATAAGTAACGTTATCTAAACGCCATATACTACTATCAAACTTAGCTTGTTTAAATAGATTAGTATTAACTTGTTCAGCTGTGATATTAGTAATGTCTTTATTAGTACTTATACTTCCATCAGTAACTAAGTAGTAGTTATTAGAAATAGAACTATACTTATTTACAAAACCTCGATTAGTACCTCCTAAAGATATATTATTGTGGTAACTTGATTGACCTAGATAACTACAAGCAAAGTCACAGATAGTATAACCAGTAACGCTTACTTTAGAATAGTTATTAGTAAATGTTGTATTAGCAGTATTACCTACAAAACCAGCATTAAAGTTCCAGCCACCATTTACTTTACCAATAGCGTAACTATTACTGATAGTAGAGTTTTCAGCATATCCAACTAAACCACCATTTTGTTGAGCATTGCCAATATTAAAGTCAATATTTTTTACGGCACAAGAATTGATAGTACTACGAGTATTAACATTTCCAATTAAACCACCATTTTGACCATTACTTGCACTTTTCTTAGTAACACGATTTACTATAACATTTTCCACAGTTGTGGAAGATGCATCATTACTTAAAGCACCTCTACCATTACTATCTAGAACAACATTTTCTAAAATTAAATTCTTAATATTAGCATTAGTTAATTTATTAAATAATGGTTTTTCTAGGTTTTTAATAGTAAAGCCATTTCCATCTAGTTTTCCACTATAATTATCAACATAATACTTAGTGTCTTCAGATATTAAACTAGCATCATAGTTTTGTTTTAAGACTATGTCCTCATTACTTTCAAGACGTTTTAATAATGTCTTAAATGCAACATCAGGATGTGTTTCATTAGTAGCTTTATTATTTTCTATATTACCAAAGAAGATACTAAACTCTTTTCCTTTAACATTTTCTTTAGATACATTATCAAAGTCTAATACTAACATTAATTCATTATCTTTAGTAGTTATTTTCTTAATATTAGCATGAACACTTGGAGCATTTTCCATATTAATTTCAATAAAGTAGTTATCTAAATTTTTCTCCAAATCATTAACGTTAACAGTATCTAAAAGATTTATAGAGTTATCTTTTTCAGCTTTATATAAATTTATGTCAGTAATATCTTTAAGTTCAATAACATTTTCTTCAAAGGAAATTATTTCTTCTAGTAATTTAGTCTCATAATAGTTAGAACTTCCTTCAGTAATATCAATATCTCTATCATAACTTGCATATACTTCAACATAATATCTTAAAACATCTTTAACTTTATCAATAGTAATTTCTTCTTCATATGGTTTATTTACTAGTTCTTTACCATTTTCAGTAGTTATTTTAATATTAGCTTTAATTAAAGAATTATCACTATCTTTTAAGTTAGAAGTAATTTTAATCTTATTATTTTGAACTTCTACTTTATAATTATCTAAACTGATATTATCTTTTAGTATTTCTGGTTTAAAAGTATAAGGTTTCTTTAAGTCAACTTTCTTACCATTACTTAGAACAACACCAGTAATAGTAATTTCTTTTTGACCAAAAGTATTATAACTATCGTAAGTAACTTCATACTTATCTTTTTTAGTTATAGGATATTCTTTATCTTTAATAATAACTTTTTCAACATCTAAGCCTAATTCTTCTTTGATGCCAGTTACATTAAAGTTTAATTTGATATCTTCATTCTTTTCAAAATAGTTATTATTATTTTTACTTAGAGATAGACCATCTGTTATTTTGATATCTTCATATGTTTCTTTATCATATAGACCATAATTTACTCTATAGATTTCTTTGTTTTCATATTCATTTTGATCTGTTGTTTCTAAAGTATCGGTATCAAGATCATAGCTTCCTTCAAAGACTAAATCTAAGTTTTCGTCTTTCTTAATATTATTAAAGGTAATAGAATTATGACCTCTATTTATATTTTGACGAAGTTCACCTAGAGCAATACTACCATTTTTGAAACTTTCGTCTTTTTCTTTAGCTTTTTCGTCTAAGACAACATCAAAATCGAATGTTGCGCTTGCTTTAGCATAGTCTTCTTTAATACTTAAATTTTTAATAGTAGGAGTATCTTTTAAAACATCTATCTTAATAGATTTTTCAGGTACAGAGTAGAATTGTCTAAAGCTAACATTGTAATCAGCATATTCAAGTTGAACTCTATTAACAGTTAAGTTAAGAATACCTGAGGTATCAGGGACATCTAAAGTAATTTTAGACCTATAATCATTTAGTTTATCGGCACTATAATCAACACCATTAATAGTTACAACAGAGACTTTTTGATAAGCTCTATTACCATATTTACTTCTAGCATAATCATTAATACTATTATCAACATATACATCTACTACAACTTGATAATTCTTTTGTTTTTTACTTGGATATAAATTATCTATTTTATTACCTCTACTATCGGCAATATAAATATCTTTAATATAAATTAAATCTTTTTGAACTAAAATATCTTTTTCACCAACATTTTTATCACTATAAAGATATTTTTCTTCTCCTAAATCGTAGTCCGCTAAAAATCTAACTTTGTAATAACCATCAACATGTCCATCAGCATTATCTAAGTAAGATAAAGTAACACTAGAAGTATCAAATAAGTAAACCATCTCTGGAGTTAATTCTTGTTCAGCAATTATCTTATCAGCAGAGTCAACTAGTAGGGCTTTTAATCTAGTTAAAGTAGTATCTTTATCTTCTAGATTGAAAGTAGCAGTTATAGTCTTATCAGTATTATTACTAGTAAGATTAATATTCTTAATACTTGGAGCATCTTTTAAAACACTATAAGTTAAGCTATTAGTAGAAAAGTCTAAATTATTCTTAAAAGTCTTCATAGTATCTAGAGTAACACTTTCTAATTCAACTTTATGTTTACCTGATGTCATTTGGGCATCATTAAGAATTACTTCATAATAATTACCATCTACTTTAGAGACATTATATTTTTTACCATTAATAACAACTTCTTTAATAGTAGCATTCTTCATATTAGAACTTGTGAATGATACAACAGGTTTTTCACTCTTAGTTAAAGAGTCTGTTATAGATAAATCATTTAAAGTAAATTGATAATTACCTCCAATAAGAAAGTCATGACTAAACATTTCAACATCAGTATATAAATTTTCCTCATTAGTAGTATCACTATCAAGATTATAATTACCAGTAATTTTAATATTATAATTCATATCTTCTAAGAACTTGTAGGTAATTGTAGTCTTTTCTTTTACTTCTTTAGTAATTAAATTTCCTGTTTCATTAGAAATAGATACATCACCATTTTGGAAAGCTTTATCTTTATCAACAAGTTCAAAGGTAATTAAACCATTTTCTTCATTAAGATTAAATTTATTTATATAAGGAGTATCTTTTAGAACATCTAGTTTAATTTCTAAACTTGAAGATACTTCAATATCATTAGTTAAAACTACTTTAGTAATGTTATATGTCTTTATTCCAGAAGTAGTAGGAGTTTTAACTTTTACATAGTAACTACCATTATTATAAATAGCTTCATATTCTTTATTATCAATAATAAATGTCTTAACTCTAACAGTATCTAAGTCTTTACCAGTAGCATTTATTTTGATATTTACTTCTTCGTCTTTATTAACGTAGTAAGGATTATTTTCTCCTAGAGATAATTTTACTTTATATATTTTAACGATATGATTATTTATAAGGTACTCTTCTGTTTCATACTTATTATTCTTAGTATCGTCTAAGTCATAATTAACTTTAACATCTAAGTAGTAAGTCGCACCATCTTTTAAGTTAGTGGCAATATCTTTTAAATCAATAGAATTCTTACCTTTCTTAAGAGTAAATTTTTCTACTTCATTACCTGATCCATCTTTAATATAAGCATAACCTTTATCTAAAGCACTGTCATTATCTTTTAAGTTAAAAGTAATTACTGGTACACTTTTACTTTCGTCTATATATAAATCTTCTATAGTAGGTTTATCTTTTAAAACATATACATTAAAACCTAGTTTAGTTGCATATTCAGTTTCGCCAACAGTAGCGCTAGTAATAGTATATTTCTTATTTCCTGATGTATCTTTTGCTTTTATAAAGACGCTGTAAGTTCCTTCAATATTTCTAATTACATCATAAACTTTACCATCAATAGTAACGGCACTTATAATACTACCATTATCTTCAGGAGTAATTTCAGCTTTAAACTTCAATTCTATTTCTTCATTCTTTTTAGCGTAATAAGTATCTTGAACGCTAGTTAATTTAACTCCATAAACAGTTAATTGATAAGTATATAAATTCTCTTCTATTTCATTTTTATTATTAGTACTATCACTATCTAAATCATAGTTAGCTATAATATTAACATCATATTTAGCACTTTCAGTTAAATCTATTTTAAGCTCAAATAAAGACTTAGCTAAATCTAGTTTTTCTTCTAAAACTTTTTTACCATTTTCTTTAGAAGTAACAACTATCTTAGCATTCTTAATAGATTTATCTTTATCTTCTAAAGTAAAACTTATAGTCTTACTAGCAGTTGAATAAGCAAAGTTTTTAACAGCTGGTTTTTCCTTTAAAACATCTAATTTAATATTAAAGTTAGTAGGTACTTCAGTATTATTTTCAAGAATAATAGAACTTATAGTATGTTTCTTTATGCCAGAAGTTTTTTCATTAAAAGTTATATAATAATGACCATCTTTATATACAACATCTGTTTCTTTACCATCAATAACTACTTTAGTAACTTTTGTTTTAGTAGGATAGATATCAATATCAAGAGCTACTTCAATATTTTCATTTTGTTTAGGGAATAAATTATCTAAATCAGTAACACTCTTAATAGAAACTTTATCAATAGTAATAACATGGTTATAAAGAGAATAATCTTGATAGAAATTATCATTTCCTTTTTTACTATCTAAGTCATAATTTCCAGTAATTTTAATGGAATAAGTTGCGCCTAAAGTTAAATCAGCTTTATATGAGAAAGTACTTTTTTCAGTATCTAAGTCTTTAGTAAATGCTTCTTCTTTAGTTTCATTATTTATAACTTGTAATTTTAAAGTACTTAGAGATTTATCTTTATCAACTACATCGAAAGTAATTGTATGACTATTGTAGTCAAACATAAGATTTTTAACAGTTGGCTTATCTTTTAAGACATCAAAACTAAAGTCCATCTTAGTTCTAAACTCACCACTATCTAGAATAACACCTGTCACTTGATATTTAGATAATCCAGCTTCATTTGGAGCATCTATAGTAAAACTATATAAATCATTATTCTTAGTAACAGTATAGTATTTATTATCAATAAGTACTTCTTGAACATTACTACTAGCAGTAAAATAAACAGTTACTTTTTCTCCTTTAAGTGGATAATTGTTACTTACGCTATTTAGTTTTAGTCCAACATCATATAGCTGTACTTGCTTCATATAAATTAATTTATCAGTAAAGGCATTTTTATCATTATCTTTAGAACTATCTAAGTCATAATCAGTAAGTATTTTTATAGTATAATTAATACCTTTTTCTAAAGATAATTCGAAAGTATTTAAATCTTTCTTTACCTTTTTAGTAGTAACTATTTCGTCATTATTTAATACTACTAAAGTAGCTTTTTCTAATGAATTATCTTTATCAACAAGTTCAAAAGATACTTTTCCTTCATTAGTAAAATCAAAGTTTTTAATACTAGGAGCTTCTTTTAAGACATCAACTTTTAAAGTATATGGCTTAATATTTATTTCTTTACCATTACTTAGTTTAACTTTAGAAATAACGATATCATTAATACCAGCTTTATCAGTAACTTTTATACTTGCATAATAATTATCATTATCTTTAGTTACTTTATAGTATTTGCCGTTAGCAAAAACACTTTCAACATAAATATTATCACTAGGGTTAACAATAAATGATAGATTTACTTCAACGTTACCGTTTTTACTAGGATAATAATTTTCTATAGAACTTTTAGCTACTTCTACTTCATAAACTGTTTTATTATTTACATCTTGAGTTAGAGCGGCAACATCGTCTAAAGTAACTTTACCATCACCATTGTAGTCAGCATTATAATAATTTAAAGTATTTTTAAGACTAGAAGATGTTTTACCACCATTAGTTACATTAAGTAAATATTCACTTATCTTACGTATATCTTTATAATCTTTTTTACCATCTTTATCTACATCACCTTTATTAACAGCATTAAAACCTAATAAAGATATTAGAATGATGTCCGCTAAAATGATAATAAGCGCAATAACAATAGATACTTTATTTTTATTTTCTTTTTTTATTAGATTAAGTTTTTCAAAGTAATCAGAATTAATAAAGGCAATTAAAGCCATTAAAATAAGGAGCGCTATAGCAGAAATTAATAGTGTCTTTTTAACATTTAAAGTCTTTTTAGCATTTTTAGTTTTATTATTTTTGGTAGTAGTTGTAGCAGTAACATCTTTACCACCTTTAACATTTAAAGTAACACTTTTTTTATCATATTTAGTGCTATCAGTTCCATTTGATACTTCTAAATTGCTTAATGTTAAAGTGGTTTTACCATTTAAAGCATCTTTCTTTACTTTTAAATTAATTGTAAATAAGTTGTCATTGGAACCTTTTTTATTTAAAATAACAAACTCATTATTTTGTTCATTATAAACAATGTCTTCTATTTCTTCAGAAAAATCTTTTTCTTCTAGCACTTCAAAAACATCTTTATCATAACTTAATTTAGCTTTTAAGGCATATAAAGATTGATCTTCATTATCAACAGAAACATTTAAAGTGACAGTATCTTCAACGTTCACTTCTTTAGAATTGGTTTGTAAAATTATTTCTTTAGCAGATACTTTCCCACTAAATAGGAAAACTACTCCAGCTAAAAGAATTAATAGATATTTTTTACTTAATTTCAACATAACAAAACTCCCTTATTAAACATATTTAAGCACTTCTTCAAAATTGCCTCTTTATTATACCAAAAAAGTCGCTAAAAATAAACACTTTTTCACAAAATTGTAGCAAGTTTTTATAGTTGTGATAAAGTGTTTAAATTACATTAATTATTAATCGATTTTTCTTAGTTTACTAGTAGTATATTTATTGTCAGCATTTTTTTCTTTAATAATAAGATATGTGATTTTATTTTCTTTTTTGATATTTATTTGAACAGCTTCTCTTACGCCATGTTTATTATATCTAAGGTATAAATAACCATCTTTAATATAGTACATATTACCTTTTTCATAGCCAGTACAGTTCCATAGGTCACATTCTAAATCTTCTTTTTTGCCTATAGTCCAGCTAAAGAAATTTAATTTTAATTCTTCTTCAATGAAGCTGCCTTCTATTTGTTCATATGTTCCTCTTATATTTATATATTTGAAAAATCTAATTGATAAGTTACATATGATTAAAAGGAGAGCAAGGCAAAGGATAATTAAGGAAATTCTTATAATAGGGTTTTTCATTGATATCACTTCTTTACTAAGTATTTTTCTTTATCTTTAAGATTTTGTAGTTCTTTAAATAGGGTTTTAAAGGGAATGGAAAAGTCATAAAGTCTTGAGCCTGATGTACGTATATCTATAGGTATGTAGAAAGGAATTTTTCTAAAATGAGCTTCAACTTTTTCAAACTTTAAAATTATTTTATCTTCCTCTTTGATAATTCTTAAAATATTAGGATAATCTATGGGAGTAGTATCAGAAAGTATGGTAATTACTTCATTTTGGACGATTTTTTGATATAAGTTAGTGTTTTTTTCGAGGTTACTTGTTTGTTTTACTCTATCTAAAGATATGTCTTCACCAAGAATATTACCATCTACTATATTACTATAAAGTTTATTAAATGGGAAGTATAACTCTTCATTTTCTATGGAAATAGAAAATGAAATGTCTGATAATTTACGGTAATCATTGTATTTGCAGGCAATATTTAAGTCTTGTCCGACTTGATTTATTGATAGAACTTTGTTTTCGTCTTCTAACTTTATATTAAAAGTATCATACTCATTTTTAGTTTTAGTTATATTCATTTTATATCCCCCCCATATTAATAATCTTCTCTAAGTCTTTTCACTAATCTTTTGGTTCTATTTATGATTTTAGGATGGAGCTTTATCCAAAACTTAAGGGCATATTGGCCACTGTCGTCGTCAAAGAATTCTTTTTCTAAAAGGCCATTATTATTGATAATTATTTTTTTAGAACCAATATTTTCTTCTAAGCAAGATATGCATACTTCATACATACCCATTTTTTCACATTCTAATAAAAGAAGTTTTAAAAGCATGGTACCATAACCTTTTTTTCTTTCATTAGGTCTTATTCCGTAGCCAATATTTCCTGCATTTAGATAGTCCTTGTGATAATCAAGAATTTTGGCATCTTCAATCGTGCCAAAACCAATGATATAGTCTTCTTTATCTTCGTCTACTAAATAGAACAAATTATTTTCATAAGTATTAACGAAATCAAAATACTCATTAGGTCCATACTGGGCATGAGAAATGGCATAACAGTTTAAATCTTTCCATTTATCGGTAAAGCTGTCATAATAATTTTTTACACTATTAAAGTTCATATCATTAGCATGAATTAGTTTTAACATTTTTCCCCCTGCTTTCTACTAGAAATTATACCATAATTCTAAAGAAAAATTTTAATATAAAAAATAGTACTTAATCTACAATAGATTAAGTACAAACCTATATAGGGGTAAGTACTCAGCGTGCAAAAGTTAAGTATTTCCCTTTTTTATTTTATGCAAGTTTCCTTGACAAATTCATAGTAACATAAAAATGCATTTTTATCAAGTACGTTTTCCGAATTTCATATCAGTACGCTCTATTTTAACGTATTTTAAAAACCATCTTTTTCATTTTTTAAACTTTATTCTTAGCCTTTCTAATATTTATATATAATAATTATCATTATCTAAAACATATAAACATTCACTTACTGCTTGACCTTTACTGGAAATAAATAATATTTTTGAAAATATTTCTATAAACAAATCTTCACAATTATATATTTTCATCACTTCAACATACTCATTCCATTTATTAGGTTCTTTTTTCATTTTTCCTAAACTAATAAACATTGTGATTTCTAATGCTATATTCTTTTCAATTTTATGATTTAATAGGTATTCTAATATATCTTCACGTGTTGCAATTAGATTATCTAAATTTATCTTTTTTTCTTTAAACAACTTATCTTGGTTATTTTTCCATACATCAGTACCATGAGCCATACTTTTTATTTTTATATAATCATTTATGGTTTTAGGTTTTAAAATTTTAGACATTTCTCTTTCAAAATCATTAGTAAATACATTATCAAGACATACATTATCACATCTTATTATATCTTTTTCATCTATTTTTATTGTCATATATTTATCTTTATAGTTTCTATAATCATCAATAGTTTCTAATGTATCTAAATCATCAAACTTTAATAACATACTATTATCTAAATAACCACAAGGTAATAATAAATAATGGTTTTCTAAAAATTTATTTACTTCTCTTATATCTTCTTTTATAAAATTACCATGAACTACTTTAAAATTGTCTGCTTGTTTATTTAAATAATTGATAAAAAGAATACTAGGTTCATTAATTATATCAACATTAATAGCTTTATCATTAAATAACTCATAAGGTAAGTTATATTCTAAAGGATTAACATAACTTATATCTAACACATATAAGAGCAGTAGATTATTTATAGTACCTCTAAAATGATACTTGACATTTTTATTTTCTTTTTTAAATTTATATAGGTGTTCAACAATAAAAAGTAAATCTCTCTCATAAAGAATATCCATTTCTTTTTCACATCTTCTAAATAGATCCTTTAAATCGAACTTTTTAAAAAAGTTTCTTCTCAATTCTTTAGTAAGGTATTCTTTTGCCACATTATTTAAATATTCATACAATTTAATCACTTCCTATAACTTAAATAGTAAAAACACAGGTGCCCAAAATTATTTCTTATCTTTGAACATAATATTATTTTCTATACATATACATGATATTTTTTTATTCTTATCATCTATTATACTTTCCAATTTGGTTGCATAATCAAGGTTCTTTTTGACAATATCCATTAGCTTTTCTTTTTCTTTATCAGATACTTCATCACTTAGAGATAAAATAAAATCAAAGTTATTACCAAATCTTATAGTAGTATTATTAATATAACTACTATTTCCTATAATAAGACCATATCTAAGACCTGGATATAATTTTTTATGCAAATCTGCTTTATAGTTATAGGCTAAAATTTCATGAGGTGTAAAACTTGTACCATTATATTTACTTTCAATTACTAGTCTAGGTATAGAGTATGATATGCCTTCATTAACAACATCTTCTATGATTAAAATATCTGGGTGAAATTTATTATTTGTAAAATCGTTAATTGATTTATCTATATTATTAGAATATTTAATATACTTATTTAAAGAAATAACAGCACTTAAAGTTTTTTTTGCTTTATCAGTATCACAATATATTTTATAATTATGTTTATTTAATTTTTTATCATTACTTATCATATCTTCTAATAATTTCTTAATATACTGTGTCCATTTACGTTCTCCATTTAATTCTTTTTTATTCACTTTAACCTCCATTCATTTTTTGTCTTTTAAATTTCATTTCTTTTTAATCTTTCAAATTCTTTAATCAAATATAATTTAAAAGTAGGACTTAACCAACTTGCAAATTCAAATGCTATATCAGGATGAGCAAATGTCCCTGTGCTATATTTTCCGCCTTTAGAATATATTCCTATGGCATTTGTCCTATCAATCCATCTTTTAGGACTTAAATTAAATGACGAATATCCAACTTCGTTATTTTTAATTTCTCCCATAATCCTATATAATCAAATGTTCCTTTATTACTCATCCAATGTATTATCACATTTTCAGGATTAGAATATTTTGCTAAATCAGTTAATGATATATAGTCGGTATCGCCAATTCTTAAAATACCTATTTATTGTTATTAACATTTATTTTTGTTTTAATTAACTCTTTTTTCATATTTTTCCCCTTAATTACTAAAAACATTTATCATATATTATTAAATATTAAAACTCGAACTTATTAAATAATTTAAAAAATCCGAGTTTGGTAACCACTATGGTGGAGCTGACTAATCTAAAAACAAACTGTTATGTTTTTAATAGTGGTTTCTTTATCATTATACCACTCCAAGTTAATAATAAATAATAATTTAAAAAATTTTTTTAAATTTTTTTATATATTAAAGTACTAGGACAAAACGGAGGATATTATGTGAACATTAAAAATTAACTAATCTAAAAAGCAAATAATTTTATAACATTAATTTTACAGAAAACAAAGGAGTTAATTAATGAATAAAAAATTAAGAGAAATAAGATTTAACGATGAATTTTTAATACCAATAGATGAGTATCAAGGAAAAGAAATTCATAAAATTACTATAAGTGGAGTTAGTAAAGACTATATTATTGAAAATAACATCTGTACTAGCTACTCTACATTTAAAGATTTTACTTTAGTTTTAAATAGGTCAGAAATTTATGAGGATCTAGTAAATGATATGAAAGATTTTTATGGCATTTACAACATAGAATTAATCTATGAAAATTCTCCAAAAGAAAGCTTTTATGCTACATCTTTTGATGATGGTTTTAATTCTTTAATGAAAATAACTAAGACCAATAAATTTATAATAATTAGTATAAATGAAAGAAATAAATATGACTTTTTATAATTAAAAAATTATTGAAAGTCTCTAGCTGATAATATTTTTATCAGCTTTTTTCATGTTAGAATATATATTTTTTATCAATTTTTATTAAAAAATTTTAAATTTTTTATTTTTTTTTAGTTTTTTTTCGTAACTAAATATTACAACAGAAAAAAATTGTTGTAGAAATGAGGTAAAAACAATAACTATTTGTTCGAAAGGAGGAAAAAAAATATGGATTTAAAAATAGGACAAATAAGGTTATTAACAAAATCTAATAAACTATTTGAGGACATTACAGGAAGTTTAAAAAAAATAGATATCAAATTCTATAGTGAAACAGTCGAAAATATACAACTAGTTTTTAATAGTAGACAAACATTAGAAGAAATAATGGAGGTAGTGTATAACTATCAAATCCCATTAAAAATAGAAATAACTATAGAGGGAAAAAAAGACTTTTTCTACTTAACTCCAAAATATTGTTGGGTGGATAAAAAAACTGGTCTAGAAATTATAGAAAGAGGAATTGCACCTTGTCAAGTAATATTACTTAGAAAGAAAAATCCTACTCTTATTATTAATAAAAGAGTACAAAAAACAAAAGGTCAAAGCATGAAAATAAAATTAGGGTATTTCGAAGCCCTTAATGTAATAAAAGAGGTTATTGGAGAAGACGAAATAAAAAAATACTTAACTAAAGATATTCAGTACAGATTAAATGAAAACCTAACATATGCTGCAGGACAATGTATAAGATATAACAACAATAGTGCTATTATAGAATTAAGTAATCTTATATTAAAATATTCAGAAAAGGTCCTTATAAGTATATTTATACATGAAATTTTACATGCTTTTACTAATACTAAAGGACATGATAAAGTATGGAAAAGGTATGCAAAACTAATTAATGATAATACAATATATAGAGTTACAACATGTTCGGATCCAGACGCAATTGAAGAGGGTTTTAAATATAAAATTTGTTGTAATAATTGCCATGGTTATATTGGAGTAAAAACATTAAGTAAAGAAAATATTAAAGAAATAAAAAGTGGCCAATTTAAATGTGTTTTATGTGGTAGTAACGATATTAAGTGTATTGATACTGAAACTAATACATCATGGGGACCATGTAAGGCATAATAACAAAAATGTGTATTTGAAAAAGTACACATTTTCAAACACTTAGATTTATGGATAATCTAGGTGTTTTTTGTGTTTGGAAAAGTCAAGTTATTAATTTTTAAATATTTGAAAACCTTTTATACTTTTTCAAATATAATAGTGATGACTTTCATAATCAATTATATAATCAACGTGAAAGGAGAATATAACTATGGAAAAAAGAGAATATGGTTATGGTCGTGTTTCTTCTACATCACAAAATGAAGCACGACAAATAGAAGCATTTAAAAATATTGGTATATTAGAAAGAGATATTTATATCGATAAGAAAAGCGGTAAAGATTTCGATAGAGAACAATATAAATTATTAAAAAATATACTTAGAGAAAATGATACTCTATTTATTAAAAGTATTGATCGTTTAGGTAGAAATTATGAAATGATAGTTAATGAGTGGAAAGATATCACTAAAAATATAAAAGCTGATATTGTAGTAATAGATATGCCTCTACTTGATACTAGACAAAAGAAAGATTTATTAGGAACATTTATTAATGATTTAATATTACAGATATTAAGTTATGTTGCTGAACAAGAAAGGACTTATATTAAAACACGTCAGCGTGAGGGTATCGATTTAGCTTTAAAAACAGGCAAAACTAAAACAGGTAGACCTTTTGGAAGACCTAAAATAAATAAACCTGATAATTTTGATGAAGTAGTCGATAAATGGAAGAATAAGAAAATCACGGCTCGTGAAGCTATGAAACTACTAAATTTAAAACCTAATACTTTTTATAATTTAGTTAAAAATAGTTAAATATAAGTATATGAGTGGGGAAGCTTCTAAATAAGGGATCTTTTAGAGAAGATTTTTTTAATTTTTTCCCCACTATTTTTCGTTGTTTTTCAATGATTATATAGTATTTAGGGATAAGTGGAAAAAGTTATTAAATTTTTTTTTATATCTTTTTATATAATATTTTATATATAAATATATTTTATTTTGTGTTTTTTAAATTCTTAAGAAACAAAAATTCTTCCATTTTTCCCTAAAAAGCTATTAAAATGTTTAAAAACAACAAAAAAAGCACAGGGAAAAATTACTGAAGTTTCATTAAAAAAATCCCTATCACTGTCTTTTCTCCCTGTATCCTTTTTAATATTTATTTTAATTTATTATAATTAGGTATCTCTAAATTATGATTTACTATTATATTGTTATTTTGACTATTCCAACTAAATAATAATAACTCCCAATTACTTTTAAAATGTTTAGTATTTAATGGTTTAGAATTTAAAAATTTTATTAAATCATCTATTTGTTTTTTATTTAATTTATCTTCATTACCTATATGATGGTAATATCCTACATCAGTTATTTTTATACAAGTATGAAATTCATTAGGTTTACTTTTCTGTTTTTTACGATAATGAAAGTGTGGTACATCACTTAATAAATCATCATCAGTTATTATAAAAACTTCATAACCATTATCAGTAAAACCAATTCTAGTTATCCCATTTATATTATAATCTTTATTCAATTCATTTAACACTAAATCATAATTAAAATTAGTTGATTCTTTTGAGTGTCCTAAAACAGAATATATTTTCAATTTTATATCACCTACTTTATACATAATTATTTTTCATAGTTGTTTCTTTATCATAATTATTAATTAATATATTAATTTTATCATTTACTTCTTCATGCTTAACAAAATATCTTTTGGCTAAAATAGAAATTAACCATTTATAGTATTCAATTATATAATTAGTTAATAAAGAACTATCATAATTATTTATATTAACATTTTCTTTATAATTTATATTCTCTATATAACCATTTATCCAAGCAGGTAAAACATCACTAAATTGATCTAATGTAATATTATATAAAATTTTTTTAGTAGGAAATTTATTATTACCAATAAGTAGACATGTCTTATTAAAACTTGAATATACTTCATCTTTATAGTGATTTAAATTATTAGTTGAATCTTTAAGTAATAAACACATTAATAGATGTTCAATAAGATTATCTGTAGTAATATCTATCTTTTTTTCTAATTCATTTAATAAAATTTTATTATATCTTTTTTGTTGTATTTTTTTTAAAAACATTTACATCATCTCCACTAATATTTTTAATTATTTAAACTTTCATCAATTAAATCAAATATTTCAGCGTCATATAGTTCATCGTTGTTATAGTCTGTTATTGTTTTATAATGTTTTTTAATAAAATTTTTTAAAAATATCATATCTTCTTCTTTTATATTTATTTTCCTATCTACTAATACTTGTGGATTTTCTTTATCAACACTCATCATAATCATATTATTATAATTAAGTTTTCCATAATCATTTTGAAAAAATAATATATTATCTCTATCAAGTAGATATGAACAATATAAAACTAAATTCATAGGTAAACCCGACTTTTTTTTACTTAAATTAGTACAACCAAAATGATCATTAGTTTCATCAAAAAATATTTGTTTTGCTTCAAACTCTGGTATATCAGCGTTCCAATACTCTAATAATAGTTGTTGATGTGTTTTTACATATTCTAAAACATCATTTATATATAATTTATCATAGCTATCTAATTTTTTTAATTTTTCTAAAATTTTAATTTTTTTTATATCAACAGTTAAGAGATATTTATTACCCCAAGTTGTAAACTTTATTTGAGGAACTACATTTTTTAATTTTTCTTTACCATTATAAATTAAATATAAAACTA
Source organism: uncultured Bacilli bacterium (assembly GCA_947626595.1). Classification (GTDB taxonomy): domain Bacteria; phylum Bacillota_I; class Bacilli_A; order RF39; family UBA660; genus CANRGD01. The sequence goes on along the minus strand of CANQST010000003.1, from coordinate 11,186 downwards.
TAGTCATATAATTATCATTTTCAAATGTTATAGTTGCTTTAAATAGTTTGTTAGTATCTGAATTCATTTTTTACTCTCCAATATAATTATTTTTATCTAAAGCATATAAACACTCACTTACTGCTTGACCTCTACCAAAGATAAATAATATTTTAGAGAAAACATCAATAAACATTTCTTCACACTTGTTATCTTTCATTATTTTAATGTATTGTTCCCATTTAATAGGCTCTTTTTGTGCTTGCCCTAGACTAATAAACATAGTAATATCTAAAGCAACATCTTTATCTATTTTGTGATTTAATAGGTATTCTAATATATCTTCACGTGTTGTAATTAGATTATCTAAATTTATCTTTTTTTCTTTAAACAACTTATCTTGGTTATTCTTCCATACATCAGTACCATGAGCCATACTTTTTATTTTTATATAATCATTTATGGTTTTAGGTTTTAAAATTTTAGACATTTCTCTTTCAAAATCATTAGTAAATACATTATCAAGACATACATTATCACATCTTATTATATCTTTTTCATCTATTCTTATTGTCATATATTTATCTTTATAGTTTCTATAATCATCGATAGTTTCTAATGTATCTAAATCATTAAACTTTAAAAACATACTATTATCTAAATAACCACAAGGTAACAATAAATAATGATTTTCTAAGAATTTATTTACTTCTCTTATATCTTCTTTTATAAAATTACCATGAACTATTTTAAAATTGTCTGCTTGTTTATTTAAGTAATTGATAAAAAGGATACTAGGTTCATTAATTATATCAACATTAATAGTTTTATCATTAAACAACTCATAAGGTAAGTTATATTCTAAAGGATTAACATAACTTATATCTAATACATATAAGAGTAGTAGATTATTTATAGTACCTCTAAAATGATACCTAACATTTTTATTTTCTTTTTTAAATTTATATAGGTGTTCAACAATAAAAAGTAAATCTCTATCATAAAGAATATCCATTTCTTTTTCACATCTTCTAAATAGATCTTTGGAATCAAATTTCTTAAAAAAATTTCTTCTCAATTCCTTAGTAAGGTATTCTTTTGCTATACTATTTAAATATTCATACAATCCAATCACTTCCTTAATCTTCTTTATTTATTGCTACTATAAATTTTACATTATATTTTTTACTATATTCTTCTATCTTATTTAATACATGCCCTAATTTTTCTTTCATTAATAATAAATTTTCTCTATTTGAAGTTAATTTATAATAATTAATAAATATATATCTTGGTTTTTGTTCGATAATATAACGTTTTATATCGTCAGCATTTAAGTAATCCTTATCAACTATTACAATATTTTTTTTATTTAAGCAACTATAATTTTCTACTAAATATTTTTTTGAATTATAAAAACTAAAATATAAAATTTTTTTATCTAAATTAATTTCCTCCATATAAGCATTTAAATATCTAATAATATTTTTAATTGTTTCATGGTTATAAACGTTAATTTCGTTATCATCAATTTCTATTTTACTTTTTGCTTTTACATTTTTTTTAATTACAGGCATAATATCACTTCCTATAACTATTATAGCTTAAGTACAAAAAATAGGCACTTGATAGATGCCTATAAATTATTTTATATCTTCAAACTCGATATTATTTTCTATGCATACACATGATATTGATTTATTCTTATCATCTATTATACTTTCCAATTTAGTTGCATAATCAAGGTTTTTTTTGACAATATCCATTAACTTTTCTTTTTCTTTATCAGATACTTCATCACTTAAAGATAAAATAAAATCAAAGTTATTACCAAATCTTATAGTAGTATTATTAATATAACTACTATTTCCTATAATAAGACCATATCTAAGACCTGGATATAATTTTTTATGTAAATCTGCTTTATAGTTATAGGCTAAAATTTCATGAGGTGTAAAACTTGTACCATTATATTTATTTTCAATTACTAATCTAGGTATAGAGTATGATATGCCTTCATTAATAACATCTTCTGTAATTAAAATATCTGGATGAAATTTATTATTTGTAAAATCGTTAATTGATTTATCTATATCATGGATCTCATTATTAGAACATTTAATATACTTATTTAAAGAAACAACAGCACTTAAAGTTTTTTTTGCTTCATCAGTATCACAATATATTTTATATTTATGTTTATTTAATTCTTTATCAGTATTTATCATATCTTCTAATATTTTTTTAGTATAGTAGGTCCATTTACGTTCTCCTTTTAATTTTTTCTTATTCAATTCATTTCACCTCATTAGGTACTTTCTTCTAAAATTTTATCGAAATAAATTATATAGTCCTCTATACTTCCATCATTAATTTTATTGTTATTATTAATTCTAATATATTTTATTCCTAGTTCTTCAATTTTTTCTTTTAAACCAACTTCTAACAATAAATTCTCGATTTTTTGATTATAATGTTTTTTTCTAAAATTCACAAAATCTTCCCATCTATTAGATACTTTTGTATTATCGCTTAATCTTTTTACTTCATCTTTATAATGTTTTACACTTTTCTCATTATCTTCTTTTGTTTCTAAAAGTTCTTTTCTTATATTTTTTACTTCATTATTAAATTCTTTAGTTAGCTCATCAAGTACCTTATTAACAATATCACTTAAATTATTTGATTTTTTAAGATAATGAATAGCTATAATAATAAATATAAAATCTAAAAATACACCAATAAAAACAGGCAGAGCAGAATTAAATATGTCCACAATTGAGATACTAATAAATAAAGATAAAAAAGCTAATACAAACAATATTAAAAAATTTCTTATACCTTTTTTACTATCGGTTTCATAAAGTAAATATTCGTCATTTGGATTAGAAGTAAAATAACTTTTAATATAGTTAATATTTTCAGGTTTCTTAGGTTCTTTTAGATATTTTTTCATATTCTTTATAATATCTATCGTTTTATCAAGAGATGAACTAGGAACTAAGTCTTCCACATAATCAAAATTTTCTTCCGGGTTTTCAAAAAACTTATCTATATTATAAATTTGATTTTCTGCTTCCTTTATTTCTTCATTAAGTAATAAAATTATATTATTTCTATTAGTATGAGTTAAATAATTTACAAATTCATCAAATACATTTTTATTTAAACCTATATCATCTAGTAATTTTAAAATGCGCATTTTTTCTTCATGGTCCATTTTTTCTTTTTCTAATTTAATATTACTTTCAATTTTTTCTCGTTCTAATTTATTTTTTTCTAATAATTGTTTTTGCATTAATTGGTTTTGTTCTTCTAAAAGTCTGTTCTGTTCTTCTTGTTCTGCGCGTTGTATATCCCATGCTCTATCTGCTTCCATTTTATCTACCATATTATCATACCATTTCCCATTTTTTGATCGATAAGTAAAACCAGACATTATTAGCACCTCCTAACACGCAAACAGCGTGGATATTAATATAATTATACACGCTAAATGTTATACTTGTCAATAGATGTACACTTATGAAGATGAAGAGGTGAAACTGTGAAAATAAACTTTAATAATTTTGAACCAAATGAAGTTATCCGCTTTATTAGAGAAGCAACAGGTTTAACTCAAAAAGAATTTGGTAAATCAATAGGTAAAAAAGAAAGAACTATACAAGATTATGAATCAGGTCGTAGAAGATATTATGCAACTACCTTAAAACAAATATGCAAAGTCCATAAAATAAATATGATTATAAGTGATAAAGAGGAAGAAGAAAAATAACTATCTTATTGATAATTATTTTTTTATTATCCCCATATTGGGCCGGGTGATGGCCCTTTTTATAACTCACTATAAAATGCATGTCCAAAATCTTCACGACATTTTGGACATAATACATTTGGATCAATACTATCTGTTTTCTCTCCACAATACTTGCAACTTTTTTTTCTTAACATTTCGTCAATTAATATATTAAGTTCTTTTGTTACCTTAAATAATGATTTTGTAGTATTAACTCCCATTATATCTATATTTTCAATATCTTTTTTTATTAAATCAAACTTAGTACTATTTTTTTTCATATCTATAACCTCCATTTATTTTTATTTTTTATTAGATAAAAAGGATATCTTTTCCACTATAACTTCTAATATATTTGTTTTACCACCATTATTTTCAATAATTATATTTTGAACACGTCCATAAACGCCAATTACATCTCCTTTTTTACAATACTCACAAGTATTTGAAGCAGCACCACCAAATAATTTACACTCAATAAAATCTGTTTCATACTTTCCATCAACATTTTTAAATGGTCTAGGGACCGCTATTGTAATAATCGACATTTTTTTGTCATTATTTGTGGTTTTTAACTCTGGGTTTTCAACCAAACGTCCTACTAATATTAGTTTGTTAATCATGTTTTTTCCTCCAAATATAAAAATTTATAATAATTTGATTTTGCCTGCATTATATAATAGAATTTTCTATTCGGCACTAAGAAATAAATTTTTTTAAATTTTTTTAAATTTTTTTATATATTAAATTACCAGAGATGAAAGGAGGTAAAATTATGATGCCCAATTTTTAATGATTAGTGATACTTATATAACGAAATATTATAATACCAGCAGGAGCATTTTTATGTATAGTTTCAAGGAAAAAATTAAAGTTATTTTATATATAGTTTTAAGGAGAAGTAAATGAAAATTATATTGGACAAAACAAATTATAAGGAAAAACCTAATTCTTTTGAAATCACTAAAATACAAACCAGATTAAAAGAAATAAAACCAAGTTCAATAACCATTGAAGAACTATTTGAAGCGATAAAACATGGTAATACAATTGTACCTGCTGTTATGAACGGGTCTATAAGAAAAGAAAATTTTATAGAACAACAATTAATTATGCTCGATATTGATAATCATGATGATAATTCAAAAATAATAACATTAGAAGACACCTTAGAAACTTTGAAAAATGCTGATTTAGAAGTTTTAGGTTATTACTATACTTTCAATAGCACACCTAAAAACCCAAGTTTTAGAATTTTATTAATGTTGGACAAGCCAATAGAAAATATAAATAAAATAGAGTTTATCTTAGAAATTTTAATTAATTTAACACATGCTGATCATGCATGTAAAAATTGTTCTAGAATATTTTTTGGAACAAATGGAGATGAAAAAGAAGTAACATTGCTCAATAAAGAGGCAACTATTACTTTTGAACAAGTTGAAAAATTATATACACAACCTAATGATAATGAGGATATTGATTTAAATAGTGAACTTTTTTCTCTTATAAATAATTTTGATTTGCTCGAATATATAAAAAAATATGCTGAAGTAACTGGAGAAAACGGAAATATAGTTTATTTTGAAAAAACTTGCCCTATTTGTAGCCACAATAATTGTTTTAGGTATTTTAAAGATACTAATACTTTTAGGTGTTTTGGAGCAAATGGAGCTATTAGTGGTAATATAATTACTTTTATACAATTAGTTGATAAGAAAAGTAAAAAAGAGGCTGTAGAGTATTTTAAATATGAGCTATTAAAAATGCCACGTGAAGATAAAAATTATGAATTGCAACAAACAAATTTAGATGTTGTTACTCAACAGTTAAAAAGTAATGGGCTTCAAGCCAATGTATTATCTGATATACATTGGATTAGAACTGAATATAAAAATAATATGTTGGTTGTTAAAATATGTTGCCCAGTGCTAGCAGAATTTATCCGTAATCATATGGATTATATCTTTGTTAGAAATAATGCCAAAAGTGGTATTATGCGCTATATATATAAAGATGGTTATTACAAATTAAGTAATGATGATGAATTTAAGGGTCTAATAAAATCATTAATACCCTTAGAATATCAAAAAATGAGTGATATTACCGAGGTCTTAAATTTATTATATACTGATTTTAAATTTGTCTCTATGGAACAGCTAAACCAAGATGAAAATATAATAAATTTTAATAATGGTATCCTACATTTAGATACTATGGAGTTGAAACCTCATACACCAAACTATTTATCAACTATTAGAATTCCTTGTAATTATGTAGAAAATCCCGAGAAACCTAAAAATAATTATTTCGATAACTATTTAAATGATTTAACTGGTTCCAATGAAGAAATAAAACAACTTTTATTAGAATTTATTGGTGTAGCTTTAAGTAATATTAAAGGATACCGTATGAAAAAAGCTTTATTTTTAATTGGACCACCTAATAGTGGAAAAAGTAAAATAAAAGAGTTTACACAACAAATGATAGGACCTGAAAACTGTAGTAATATAGAGCTAAAAGATTTTGAACTCCAATTTGGAAAGTCTTCATTATTTGGAAAGAGATTAGTTGGAAGCACTGACCTAAGCTATATGTCTGTTAAAGAATTAAATATTTTTAAACAGGCAACAGGTGGTGACAGAATTAATGCAGAATTTAAACATGAAAATATGTTTGATTTTATTTTCAACGGTGTTTTATGGTTCTGTGGCAACCAACTCCCAAAATTTTCAGGTGATAAAGGCGATCATGTATATGAAAGAATTGTTATAATAGAAAGTAACAGTTCAATACCTGTAGAAAAACAGGATAATAAACTTCTTGATCACTTATTAGAAGAAAAAGAGTATATAGTATCTTTAGCTGTTAAAGCACTAAAACGTGTCATAAATAATGGATATAGATATGATATCCCCGATGTTTGTAAAAAATTAACTGAAGAATACCAAGTCAATAATGATAGTTTCTTAAAATTTTATGATGAGTGTATTATTGAAAGAAAACCAAATCTAAAAATAAAAGATTTTTGTACTTGTGGTAAGATTTATGAAGTATATAGGCTTTACTGTCGAGATAATAATAATAGTTACTGCAATAAAAAATCAGAAGTTAAAGAAATTTTGACAAAAATGGGCAAAGAAGAAAGAATATCCTCTATGAACCATAATGAATATTATAAATATTTAACTTTAAAACCAGAAGTCATAAAAGAATATGAAGTTGTTTTCGGTGGTGTAAGTGATCAAGAAATAGAAAAATATAGTGATGATATAAATTATGATAATAATTATAACTTAGAACTTAATTTAGATGATGAACTACCATTTTAATTTTAATAAGAAAAGACTACTTATTTTCTTGAGTAGTCTTATCTTCTGTTTTTTGTTCTGCTTCTAAGAACTTCAAAAAAGCGTCATAGTGTTCATTTATATAACTATTTAAATTATTATAAATAAATTCTGCAAGCTTTTTTGATTGATTGTGAGTTAATTTTTCATTACTCATTCAAAATCCTTAAATCTGTACAATAATATAAAAAATTTATATTATTAATATTACTATACGATTAAAAGTCAAAAAAAAAATAAACCTCAAAAATTTACTTTTATAATAAGAAATTATATAATGATATGTAGAAAAAGGAGGACTAAACTCTATGAAAAATGCCGTTATATATGCTAGATACAGTTCAGTAAGTCAAGATGAGCAAACAATAGAAATGCAAATTAATAAATGCACAAAATATGCAAAAGAAAACAAGTTAAATATAGTAAGAGAATACATAGATGAAGCCAAAACAGGACGCAATGGCAACAGAAGTGGTTTGCAACAACTTTTAATGGATAGCAAAGAACATAAATTTAAATATGTTATTATGTATATGTCTGATAGATATTTTAGGAATACCACGGAAGCACTTGCTTTTGAAAAAGAACTTAATAAAAACAATGTAGAATTATTATTTACTATGGAAAAATATGACGATACTCCACAAGGTAGATTTATGAAAGTTATAAACTATGCTAATAATCAATTTTATTCAGATTTATATTCAGTTAAAATCTCAAATGGGTTAGCAGAAAATGCTTCAAAATCTTTAACAACTGGAAATAATGTCCCTTTTGGCTATAAAACAAATAAGAATACCAAAGAATTTGAATTAGATCCTATTACTGCTCCAATAGCAAAAGAAATATTTGAGCGATATGCTAAAGGAGAAACAGTTGCTCAAATTACAAAAAGTCTAAATAAACGTGGATTTAAGACTGTTAAAGGAAATGATTTTAATAAAAATAGTTTACATAGAATGCTAAAAAATAAAAAATATATAGGAGTATATGTTTATAAGGGTGAAGTAATGCCAAAACCTATACCAAGGATAATATCTGATGAATTATTTAAGGAAGTCCAAGAAATTTTGGAAAAGAACAAAAAAGCACCCGCAAGGCAAAGAGCATTTAGAGAATACCTATTAACACAAAAATTATTTTGCGGATACTGTGGAGAAATGATGACAGGATACTCTGCTAAGAAAAAATATAATTATTATGGTTGTAAAGGAAAAAAAGCACATAAATGTAATAAAATCCCTATTAATAAAGAATATTTAGAAGATATAGTAGTAAAATCAACTAAAGATTTTCTAGATAATCAAAATAACATAGACATGATTATTAAAGAAATAGGCAAACTATCTAAACAAAACTCTAAAAATGATTTTATAAACAGTTTAAAAAAACAATTAGGAACCTATAAGAAGAAAAAAAATAATTTGCTAGAAGCTTTAGCAAATTGTGATGATAAAAATTTAAGACCCGATATTTATAATAAATTAACAGAAACAAACAACAACATTGAGGAACTAGAAATAGAATTATCAAATCTAGAGACACCTATAGATGATCTATTATTTGAAAAAGTTAAATTCATTATCCAAGAGTTCAGAAATGGCGATATAAATGACTTAAAATTTAAAAAAACAATAATTAACTTATTTATAGATAAGATATTTTTGTATGATGATAAAGTAGTTATATTATTTTTAACATCAAAAAGGAAGAGTATTAACCTCTCCCAAAATATCAACGAACAAACAAAAAGTTTGTTTAATACTACATTGGTGGAGATGAGGAGACTCGAACTCCTGTCCGAAAATGCCGCTACAAAAACCTCTACAAGTTTAGTTAACTAAATAGTCTCATATATTCCTCAAGTAGTTAACGACAAAAGGAATATACCAGTCTAAAAATTCTTTCTATTTCCTAGACAAGAAATAGCTATAATCTAGTAAAAATGAACTTTTCAATATTCCCTAGATAAAAATAGAGAAAAGTGCAGGCCTTTTAATTAATTAGGCGAATGCAACAGCTTGGTTTCCACCAAACATGTTAGCAACTGCGTTTTTAATTTTGTTTGCGTTTATTTTTTGTGTTCGTAACGTGAAACATCCGACTTGCCATCTCTGCTCAAACATTCCCGTCGAAACCTAGACATCCCCATGTAGCTATATTATAGCACAAACTTAGAATAAAATAAATACCAAAATTTAACAATTATTTTTCATAAAGAAAAAGAAATACTTTTAAAGCATCTCTCTTATTAATTTTCTTTATCTATTTTTATTATCATTTGATATGACTTATCAAAATTCATTTCGTCATATGAAGCTTTTATTCCTCTATCATTTAATTCACTTACTAAATCTTTTAGTTTTGTTTTAGCTCCTTCTAAATCAAGAGGTTCATTATTTTTTATATTATCAGTTACTGCTTTTACTGACGTAAGTGGTGATGTACCATTATTAATTGTTGGTATCATAGTAGGAATATTTACAGCTGATAAATCAGGTGTTTGAAAATAGTCCTCGGCTTTTTCCATATCAGATGGATCGGCTTTAACTATTTTTTCAGCTGGTGTTATGAAATTAGAACCGCCATCACTATTTGGCATCTTTGGTCCATTTAAATTAAGCATATTATCTAAGTCTGCTGCACCATCATTATTAGTATTTATATCAATAGCATTTTCTTTTATGGTATCAACATTCATAGGAATAATACTAGAATTTATACCTCCTGGAGCATCACTTTCGTCTTCCTCTTCGTCTTCTATTTCACCATAATTAATAAACTTTGGTAAACCTGCTGGCATTTCTTCTCCATCAGGTGGCGCAATAGTTACTTTTCCATAATTAGATGTGTCTTCTGGTAACTCAGCTGTTGGTGTTAAAGGAGAAGTTGTTAAGAAATTATCAATAGATGGAACAGTATCTTTATTTTCTTGTTGTGGTTCTTCTTTAGGAGTTTCTCCCTTTACTTTTTCTTCTAGAGTTCTAACACTCATTTTAGTATCAATTATTTCTTTCAATAACTCACCTATTTTCTTACTATCAGAAATATTTAATAAAGCTCGAGCATGTCTTTCAGAAATCTGCTCTTTAAGTAAAGCTTCTTGTACTTCTTCTGGTAATGATAACAATCTTATCTTATTAGCAACAGCAGATTGACTTTTTCCCATAGTTTTTGCTAATTCTTCTTGGGTCATTTCGTCTATTTCTAATATTTTTTGATAAGTTCTTGCTTCTTCAATAGGATTAAGATTTTTTCTTTGTAAGTTTTCAAGTAAAGCTACTTTAGAACTTTCTTTATCGTCTAAATCTCTTATAATAGCAGGAATTTTAGTTAAACCGGCTAAAGCTGATGCTTTATATCGTCTTTCTCCAGCAATTATTTCATACTTACCATTAACGCTTCTAACGATTATTGGTTGAATAACACCATGTTCTTTGATGGAAACAGCTAACTCTTTTAAGGCTTTTTCGTCAAATACTTCACGTGGTTGAAATCTATTTGGAATTATATCGTCTAAGTGTAATAATACAACTTCGTCTTTTTCTTGGTTCATTGTATCCCCTCACTATTCTTTTACTATGTTAATTATATACTAAAAATCGTTTTCTTTCAACAAGTTTTTTAGTATATGTTAATCCTTTTTTAAAATTATACCTTATCATTAGTTAAATTTATACCTAAGCTTATAGTATATAATATCTCTTTGGAAAGGAGATTTTTTATATATGCATAATAAAGAATAGTTGTTTAAACCATTAAGTTTATCTTGAACAAGTTTTAAGAGAAAGAAATGAAAGATCAAAAGCAAGGGCGAGCAAAGCGAGTTTATCTTGACCCTTGCTTTTTAGATTTCATAATTTAAAATACTCCAACAAACAAAGTTCACCTTTGTTTGTTATCTATATTATAAATCGGTATAATTTTAACTAATGATTAACACAAGTTTTTTAGTATAGAAAGAAAAAGACTAACTTTTTACATTGGTTCTTCCGAAAGTTTCCGGAAAAAGTAGAAAGTGGATAGAAATATCTGCTTTTTATAATCAATAAAAATTGATA
>CANQST010000002.1 GCA_947626595.1 uncultured Bacilli bacterium | reverse complement strand
ATATCTTTTAAAGATAAGTTTTGTTTAGAACTTTTATACAATTCTTCTTTTTTATTTAGATAATAGTTATAAACAAAACGACTACTACCAATAAACTTATTAATAAGTACCATTTGTTCTTCACTAGGATAAAGTCTAAACTTATAAGCTTTATTAATAACCATATTTTATACACTCCTGACAATTACATTGTAAAACAAATGTTTTTAATTGTCAAGCAATATAATATTGTAAAACATACAAGAACTGTTAAGAAAACTTGCAGACTAAGTTGAAGCACATTAGAATACTTCCATTTCTAAATTCGTTCTAAGCATCTTTACCATATTAACATTCTTCAAAAACTACAACATGGCGTACTTATTAATAAAAGTAAAAATTATTAACATATGTGATATAATTAATTAAAAGAATGGAGCGTAATCACATGAAAGAAATATTATATAATTATGATAATTTAAAATTAGAAGATATTGATGAGATTGTTACTAGAACAAAAGGTTTAATTATTAATAGTAATAATGAGATAACCCTAGGCTATTCTAATAAAACATATCAATTTCCAGGTGGTCATTTAGAAGATAATGAAACTCTAGAAGAATGCTTATTACGAGAAATAGAAGAAGAAACAGGAATAAAATTAAAAAATGCTAAATTAAAACCATTTGAAAAAATAATCTATTACAGTAAAAACTATCATAACTCTGGTAAAAATAGAAAAAATGAAATCTATTACTATATTATTAATACTGATGCCAAATGTGATATGAATAATTCCAAGCTAGACGAATGGGAAAAAGATGGAGATTTTACTGTAAAAACTTTCCCAATAGAAAATGTTGAACAAATATTAATAGATAGCATACCCGATAATCCAATAAACAAAGCAATTGTTGAAGAAATGCTAGATGTTTTTAGAGAATATAATAAAATAATTAATACGGATAAAGATTGATATCAAGTGCTTAATAGCAATTGACAGAGTTGCCCTTTTTCTTGAAACATTATTAAAATATTTGGAATGACTAAATTGTCATTCCTTTTAAAATAACTTATTTAGTCTAATTTTGTCCTTAAGTTCTTTTTTTGTTTTTATAAAAATAAACTTAAAAGAAAGGACAAATAATATGGAAAATAAAACTTCATTTAAAATCATTGAATTAGAAGTAAGTATTAAATTACTTGAATATTTAAAGAAGAAAAACACTATAGATGATGAAATGTATAGCTTTTGTATTAATAAATTAATAAATAAACAAGAAGTAGAAAAAAATAAAATTCTAATCTAGGAGATACCATGGACTTATATACAGTTAGAAATAATATTATAAAAGGAACTCCCCTACAAGAATTAAACTTAAAAGTATGTTTTTATGCAAGAGTATCAACTGATAAAGATGAACAGTTACATTCCTTATCTAATCAAATTACTTTTTTTAATGACTATATTAATAAAATTCCCAACTGGGAATTTATGGGCTCATACATTGACGAAGGAATAAGTGGTACTCAAGTAAAAAAACGTGAAGAATTTTTAAGAATGATTGAAGATGCTAAAAAGCATAAATTTGATTTAATACTAACAAAAGAAATATCTAGATTTTCAAGAAGTACATTAGATAGTATTATGTATACACAAGAACTTTTATCTAATGGTGTTGGCGTATATTTTTTAAATGATAATATAAATACGATACTACCAGATTCTGAACTTAGACTTACAATGATGTCTTCAATTGCTCAAGACGAAGTTAGAAGATTATCCGAAAGAGTTTCATTTGGCATGAAAAGAAGTATTGATAATGGTGTTGTCCTAGGATCCTCTAATATTTATGGATATGTAAAAGATAATGGAAAATTAATAATAGACGAAAAGCAAGCAGAAATGATTAAAATAATATTTGATAGATATGCTAATACAAATGATAGTCTATCTAAAATATCAAAATACTTATTTGATTTAGGATACAAAAACAAAGCAGGAAAAAAATTAGACGTAACAATACTTACAAGAATTATAGAAAACCCTAAATATAAAGGATACTATTGTGGACATAAATCAAAAATATTAGACTACCGTACCAAAGAGAAAAAAATATTAGATAAATCTAATTGGATAATATATAAAGATTATAATAGTGTTCCACCAATAGTATCGGAAAAATTATGGCAAAAAGCTAACTTTAAACTAAAACAAAGACAAAATAGCTTTACTAATCGTACAATTAATAAAGAAATATTTCAAAATAGATACACATATTCAGGAAAAATATATTGTGCTAAACATAACGTAACCTATCATAGATCAAGTTCCGGTAAAAGAAAAAACAACCCTGTATGGGAATGTCAAATATATAGAAAAGAAAGCCTAAAAGGTTGTTCTAACCTTAGAGTATATGAATTTGAATTAGATAGGATATTTAAAGATATGTTTAATAAACTATTTAAAAAAAGAAATATTATCTATGACAATATATTAAATGAATGCAAAATTTTTTTAGAAAATAAAACACAAGAAAATAAAATAAATTCTTTAAAATCTAAAATAACAATTTTAAATAATAAGAAAGATACATTATTAGAACTCCTCATAGAAAAATACTTATCTAAAGAAGACTATAAAAAACAAATAAATTTAATAAATGAAGACTTAACGACTTATTATACCAAGATTAATGAATTAAAAAATACTATGAAAGATATAAATTATGTAGAAAATAAAATTAATGAAATTAAAAATACATTAGAAAAATGTTTAGACGATAATGAATGCTATAGTGATATATTTAATGAAATAATAGATAAAATTATAGTTCATAAACAAAGTGAAAAACAAATTAAATTAGATATTTTCATTAAAACAGGAGAAGTTATACATACTACTTCTGATAATTTAGGTAAAAAGTTTCATTTATTAGACCACTATTCAACAAGTAGCGGCCGTAAGTGCCGTTGTAAATGGTGGTAATCTATATACACCAAGAATAGTTAAAAACATATCAGATGGAGAAACTAACACTATTTTTAAAGAATATAAATCAGAATTAAAAAGACAAGTTATTAGTAAAAAAACATCTAATATCATGCGAAGAGCTCTTGAAAGTGTTGTCGCTAAAGGAGGAGGAAAAGCCGCTTTTATAGAAGGATATAGAATTGGTGGTAAGACAGGAACTGCTCAAAAAGTTGAAGATGGCCACTACCTAGTCGGTAACTATATCATGTCCTTTATGGCCGTTGTTCCATCTAATGATCCTAAAGCTGTTCTTTATCTAGCTATTGATAACCCCAAACATACTGCCCTTCTTTCCAGCTATACAACCACCCCTATTGCTAGAAGAATACTCCTTGATATAATTGATGCCCTAGATATACCTAAACAAAAAGACGAACTAGAAAAAGACTTAGAATGGACTGATAAAATCACTTATAAAGTTCCTAATGTCGTTGGCTTAAGTGTCGAAGAAGCTAAAAAGAAACTAAGTAACTTCACTATTAAATATACCGGTACAGGTTCTACCGTTAAATCACAATCCCCTGAAGCAGGTGTAAAATTAGAAGAAAATGGTACTGTACGGCTATTAGTAGAGTGAAAATAATCCAATAGATTTAGAAAATTTAATCCAATAAAACTCCAAAAAATCATCCAATAAATTTAGAAAATTTAATCCAATAGGATAGACAAAATACTATAAATATATTATAATTTTATTAAGGAGTGTGGTTATATGCAACAATATAAGCCAAGACTAATTGATAAAGAAATAGAAAACAGTTTAAAAGCCTATGGTGCCATAAATATCGTTGGTGCTAAATGGATTGGGAAAACTTGGGCCGGAAGGAAACATGCTAACAGTGAATTTTTACTTATGGACCCTAGTGGTAACTATCAAAATAGACGACTTGCTGAAACAGACATATTATTAATATTTGATGGTTCTACTCCAAGACTGATTGACGAGTGGCAAGAAGTACCTGAAATTTGGGATGCTACTAGATATAAATGTGACGAAGATGGTATTAAAGGTAAATATATCTTAACAGGCTCTACTGTTTTACCTAAATCTAAACAAGATAAAATTAAACACTCAGGTGCTGGTAGAATTAAAAAATTAAAAATGTATCCTATGAGCTTATATGAGTCTGGCGACTCTTCAGGTGATGTTTCCCTAAAAGATATCTATAACAATAAAGTTACAAGTAAAAAAACTCGTGATATAAATTTAAAAGAAATTATTAAATTAGTTTTAAGAGGTGGTTTCCCTGGTAGTCTTAATGTGCCTTTTGAACAAGCTATCAAGCAACCAAAAGAATATATCAAAGAAATCCTTGATATGGACATCGATAGAATTAGCGATGTCAAAAGAGACATAAATAAAGTAAATTTATTACTTAGATCACTTTCTAGAAATGAAACAACTACTTCCTCTATTGCTAAGTTAAAAGAAGACATCCAAGGTAATGATAATTTAGAAATAGATGTAAAAACCATTAATGAATATTTACAAGACTTATCAAAACTATATCTAATAGAAAATCAATTGCCTTTTAATGCTAATATTAGAAGTAGTATGAGAGTAAAACAAATGGAAAAAAGACACTTTGTTGACCCTTCAATCGCAACTTCTATACTTAATATGACAGTTGATAAATGTATCAATGATTTACTTACCTTTGACTTCTTCTTTGAAGCAATGGTAGAAAGAGATTTACGAATTTATGCCGAAGCTAATAACTGGAATTTATTTCACTATCAAGACTATGATGGTAATGAAATAGATGCCATAGTAGAATTTGACGATGGAGATTATGCAGCTTTCGAAATTAAACTAGGAGCTAACCAAATAGAAGAAGCTGCTACAAATCTTATTAAAGTTAGTAAAATTATTAAAGAAAATGGAGGTAAACCACCTAAAAGCCTATGTGTTATTTGTGGTCTAACCAATGCCATTTATACCCGTGAAGATGGAGTAATTGTCATTCCAATAACAGCCCTAAAAGATTAGGACTGTTTTATTTGTAAATTTACATTTAATTTACTACCAAAATAAATATCAATTTACATAAAATTGACTTCTAATTAGAATATTGTTATAATTTTTATAGAATAAAGTAAGGAGGTTTTTCTATGGCAGAAGAAACCTATAACACATTAGAAACAGTTGCTACCCAGGAAATATCAAGTAATGATAGTATTATAAATAGTCTAAAAAATGATTTACAAAGCAATCTACAAATAGTTAACTCCATACAGGAAGTAGACCTTAATAATACCAATAATATTAGTAACTTATTCAATGACGTTAAAGCTAATATTACCAACAGTCTAAGTACCATTAATTCCTTAGAAGTAACTTCTACTACCGACAGCAGTCTTTTAAATGAACTAAAAACAGACTTAACCAACAATCTAAATACTATTAATTCCCTAGAAGCATCTTCTATTACAGATACTTCTACTATTTCTGATGCCTTAAAACAGCAACTTGATAAGACAGCTGCCACTCTTACTAGTTTAGAAACTCCTAAACCTAATCTAAGTAATATAACCCTAAATGATAATGGAACATTTTCCTTTAATAATAAAGAACTTTCTAATGAAGAACTAACAGAAATATTTGATTATACAAATATTTCTGATGAAAGTAAAAGAAAGATCATTGAAGGTATTTTTAAAAGTAAAACTGTTACTATTAACGGTGTTAAATACCCAACCAAATTAAATGAAAACGGGGCCTTAGTTAGTAAAGACGGTAAAACTACCCTAAAGAAATCTAAACTTAAAAAATTATTTGGAGAAGAAGGTTATAAAGCCCTAGTCCTAAAGACTACTAAAAAAGTTACTATTACTGATAATGGCTTAAAAGTAACAGATAAAGAAAAAGCCGTTAAATTAGATTTATCTAAAAAAGAACATCTTGATAGTACTTCTACAAAAGAAAAGAAAAAAAGTAATAAGAAAAAAGTAACCAGTAATTACACCCCTACTATGGCTTATGTTCCAAGTAGTAGTTATACTCCAAGTAACAGTACCGCAACAACCCCGACATATACAGCTAACTCTGGTTACGATAGTTATAACTCAAGTGAAAATTATGGGGAAAATACTACAACAGATAATGACAACTCATTTACTTTTAAAACCCAAATTGGTAATGGTGATGTCATATTAGTTGATTTTGATGCTCTATTAAATGAACTTGATAATTTAAAAAATCTAAAAGGAAAACTTACTAATGTTGTAACCTCTTACACAACTACTATAAATAACATCGCAACATCTACTTCATGGTCTGGAGACGATAAAGACTACTTTGTTACTCAAAAAAAATCATACTCCAATAACCTAAGTGACTTTGAAACTATCCTAGAAGAATTCATTACTGCTTTAGATAATTATTATCAAAACTATACTAAATTAGAAAATGAACTTGCTTCTAAAACAATATCATAAAAAGGAGGAAATACTATGAGTAGTTTAAAAATGGATGTTTCTGTAGCGACAAATTATCTAAATAGTTTTGAAAATCAAACTACAGAACTTGCTAATTTTATAAATGAACTTACTACTATTAATGCTAATCTATCTAATAATTCTATATGGAAAGGTCCCTTAAATACTGACTATACCTCTTCCCTAAATGAATTCATTACTGCCTTAGATACAAGTAGTAAGATAATTACTAAAACTAAGAATGATTTAAATAATTGTATTAATAATGATATACAAGCCGATTTAGCTTAAAGAGGAGGATATATGGATACAAGTTTCATTAACTCAGTAAAAACTTCTTTAGAAGAATTAGATAATTCCTTTAAAACTTTTTCTACTTCAACCTTTACTGAAGACGTTTGGTATGGTAAAGCTGCCCTTAACGCTAAAGAATTAATTACTGATAAAATAGATACTAAAATTACCAAATTAAAAGGAAAATTAAATAGTTTAGAAAATGCTATTAAATATGCTAAAGAATGTGATAATTATAAAAGTAAAATAGATACTACTAAAAGTACAATGGCATCTCTCGATCAAAATAGTGAAAACTATGCATCTACTTATCAAAGTTATAACTCTACTCTAAGTAGTTATCAAAATGCTTATAATGAGGCTTTAAGTAATCTTAGAAGTCTAGATATATAGGAGGAAATATGAAACTAGTTGCTGATATAGATAAAATTATTGATAATGCTATGGACTTAGAAGTTAGTATTCAAAATTTTTCTAGTAGTGTTAATACTTTTTCTTCAACTACTCCATCATTTAATACAAGTGAAGTAAATAGTATTATCTCTTCATATATTTCTTCTATTAGTACTGATTTAAAAAATCTAACTACATCGTCTAATAGCTACGTAAATTTAGTAGATGAAGCAACAAGCCTTTATCAACAAAATGAAGCTAATAAAACAGCTATTGATATTTCTAATGTCTTAGGAATTAATCTAGATGGAAGTCCTACTACCACAAGTGATAATACTACTTCTAAAGAAAAAGTTTCTGATATTGACTTATCTAATACTAAGAGTACTAATACTAAACAAATTGATTTAGAAAGTGCTAAGAAAAGTAGTCGTATATCCCAAGCCCTAGCTAAATATGGTAATGAAATAAGTAATGCTACATATGCTACTGTTAATGGTACTATGTTTATGACGGTTACCCCTACTGTTATTAATGGTAAGAAATGTTTAGTAAGTCATATAGTTGTTGAAAATCCATCTCAAATATATGGAGAACCAGCTAATGGAAGTTATGCTAATGGACTAGAAACACCATCAAGTGCCGCTAAAAGAACCAACGCTAAACTTCTTATTAATGGTAGTCATTTTTCTTATGATAATGGTTCAGAAGATTTAAAAGGTACTAATAATATTGTTATTGCTGATGGAAAAATTAAAACTAATGGTACAGCTGGTAATATGGAAATATGCCTTGATAAAAATGGACGACTATTTACTTCTAATAAAACAGCTGAACAATTGAAGAATGAAGGAGTTGTCTATACCTTCTCTTCTCATGGAGCCCCAATGATAGAAAATGGTAGTATCTCCCCTATTTGTTCACAAGAAACAAGAATTTATAATAGAACTGTAATCGGTATGGTTGAACCATGTGATTACTATGTAGTAACTGACCTTGATACCCAGTCTCAAACTACAACAGCTCAGTTCCTTTTAGATAAAGGTTGTACTTTTGCTAAAAGCCTTGATCAAGGTGGTAGTGTTGCCCTAGTTTATGATGGCAATATGATTAATCCACCACGAGATGGTTCAGAAAGAGCAGTTGGTGATTTTATTTGTTTTGACTGTTAGTAAATAAATTGATATAATTAAATTAGATAGGAGGTAAAATTATGGCAATTTATGTTAATTTTGAAGGATTATCTAATGCATCAAGTAGTATTATGGCTGTTAAGTCTAAGTTTGAAGCTGAAATGCAAGCTTTAGAAACAATCGTTAATGAAACAACTCTTAATGACTGGAAAGGACCTGATGCTGATTTATTTGTTTCTAATACTAAAGCTAAATTAGCTAATCTTAAAGAACAATATAATAACTTTTTAGTAGAATTAAATAAATCTATTGAAGATAATTCTGAAAGTTTTAAAGAAACTCAAAATAGAAATATTAGAATGCAAGATTAAGGAGGATTTATGAATAATACATATTTAGATAGAGATGCTACTATTAGTAGAATTCGTAACATGGAAACACAATCTGATACTGTAAGACAAACTCTAGAAGAAACAAGAGATATAATGAATGAATTATCTAGAAACTTTGAAGGTGTTTCCGCAACTAACTTACAAAATAGTTACCAACAAGTTGCTGATACTTTTATTGATTTACGTAACTACTTTCAAAAGAAAATTAATGAATTAGATGTTCTAACTACTAATATTACCGCAACTGACGAAAGATAAAAAAATACTAAATACACATCAAGTAAATGTTAGTCGCTTCTAGGTGGTGCGAGATATAAATGATCCTAGTCGTGAAATGTTAATCGCTTCCGAGTGGTGCGGGATATAAATGATCTCGGTTGTAAATGACAAAACTAAGAGCAAAGCTCTTTTTTTTCTTATTTTTTCTTGATATAATAGATACATAATAGTAAAGGATTAGATGTTATGATAGAAGTTAAAAAAATTAAAAAACAATTTGAAAAAGTAAACAAAAAAGGTAAAAATACTAAGTTTTATGCCGTAAACAATATTTCATTTGAAGCTAATGATGGAGAAATTATTGGTATACTTGGACCCAACGGTGCCGGTAAAACAACTCTTCTTAGAATAATAGGTGGTATAATGACCCCTACTAGTGGAGAAGTTCTATACAATAATACTCCTATAAAAGAAAAAGAAATTGAAATAAAAAAAGAAATAGCTTATCTTTCTGGTAATACCAAAATATATAATAGTATCACTCCCTATGAATTAATGGAAATGTGTCTTTCATTCTATGAAATACCTAAAGAAAAAAGAAAAGAAAAAATACTTAAAATAAGTAAAATACTTGAAATGGACAAATTCTTATATAATAGAATATCTAAACTATCAACAGGCCAAGTCCAAAGAGTAAACCTTGCTAGATGCATGGTCCATGACCCAAAATATTACATCCTAGACGAAGCTACTAGTGGTCTTGATATCATATCTAGTCAAATAATTCTTGACTTTATAAAAGAAGAAAAGAAAAAAGGCAAAACAACTATCTACTCTACTCATTACATGGAAGAAGCTGAAAATATCTGTGATAGAGTTTATCTAATTAATGAAGGAAAAATTATTATGAGTGGAACCCCTAAAGAAATAAAGAAAAAGACTAAAACAACCAACTTAAGAGATAGTTTTTTCAAAATAATAGGAGGTAGTTATGAAAAGTAAAATTAATCTTGTCTTAAAAAAAGAACTACGAGAAGTATTTCGTGATAAAAAGTCTTTAGCTATGATGGTTCTAGTTCCCTTACTAATTCCTTTTCTAGTAATTGGTATATCAGCTTTATTTAATTTTGAAATAAATACTTCACCTGACGATTTTAATAAGATAGGTTTTTCCTATGAATTTGACTTTGTTCAAAAAGATATGGCTAAATACTATAACCTTGACTATGTCGTTGGTAACGAAAAGTCCTTAAAAAGACTATATGAACAAGAAAAAATTGACCTTTATATTATAAAGAAAGATAATACTTATGAAATTAATTATGACGAAAACAATGAACGCAGTGCTCAAACAGTTTACTTAGCTGAAAAATTCTTAAATGCCTACAAAAAATACTTACAAGAAGACTTATTAAAAAACAATAACATTGAAAGTAGTAATGTCCTAGACATTATAAATATCTCTTATAAAACAATGAATGAAAAAGAAAATAATTTCTATGTTAATTATGTAACTAGCTATGCCTTTTTATTCGTTATTATGGCTATAACAGTATCCGCAACTTACCCCGCAACTGATGCCACGGCTGGTGAAAAAGAAAGAGGCACCCTAGAAACACTATTAACCTTCCCAATTAGAAGCAAAGATATAATTATTGGCAAATTTCTAAGTGTATCAATTACATCCATTATAACAGGATTACTAAGCTTTGGACTTGCTCTTTTATCACTATATTACTCTAATAGATGGTTCCCTATTTATAAAGATTTAAATATCTTACCAAATCTTACAACAACAATAATAACTATTTCAATCATTATTTTATACTCATTCTTAATAAGCGGCTTATGTATAGCCGTTGCCTCTCGTGCTAAATCATTTAAAGAAGCTCAAAGTGCCCTAACTCCCCTTACCTTCATTTGCTTCTTCCCAGGTATGATTGCTGATATGGTTAATTTAAAAACAACCAATTTAGTCGCTCTAATCCCTTTTATTAATCATATTCAAATTTATAATGATGTAAATAGTGGCAATATAAATATCCTCCACATCATATTAATGTTTACATCAGTAATTATCTTTGTAAGTTTAGTTCTCTACTACATTATCAAACAATATAAAAGTGAAAAAATTCTATTTACAGACTAAAAAGACCAAAACTGGTCTTTTAATTTTATCTAGTAATATCAAAGGAACTATTATTTATAATATAATCAAAATTATTTTCAAGTAAATCTAATACTTTCTCTTCACTCTTAACAATTTTCTTAACATCTTTATATAGCTTTTTCATTTTATAATCATCACTTACATGGTGAATATCACTCGCTAAAAAAGTAATATAACCCTTCTTTAAGAAATATTTAAGTAACTTCTTAGCATTAGGACCATACTTATTATAAAGACTTAAATAGTTTCCTTGGAATAAAACACCCATACTTATAAACTTAGTAATATAATCAGGATGTTCTTGAAATATACTGTATCTTTCTGGATGAGCAATTATTGGAATATAACCTTTATTTATAAGTTTGAATAAATAATCTCTTGTACCATTAAGCATATTACGCATTGGAAATTCTATTAAAACATATCTTCCCCCATTTAAAGTCATAACTTCTTTACTAGAAATAAGGTCTAATATATGATCATTAAAATATATTTCATTTCCTAAATAAAGTTTTAAATCTAATTTCTCTTCAGCTACTCTTTTATATAAAGCCTTAAATAACTCAATTTTCTTCTTATTATTACAATTATATTTCGTATTTTCCATATAGTGAGGAGTAATAATTATTTCCTTAACCCCCTCACTACAAGCCTTTCTTAATACTCCTAAAGACTCTTCAATATCGCGACATCCATCATCAATTCCATACAATAAATGGCAATGTAAATCTTTCATTTATCTTTTTTCTTCTTTTTCTTATCTTTCTTTTCCTTTTTGTCCTCAGTAGTATTATCTTTGAAATAATCATTGTAATAATAACCATATTGTTCATTGTGAGCTGTTTCTGCTTTATTCAAAATAACACCAGCTATCTCAGCTTTTACTTGTTCAAATTGTTTCTTAACCTTCTCTAAGTTTTCAAACTTCGTCTTCTTAGCAGATACAACAACTAAATTAGCATCACTAAATTGTGTTAAAACCATCGCATCACTAAGTCCTAAAACTGGAGGACAGTCTAGAATTATAATATCATATAATCTCTTTAATCTATTAAGTAATCTTCTATTATTATCACTAGAAAGCAACTCTACTGGGTTTGGAGGCGTAGGACCTGTTGGTATAATATCAACACCTTTAATATTAGTACGACTAACATAATCCCCAATAACGATACCCTCACCATAATTCAAAATTAAGTTAGAGTATCCACCACTAGTAGGATTAGTAACTTCAAATACTTCATGTTGTCTACCACGTCTTAAATCACAATCAATTATCAAAACCCTCTTATCCGTTTGCGCATAAGCAACAGCTAAATTAGCAGAAATAAAACTCTTACCATCACTAGCTTCAGGCGAAGTATTTAATATTACCTTAATATCTTTATCAATAGACGAGAAAGCTAAATTAGTACGAATACTCTTTATTGCTTCACTAAAGATACTCTTAGGATTAATATTAATTACTAAATCATAAGCATTTTCTTCCTTAGGTACAGCACCTAAAACATTTTCACCTAACTTATCTTCTATTTCATTACTTGTCTTAATAGTAGTATCAAAGTAATACATTATAAAGATAACACCAAATCCTAGTATTAAACCAATCACAACATAAATTAAATTATCTTTTACATAGTTAACATTAAAAGGACTTTTAGATTCTTGAGCCTTATCTATAACACTAACGTTATTAAGTTTATAAATCTTTTGTATTTCCTTCATAAATACTTCAGCTGTCTCATCAGCAATTAGCTTAGCATCCTCACTATTAGCATGAGCAACTGTAATAATAATTACTTCTGTATTCGCAACTGATGTAACACTAATATTAGGAGATAACTCTTCAACCGTATCGTCTATTCCTAAATTATTAATAACATTACTTAAAACTGTTCTACTCTTAATAATCTCACTATAAGTACCAACTAAATTTCTATTTAAATTAACATCTGTAGAACTATTACCATTCTCACTAACTAAAACTATTCTAGTAGTACTTTGATACAACGGAACCCTAGTTAAAATTGTAAAGGAGTTTCCTATTGTAATAGCACAAAATAATATCAAAATAATTAAGCCCAACTTCGACTTAAAATAATTAAATAACTCTTTTAGATTAATTTCTTCCATTTACATCTATCCTCCAAATACTACCTAATTGTAACATATCAAATAGCAAAAAAGCAACAATTACGCGTATTCTTCTTTTCTACTTGACACTTCTATTTATTATACTTTTCTTCATAAAAGTTTATTCTTTCTAATACTCTATCTTTGCCTAATATTTTAACTATTGAAAACAAATCAGGTGACTTATCTCTTCCTGTAACCATAACCCTTAAAGCCTCACAAATGTCACCAACATGACCTTTATATTTACTAGAGTCTTGCTTATACTCTTTAGGAGATGCAGCATAACCATTATCTAAAGAAAATTTCTTTATATCATTAAACCACTCTTCATTAGATACATCTAAATCTAATACACTTTCTACATAATCTCTTATTAATGTCGTAGAATACTTCTTATCTCCAGTATACTTACTATAATTTTCTTTATAGAATAACTCATCTATCGCATAAGAAAATTCCTCTTTAACATCACTATATTTACTTATATCTTTACGAGGTCTACTACTATCTTTTTCTATATTTAAAAACTTAATCATATCACTTTTATTCTCTTCCAACAATCTAGCATACTCTAAATCAAACTTCTTAGTATATTCTAATGTCTCATTAAATACTTCTTCCCCACTTTTTCTAGAGAAATATGTCTTACTAATATTATTTAATTTATCTAAATCAAACAAAGTTCCTCCAATAGCCATTTTATCAAAAGTAAAAGTAAACTCTTCAAAACTCTTATCAGAATTATTTAAATACCACTCTTCAAAATTAGAATTAAGAATAGTTGCTAGATAAAGTTTAACTGCCTCTATTGGTATACCTACTTCTTCATAATAAGATACTTTAGCTTCAGCATCTTTTCTTTTAGATAGTTTTCTAATTCCACCATCGTCTTTCTTAGTAATAGGTGCTGTATGCGCATAATTTGGCATTTTAAAGCCTAATATTTGGAATAATTGAACATGAAGAGGTAAACTCGCAACCCACTCATCTCCTCTAATAACATGGGTCGTATGCATTAAATGATCGTCAATAACATGAGCTAAATGATAAGTAGGTGTTCCATCTTTTTTAAGCAATACTGTATCAATATCATGTTCTGGAAATTTAATCTTACCCTTAATACAATCTACTACTTCTACTTCCTTTTTACTATCTCCTGGAGACTTTAATCTAATAACATACTCCATCTTTTTCGCAAGTCTTTCCTTTATTTCCTCCAAAGATAAGTCTCTATCTACCGCAAAGCTTCCATATACTCCTACTTTAATTTTACTTAATTCCTGCTCTTCTCTTATAGAATTAATTTCCTCTTCACTCATAAAGCATGGATAAGCATAACCTTGAACAATTAAATCTTTGACATAACTTTGATAAATCTCTGTTCTCTCACTTTGAATATAAGGCCCATAATTACCCCCTACTACACTACTCTCATCAGGCTTTATATCAAAAGCTTCTAAGTCTTTAAAGATACCTTCTACTCCATTTTCAACACTTCTTTTTTGGTCAGTATCTTCTATTCTTAAATAGAAAACTCCTCCACTTTGTCTCGCAAAAACACTATCACAAAAAGAACCAAACAAACTTCCCATATGAACAAAACCTGTTGGAGATGGTCCAAACCTAGTAACCATAGCGCCATCTTTTAAATTTCTCTCTGGGTATTTTTCTTCATAATAAGCTCTATCATGCTTAATATTAGGAAATAAAATTTCCGCTAACTCTTTTCTTTCATTTAATTCCATATATATCACCTCTTAAAAGGACAAAAAATAGAAATAATTATCTCTAATTTTTCCTATAATACAAATTGGTTGCCCTAGTTAGATTCGAACTAACGCGTAATGCGGTCAGAGCGCACTGCCTTACCACTTGGCTATAGGGCAATGTAATTTATTAATATTTTACACCATAAATAGTAATTTTTAAAGTCATTTTTTTACTTTCATAGGAGAAAATACTTCATATACATCTTCCTCTTCAAATTTTTTATTAGCTTTTTCTAAAAAATCACCTAATATTTGAAAAATATCACATAACTCTTCCATATCTTTCTTACTTTTGAAACTAACTTCTAAAGTCCTAGGCCACATCTTATCTTTTTCTACTCTTGCATACTTTGACTGACCTAAATCATGTTCAGAGCAACAAGTAATAACATCATCAGTAAACTCATATTCCTCTAAAAATTCATTCTTAGTAATAGTTCCACCATAACAAATAGATGCATCATAATCATGTAAAAGATAATCTTTATATAACTCCCTAGATATTCCACTACAACCTAGAAAACTAAAAGTACTCATACCCTCTCTTACAGATACATCATTTGAAAAATTATATCCTGCATACTTCAAATGTATATATAATAAAGCATCTACATCTTTTAAATACTTTCTAAAATCTTTATCCAAATAATAACTCCCAATATAAGCCTTACTTAAATTATGATAAATTTTATCTTGTAAAGGGAAATAATTAATAACTCCATTAATACCATACTCTAAATTATAATATTTAATTAAGGCATCTAAGTATGAATTATTCTTTTCATTTTCTTTAATACCACTATAATTTTTAATATCTTCACTTACTTTAGAATTATCTTGATCAAATATACTAGTACTTATAACTATTTTCTTATTACCAGGTAAAATAATCTTACTAGTATCTTGTTTTAGTTCTAAAATACTTTTCTTTAATTCTTCTAATTTCTCTACACTCAACAATTTAACCACCCTACTTAATATTATAAATTACCTTTTCCATAATAACAAGTAAAATATTTGAAAAAGCTGTAACAACTACAGCTTAATCTAAATATAAAAATCTTTATATAAATAATTACCCTTATCTATTATCTTTTTTAACTCTTCCTCTTCTATACCTAATTCCTTACTTAGTAAATGAATATCTCTCTTATCCTTAATACTACTAGAAGAACCTACTATAGTACCGTTATCTTCTACTGAAAAGTTATAATTATTATAAGAATACCAAGTACCACTAAGAACTTTTCCATTTTCTAAAACACCATCACAATAAATATTACTATTATGAAAATGTAAAGTAAAATCTAATAAATTAGGCATTTTTTGATTAGGAACACTAAAAGTAATTTCTTCATTAAACTTATAAGAATAATAACCATCTCTATTCTTTTTAAAATTATTTTCTTCTAAAGCATCTTTAAAATTACTTTCTAATTTACTTTTAGTAATACTATACTTCACTGTATAAATTCCAAATACTAAGATAATACTACCTAGAAAAATACCAATACTTATTAATATTTTCTTATACTTAGAAGTATTTCTTAAATTCTTATCCATATTCTTAATCATTTCTTTATCACCTTTTAATAAAATGTCTAAAGAAATATTAAATTTATCACTTATCTTTACAAGTGTTTCGATATCTGGGTAACTCTTAGAATTTTCCCAACTAGATATAGTTTGTCTAGTTACATTGAAAATTTCTGCAAAATCTTCTTGAGACATTTCATTATCCTTTCTTAATTTTAATATTTGTTTACCCAAATTCATAAATATTCCTCCTTTCACTTACCATTTTATATTTATTTATATTTTTTTCTATCAAATTATCTTTACATAAAGCATTTTTAAAGCAAAGAATATTTGCTTTTTACCTATTATAACAAATTTATTATACTTTTAAATATAAAAATAGATCTACCCCTAAGGATAAATCTATTATCAATTATTGGGAGTTAAAACTTGACGAAATGAAACATCCCAAATTGCGTAACTACGTGAGTGATTAAAATTAAAACTACCTGCATTACTACCATAATTATAATTACCACTTCGTACTATTGTAGGATCAGTCTTCTGAACCATACTTGAATAATCTCCATACCATCCTGCTAATTCATTAAGAGCGTGTCCCTTGCAAGGTGCATTTCCATTTCCTGATAGCATACAAGCTGTTAATACATTTGTTGTTGAATAAAAATCATAATATTTATCATTCTGCCACTCTCTTCCAGTAAACTGTTCATCATTAATACCAGTACGCCCAGTATAACCGGAATTACTTGTGGTAGAATATCCCGTATACCTTACGTCTTGATTTTGATATATTCCCATTACATATTCCCAAGCACCTCCATTAGTATCATATATACCATAAATATTTCCTGTCACGGAAGAGCCTGCACCTAAATATCCTATATTATCCTGCTTAGTCAGATTATCATAGCGATAAGTACACGTATCAGAAGTATCAGCAATTGGAAGTCCTGAAGAACATCCTGTTACAAAGCCACTATAATTATTCATATACACTTGCTTATTATTTCCAGTGTATAAAACATTTCCATACTTACCATATTTACTTTGAGTTAAATATGCCATAAGTGCCCACTCGGTATTCTTAATTGCATGACTATCATATGTATTATCAAAGCCATAAATATTTTCATCTTTTGTTAGTCCCATAGAAACTAATTCTAATGTTGATACTCTTATTCCCCTCCAACTTGTTACATTAGGTTTAATTTGAACGGTTAAATTTTCTAAATCACAGCCATTATCTACATCATTATTAGTAGCAGAACAGTTCTCAATATTACTGCTTTCAAATTTTCCTATCCATATTCCTGATAAATCTTTGTCACCAAACTTAAATCCTGGTGGGGTAAACCATCCACTTGCCTCTCCCTCAGTATATTGAGCTGAACCTTCACTATCATTTTCACTTGCTGGAATAAACTTAACATCTATTTCTCCTGGTAATTCTTGCGAAGGACTTAGATTATCAGAACTTTCTTTTCCATATGGTTGTTTTATTGTATATGAATATCTTGGTATCCATACCCACATTGTATTTATATCACTCATTGATATTACTGTTCCAGCTTTGGCTTTCTTATAATAACTTCTAGTTTGGGTTCCGTCTTCAACTACAGTTACTGCATTGGCCCAAACTTGACTACTATAATCATAACTTTTATCTAAGTCTTGTTTTACCCATTCTTTTCTTGTTTCGTCATATACTACTGGTATCATATTATCACTTAAAACAGGTTGATTAGCTCCACTAGTATCGTGGTAAACTGGTACAGTTTCTGGTGTAGGTGAAGTTTCACTACTTGAACCAACTTTATTTTCAAAGTTAAATGTCCTATCTAATCCTGTTATTGTTACTACATCATTTGGTATTTGAGTTGCTTCTTCTTTAAACTCAACTCTTAATGTTATTGTCTCTCTTTCTCCTGGTTCTAGAATATCAATAGTATCAAAAGAAGTTTCATTATTTATTTCTGTATTACCATATCTTACATCATAAGTTATATAACTACTTATGATGTCTATATCACCCGGATCACCATCATACGATAAAGATAAACCTCTATTAGTTACATCAACTAAACTTGCATCTAATGTTCCAGTATTTTCTACTGGTATAGTAAATGTACAACTATCTCCTGGTACTTTTACTTTAGCTGATAAGTTTGTTACTGAAGTATTTTGAATTGTACCTATATCACAATTAGCTTTTCCTTTTGGAATAGTTTTAGCTTGTTTTTCTACAAACTCAACACTCCATTTTTCTCCTGATACTTTTGCAGTTCCATTAATCCTTAAGTTAGATGACAAAATAGCGTAACCTATTGATAAAAGTGTTACCACTAAGCATAATGCACCTATAATTATTAACTTTTGTTTTCTATTATTCATAATCGCATTACCTCCTTAATTATCTACTAAATTAATTATTTGGTGCTAAAACAATACGAAATGAGTTATCAGAATACGCATTACCATAATTATTTCCAAATGAGAAGATTCCTACACCAGAATTACTATAACGGCTACCGCCTCCTCTAACTAGCCACATTTTTGCAGTGTCTACCATAACATAATAATCACCATAATATCCTGATGTTTCATTTAAAGCATGGCCATTACATGAAGTTCCTTTACAGGCAATTTTGGTATCTTCTGACATATAAACATCTACATATTTATCAGCTGGCCATTCTCGATTTCCTGTAAAACTAGTCCCATCAGTAAGTAAGCCAGGATAACCTGAATTCCAACTTTGTGTATTTCCTGACATCTTGTTTAGTACACCCATTGTATATTCCCATGCTCCTCCTGAAGCATCATATATACCATAAATATTTCCAGTACTTGAAGCACCTGCTCCAGCATATCCTTGACCATTTTGACGATTTACCATTACATCATAAGTATTTTCACAAGTTGTTTCATTACCTGCTGTCGCCTTACCTGAAGAACATCCTGTCATATATCCACCATAGTTATTCATATATACTTGTTTGTTTTCACCTGTATATAAAGAATTGCCATATTTACCATATTTACTTTGTGTTAAATATGACATTAACGCCCATTCACTATTTTTCGAAGCATGTGCATCATAAGTATTTTGATCAAAACCATAAATATTTCCATCTTTAGTTAATCCCATAGACACAAGTTCTAATGTAGATACTCTAATATTTCTCCAAGATGTTATATTTGGTTTTATTGCCACTAAGTTATCAGTTTCTACATCTCCTGGACTTGTTCCATCAATTGAACCTGTTTCAAACTTTCCTATCCAAACTCCTGATAAATCTTTATCTCCAAAAGTAAAACCTGGTGGGGTAAACCATCCACTTGCTTCTTCTCCTGTATATTGTGCACTACCTTCAGTATCATTTTCACTTACTGGTATAAACTTAACATCTATTTCTCCTGGTAAAGCTTGGGTTGGATTTTCATTATCAGAACTTGCTTTGCCATAATAGTTATTTCCATCTTCACTCTTTATAGTATAGCTATATCTTGGTATCCATACCCACATTGTGTTTATAGCATCCATCGGTATTACTGTACCTGGTTTTGCTAGTTTATAATAATTTCTAGTCTTATTTTGATACTCTTCAACTACAGTTACTGCATTTGCCCATACTTGTTGTGAATAATCATAACTTTTATCTAAATCTTGCTTTACCCACTCTCTTTTTGTCTCGTCATAAACTACAGGTATCATATTTTCACTCAAAATTGGCTTGTTTGCACCACTATTATCGTGGTAAACTGGTGTTGTAGTTGGAGATGGATTAGTACTACTTGAATTAGTTTTATTTTGAAAGTTAAATGTTCTATCTAATCCTTCTATTGTAACAGCGGCTGCTGGTATTTGTGTTGCTTCTTCCCTAAACTCTACTTTTAAAGTTATAGTCTCCCTTTCACCTGGTTCTAAAGTATCAATATTATCAAAAGTAGTTAAGTTATCTATTTTTGTATTTCCATATTGAACATCATATGTTATTTGGCTATTTAATTTAGCTATATCTTCTTGACTACCAACTAAATTTAAAGGTGTAGCTTTACCATCTACATCAACTAAACTGGCATCTAATGTTCCAGTATTTTCTACTGGTATAGTAAATGTACAAGAGTCTCCTGGTAATTGAAATACTGCTGACATATTAGTAATACTTGTACCAGTGATATTTCCTATTTCACAAGTTGCCTTTCCCTTAGGAATAGTCTTTGCCTGTTTCTCTACAAACTCAACACTCCACTTTTCTCCTCCAACATTAGCTGTTCCATCTATCCTTAACATTGAAGATAGCATCGCATATCCAATTGATAAACAAACTACAACTAAACATAAAACACCAATTAAAATTAGTTTCTGCTTTCTACTATCCATAATACTCCACCTACAATTATTGTTTACATATTATTTATTTTAATACTACATTAGTAGTGATTTGCTGCTGCAAAGGTTAAAAAACTAAGCTAAACTCTGTTAGCACTCATATTTTTGATATTTTTTAACCTTTTTTAGTGTTATTGAAGAAAAAATGCAACCATTTAGTTTCTTCGATAAACATTTTAGCAAGCAAATGGTTGCTTGTCAATGCAATTTATTAATTGCGTGAGAAAATAAGTTAAAGAGGTGTAAAATGTACCTAAAGAGATTAAGAAATTTAAGAGAAGATAATGACTTATTACAAAAGCAGATTGCTGAAGAATTACATATAAGAAGACAAGTGTACGGATTATATGAAAACGGTAAAAGAACTATACCAATAGATCTACTAGATAAGATAGCTGATATCTATAATGTTTCTGTAGATTACATACTAGAGCGAACTGATTGTAAAAGTCCATATCCAAAAGGAATTACTGAAGAAGAAAAAATTCGACAATAACTAGCCGAATTTTTCTTTTTCTAATAATCAACATTTATAAGATAAAATTTAGTATTTAAAGTAGTATTACTATTCATAGCTGTTCGTATATTACCAGCTGAATAAGCTAATCTACAACATTTATTTTCTGGATCCAAGAACGACGATATAATATATGTTCCATTACCAGTCGGTGTAATATGCCATCTTTCTCTATCACTATCAACTAATCTCGCTCGAGCATTAATTACATCTCCCTCTGAATTTCCAACAACTGTATCAACTTGTAAAGAATAATGATTTTGTGTTTCAACTATTGTATATTTGTTATCACCTACATTTTGAATATCCCACATCTGATATCTATTAGCTTCATACTTAGCAAGTTTAAGCATCATGTCATGGTCAGACAAAGCTGCATTTCCCGTTGTAAATACCATTGAAGCATTGCTTACTGGAATAATTAAATAAGTACCATTCGCAATATTTTGCGTTTCATTTCCTCGATATGCCGAATAATGAAGTCCATTACTTGTCTCTACAACTGGTGAATTATCAACTGCCGTTCTATTACTCAAACTGTAACACCCACCACTTTGGTCACAAACTTCTAAATTATGTTTAGCGATATTTCCTACTTTATGCCAAACAGCTATCTCGTCTAAATCTTGTGGCGTAGAGAAAGTTACTGTTATACATTTCTCAGCCACACTACCAGCAATACTAGCTTCTGTATTTAATAAACCATCCTTAAGATTATTGCCGTTAGCCAAACCAGAGCCCGTTACAGTACCACTACTTTTAATAACATTCTCTCCATTAGAAACAGCTTGTATTTCTTTCCAAGTTCCACTATTACCATCAACACAATCAACAATTCTCGTAATTCTACTAAGCTTTATATTATCTTTCTTAGCTAATTCTGTTGCGCCTTTTAAATCAACTCTTTCTATATTAGCTTTACCATCTCCATCATTAACTCCCGGTATCATTAAACCATTAACAAACCTAAAAGCATGTTGTGGAGGGTCATATCTATCAAGAACAGCTTCCTCTCCTACCTCTTTATAAACCGGATACAAATAATGAATTGTTAATTTACCAGGAACAAGTTGAAAATCTTCTCCTTTATAATCCCAATCCCATTCACCAAGTTGATCCTTTTGAGGATTTAAAACATAAGAGCTACCCCCAGCATAACCCGATATATAAGAACTGCCACCTTCACCTGCACCTCCATTACGAAAGCCACCACCTCCGCCACTCGATAAAACCGTTGGCAGATTGCCAGCATTTTGTGTTGCACTACCAGCCGTGCCATCACCTTTGTAACCTTGCAAATCTCCACCATTGCCACCTTTCGTACTACCCTTAGCGCCTCCGCCTCCGGCCGCAACCATTATTCTAGTTTTCATGGATCTATCGTCATTGCTATTTCCTGATTCCAACCTTACATCAGTCTCTCCACCACCACCATAGTAGCCACCACTAGCTGGACCACCATTATTAACACCAGCTGCCGATGTTCCACCCTTTTTACCTATATAGAAATATAAATGTGTATTAGCATCCAAATATATCAAACCAGATGTATAAGCGCCCTTACCACCAGTAGCACCTCCACCACCAGCACCCCATAATTCTATTTTATACCAACCCTCTTGCCCATAAGGAACAAAATATTCTTGAGCCAAATCACCACTATCTTTAGAAGAAAAACTAACCTCAGTTAAACTATATCTATTTAAATCATCCTCTATTTGATTAACAAAATTCTTAGTATTTACTCTATTAGAAGAAACAATACTCATAAGTAAAATGACAATTAAAAAACCCATTATTGATAAACCATACAATAATGTTGAAACAGCAAACCCTTTACTATTCTTTACCTTCATATTTCTAACCACCAATTCTATATAAATTGTATCATATATTTTTAAGAATAACTACCCATTTATCACCATATTTTTTTTCTTTAATAATTTTATACTTATTACTATTAATTTTATCTATATCACTACTTTCACATACAACAATACCATTTTTATTTACTAAATCATTTTCTTCTATTAAATTAATACTTTCTTCTATATAATCACTCTTATAAGGAGGATCTAAAAATATAATATCAAACTTTTCTTTCTTCCTAAGTACCTCTCTAAAATCACTTTTAATTACTAAAGCTTTATCAATATTTAAATTACTTAAATTAATTTTTATAGTATTAATTGCTTTCTTATTATTATCTACAAAGTATACATAACTAGCTCCATTACTTAAAGCTTCTATCCCTAAATTACCACTACCAGCAAACAAATCTAATACTACACTATCTCTAATATAATCTTGAATAGTAGCAAATAAACTCTCCTTTACCCTATCCATAGTAGGCCTAGTCCCTATAATATCAAATCCTTCTAAATTTCTCCCTTTATATATACCACTAATTACTTTCATAAATGACACTTATCCTTTTTAGTTATTTCTTTTAATTTATTATTTATTTGTAATATCAAAATATTTAAATCAGTCTCTTTCTCTTTATATTCTTGAAATAACTTATTTTCCTCTATTTCTTTTAAATTATTTTTATAAATCTTATAATTATCTATTAAAGCAAGTAACTCTTTATCTTTTAATACTTTACTATTAAGAGCCTTTATCTCCTTAACAATATTTTCTTCTTCCAAAACTTCTATTAAATTGTCAATCTTTTCATATAACTCTTCCATGTATTTATTGTATCAATTTTCTTTAGAAAAGTCATTAGTTTTTATCACTTATCTATTAATGAAAATATCAAATTAATATAACTACTAACTCTATCTAACTTATCAGTAAATCTCAACTTATACTTTTCCTTCGCAAGCTCTTCTATCTTACTAATATAACTACCATCTCTATTTAATTCCTTATAATGAAAAGAATTTTCTCTTAAATAATTATATATGTAAGGATTACTCTTTATATAATTAATTGTATATAACTCCATAATTAATCCTCAAATCTTTTATATATTGGTCTTGGTTCATAATAATCTTCTTTCTTATTAGAAAAGCCTAACTCTTGAAGTAAATTAATAACTCTTTCTATATTAGAAATACCCTTTTGAACTGATTTAACATCAATATTTTTAATAAAAGAAAATAAATTATCATTTGCAAAATAACTATCCCATACCGAACTATCTTCTCCATATATATCATATATTTCATATAATTTCTGCCAACTAACTTCATTTCTCGTAACTCTACTAGCTAACTCTGGATGCTTCCTTGCAAATAACTTAAATGTTTCTTTAGACATCTATATCACCATTAAATTTTATTGAATTAAGTAGAAAAATATGTTATAATATGTAGAAATTTTAAAGGGGGAAAGGACTATGTACATAAAAGACTTTAATAAATTTTGTAATTTACCTATAAAAGATAAAGAAAAAATACTTAAAAAAATTTCTAATATATTAAAAATTAATAAAACTAGAAGATTTTTAACAGAAAAGAAAACATTACAAAACTTCGAAAATTTAATGGACTACTTAGATATAAAAGCTAAAAATAATAATCTAAGTAAAAATGAAATAGAAAGTTTTACTTTAATTAATAGATTAAGATTTATAAATGAATTATATATTGATATAGATGCCTTTAATACTTATTTTAATAATTATTTTCTAAAGAAAGAAACATTTACTTATGATGATTTAAATATATTATTTCAAGCATCATATATTTATCTAATGAATTGTTTTAATAAACCCTTTGAAAGTATAGAAATACAAAAGAAAAGCTTTATATATAAAGTGTACTATTTCCATCAAAAAATGTATTTAGAAGTACCAAGAGATATTATAACTAATGCTTCTAGTAAAAAAATTTCTAAAGAATTATTTTATACTTTAGCTATTAAAGAAGTTTTCTCTTTATGCCATGAATTCGCTCATACCGCTATTTATCGTTACATAGAAAAAGATAAAAATGAAAAAAATAATCTTTTTAGAGAAATAGTTGTTTCATATTTTAATGAGTATTTTTATAATGAAAATCATAATAATTTCTATAGTGAAATGTATGCCAATGAATTTGCTGTTAACTTTACTAAGTATTTATTAAAAAATATTATTAATGATAAAATATTAGATAAAGAATTATTAAATCTAAGTAATCGTTTTGAAAATAATAAAACTAAAATAACTAGTGAAGATATAGATAATACTTACAATTTTATATTAAAAGAAAAAGGTAAAGAAAAAACATTAAAACCTATTATAAGTTTATTAGAAAAAGAAAAATAACTCTAGTGAATTAAAACTAAAGTTATTTTTTTGTTATGGGACTAAAGTGAGACGGCAAGATACATAGTTGTGTGATCCGCCATAGGCACTACCTACGTCGAACACTCCAGCACCCAAGCCATCAGTATAGTAGCCACCGCGAAGAACCCAAGGAGAAGAACGTGGCACAAAGTTCGCGTAATCCCCGTACCAACCAGCTGTTTCTGATAAAGCATGCCCATAACATATTTCACCATCACATGCCTTTTCTGCTAATGCTGAAGACCATGTACTTGATGTCGGATTAGCACTTTTATAAGTATTATAATACTTATAATCAGGTAAATCAATTGTTCCTATTTCTACACCAGTATTGCTTAATCCTTTAAATCCAGAAGAAAACGTAGTTAATCTTCCTGGGTATGCACTTTCTGTTTGACTATCATACTCAAGCACACCCATTACATATTCCCACGCTCCACCATTCATGTCATATGCTCCATATATCGTTCCTGTTGTTGAAGCACCTGGTCCAGCTAATCCTTTTCCATCACCTAAGTCTTTCATATTATCATATGCATAGGCAACAGCTGCAGAACTACTGGCACTTGGTAAGCCACTACTAGTTCCAGTTATATAACTACTATTATTATTCATGTAAACTTCTTTATTTGCCCCACTATAATTACTATTTCCATACTTTCCATATTTACTTTGTGATAGATAAGCCACTGCTCCCCATTCATCATTCTTCAACATATTCAAGTCTGCACTTATTGAATTGAACCCATATGGATTGTTTACTTTTTGCATACTTCTTGCCATATAGAAGAAGTCACTTACCGTTTTACTTCTAATTGAGGCAATACCTGGTTTTACTGTTACTTTACTTATATCACAATCTGCAGTAGTACAAACTGGAGCTGAACCAGTTGGTTCAAACTTTGAAACCCATATACCAGCTTTATCTTCTCCTCCAAAATTGAAAGCTCCACTAGTTCTCCATCCTGTTGCTTCTCCTTCAGTATATGTTGCACTTCCTGTATCAGTTGTACCTGCTCCAACAAACTTAACTTCTATTTCTCCAGGAGTAGCAGCACCTGTTCCATCTTTTCCATATGTACCTTGGATAGTATAACTATACCTTGGTATCCATACCCACATTGTGTTTATATCACTCATTGATATTACTGTTCCCGCCTTAGCCTTTTTATAATAACTTCTTGTTTGAATTCCATCTTCAACTACAGTTACTGCATTTGCCCATACTTGTTGAGAATAATCATAACTTTTATTTAAGTCTTGTTTTACCCATTGCTTTTTTGTTTCGTCATACACAACAGGTATCATATCTCCACTTAATACTGGAGCATTCGCTCCACTTGTATCATTGAACACTGGAGTTGTATCAGGTGTTGGACTAACACTACTTGAACCAACTTTATTTTGGAAGTTAAATGTTCTATCTAATCCTGTTATTGTTACTGCTTCACTTGGTATCTGAGTTGCTTCTAATTTAAATTCTACTTTTAATGTTATTGTTTCTCTTTCCCCTGGTTCTAGAGTGTCAATATTATCGAAACTAGTTAGGTTATCTATTTTAGTATCTCCATATGATACATCATATGTTATTTGATTATTTAATTTAGATATATCTTCTTGACTTCCAACTAAATTTAAAGGTGTAGCTTTTCCTTCTACATCAACTAGACTAGCATCTAATGTTCCTGTATTTTCTACTGGTATTGTAAATGTACAAGAGTCACCTGGTAATTGAAATACTGCAGACATATTAGTAATACCTGTACCAGTGATATCTCCTATTTCACAAGTTGCTTTACCTTTTGGAATAGTTTTAACTTGTTTTTCTACAAACTCAACACTCCATTTCTCTCCTCCTACATTAGCTGTTCCATCTATCTTTAACATTGAAGATAAAGTTGCATATCCAATTGATAAACAAACTACGACTAAACATAAAGCACCTATAATTATTAATTTTTGTTTTCGACCGTCCATTATCTCACCATTCCTAAATCAGTACCATTTTGTTGCTACCGAAATTGTAAATAAAACCAGCAACAGGCTAGTACTTTTCCACAATAAAATTATTTATAATAATATCTTACTACCCCCCCCCCCTACGGTGTCAAGAAAATTGCAAAAAGAAAAGAAATATTTTTTTATCAACATTTCTTTTTCTCTTTCATATCAACAATCTAAACAACCTGTCAATTTACACTTACTTTAAAAAATCGTCTATTGTCATTAATCTATCGTCTATCTCTTTTAAAGATATCTTATCTTTTTTAGGAATAACCTTATCTTCTTCTACAACTTCTTGCCCTTCTTCCCTACTTTCTTCACTACTTACATTCCTCTTAGTTAAAGTAGCTTCAACAAAAGCCGTATCTATCTTATGCTTAGATATTTGATTTCCTGTAGAATATCTATCAGCTATACCTAACTCTGTCAACTTCAAGTAACTAATATCTCCATTCTTAATACCAATGTGGTTTCTACTATCCGTAACAAAAGTCTTAACTACTCTATAAGGATTAGTCTTAACCTCTCTAATTACTAGTAAACCTCTCCTTGTTCTAGAAGATACTTCAAACTCATTTAACCTTACTCTTTTACCAGTACCTTTATTAGTAACAATAGAAATAAACTCATCATCATTATAAGAGAAATTATTTACACTAACAACATAATCGTCCTTTAATTTCATTCCCTTAACACCAGCAGCCTTAACTCCAATAAGTGGTACCTCTTTAACATTAAAACTTAATCCATAACCAGTATTAGTAGTTAAGAAAAGATAAGGCTTTTCCTCTAAGAATACATCTATTACTTGATCATCTTCTTTTAATTTCATACAAGAAGTAGCTTTATTATATCTTTGTAATTTAAAATCCTTTAACTTAGAACGCTTAATTATACTATTCTTAGTAGTTATAATAACATTTTTATCAGAAGAAAAATCATATGCCGGTATAGCCGCAACAATCTCTTCTTCCTTAGGAAGTTCTATAATATTACTTACATGTTTAGGCATATCTTTCCATTTCAAATCAGGTATTATATGAACTGGAATATGTAAATAATTACCACCTGATGTAAAGATTAATAAAGTATCAAGAGTACTCATTTCATACATACCTAAAATGTAGTCATTCTCTTTAATAACAACATCCTCATCCTTAGTAGCACTATAACTTCTAAGAGATGTTCTTTTTACATAACCATCTTTAGTAAACATAACAACAACATCCTCTTTAGGAATTAATTCTTTAGCTTCTATTTTTATTTCCGTAATTTCTTCTTTTATTTCTGTAAGACGAGGCGTATCATACTCTTTCTTTACATCTCTTAAATCTTTTTTCATAACACTTTTCAAAACATCTTCACTACCTAGAATAGCACTTAATCCATTAATAATTTTTTCTAAAGCAGCTAATTCATTTTCTAAAGCTACAACATCAGTATTAGTTAAACGATATAATTGTAAAGTAACAATAGCTTCCGCCTGTTCTTCTGAAAAAGCAAACTCTTTTACTAAATTTTCTTTCGCATCAGTCTTATTTTTAGAAGCTCTTATTACTTTAATTACTTCGTCTAATATAGAAATACATTTAATTAGACCTTCAACAATATGATATCTTGCTTTAGCATGTTTTAAATCAAACTCAGTTCTTTTTCTAACAACTTCTTTTTGATGAGCAATAAAGGCATCTATAGCAGCTTTTAATCCTAATAGCTTTGGTCTTCTATTAACGATAGATACAACATTAAAGTTATAACTAATCTGCATATCCGTATTTTTAAGTAAATAATTAATTATTAAATCACTATTAGCGCTTTTCTTAATATCTATTACTACTCTTATATCGCTAGCTGACTCATCTCTTACTTCAATAATACCATCTATTTTTTTATCTATTCTTATATCATCTATTTTTTTAACCATTAAAGCTTTATTTACTTCAAAAGGTATTTCTGTAATAACAATTGATTTATTATTTTTACTTTCTTCTATCGTATATTTACTTTTAATAATAATACGACCTTTACCTGTTTCATAAGCTTCTTTTATACCACTAATACCTTCAACAATTCCTCCTGTTGGAAAGTCTGGTCCCTTAACATATTTCATTAAAGTATCTAACTCACAATTAGGATTATCAATACGATAAATAGTCGCATCTATTACTTCAGATAAATTATGAGGAGGAATATTAGTTGCATACCCAGCCGAAATTCCTTGAGCACCATAAACTAAAAGAGCTGGAAATCTTGCCGGTAAAACAGTTGGCTCAACCGTGGAGTCATCAAAGTTAGGCGCAAAAAGAACCGTATCTTTATCAATATCCCTAAGCATTTCATTAGAAATCTTTGAAAGTCTTGCCTCAGTATAACGATAAGCCGCTGGACTATCACCATCAATAGAACCATTATTTCCGTGCATATCAATATAAGGAAGTCTCGTTTTCCATGGTTGGCTCATTCTAACCATCGCATCATATATAGAAGTATCTCCATGAGGATGGTAATTACCTATGACATCTCCTACTGTTTTAGCACTCTTCCTATAAGGTTTATCATACGTATTTTTTTCCTTATGCATAGAATAAAGTATTCTTCTTTGAACCGGTTTTAAACCATCTCTAGCATCTGGAATAGCTCTATCTTGAATAATATACTTAGAATAACTTCCAAAACGCTCACCCATGATATCTTCTAGAGTATAATCAAATATTTTCTCAATTACTTCTTGTGTTTCTGTCTTCTTTCTTGGCATAACTACAGCCTCCTATATTTCATAACTATCTTCTAAAGAAAATTCAACATTTTCTTCTATCCATTCCTTACGAGGTGGAACATCATCTCCCATAAGAATAGACACCCTTTTTTCTGCTAATTGAGCATCTTCAATATTAACTCTAATTAAAGTTCTACTGCCTGGTTTCATAGTTGTCTCACATAACTGATCAGCATTCATTTCACCAAGACCTTTATATCTTTGAATTTCGCATTTTCTACCTTTTGATTTTTCTTGCATTTCTTCAATAGTATAAGCATACTCTATTTCCTTACCACATTGAATTTTAAAAAGTGGTGGTAACGCTACAAAAAGTCTTCCATCTTCGATTAAAGGTCTCATGTAACGATAAAAGAAAGTAAGTAATAAGCATTGAATATGACCACCATCTTCATCAGCATCGCTCATGATAATTACCTTATTATACTCGCAGTCTTTGATATCAAAATTAGAACCATATCCTGCTCCTATAGTATAAATCATTGTATTAATCTCTTCATTTTTTAAAATATCTTCTTCTTTTGTTTTTTCAGTATTTAAAACTTTACCACGTAATGGCAAGATAGCTTGATATTTTCTATCTCTTCCCTGTTTAGCAGAACCACCTGCAGAATCTCCCTCAACTAAGAACAATTCATTTCTTGTTTTATCTTTTGTTTGAGCTGGTGCTAACTTACCAGAAAGAGACCTTTCTTTAGCATTCTTTTTCGTTCCTTTACGAGCCTCTTCACGAGCCTTCCTAGCTGCTTCTCTCGCAACTTTGCTGCGTAAACTTTTATTAATTATCTCTGTTGCGATAGTTTTATTTTCTTCTAAGTAAACCCTTAATTGCTCTGTTGTAATAGCTTCAACAACATTCTTAGCAGCTGGTGTTCCGAGTTTACCCTTTGTTTGTCCTTCAAACTGTAAAATGTTCTCTGGTATTTTCAAACTAATAACTGCCGTTAAACCTTCACGAA
Organism: uncultured Bacilli bacterium; assembly: GCA_947626595.1. GTDB lineage: Bacteria > Bacillota_I > Bacilli_A > RF39 > UBA660 > CANRGD01. Next base: position 49,395 of record CANQST010000002.1, on the reverse strand, counting down.
CATCACTGCCTTCTAAAGCTTTATCTTTTTCTTTAACAAAGCCATTGCTTTTAGCATAATCATTAAAAACTCTCGTTAAAGCTGTTTTAAAACCAACCTCATGTGAACCACCATCAATAGTCTTTACATTATTAACAAAACTAACAATATTTTCATTATAAGTATCAGTATATTGTAAAGCAATTTCTACTTCTATTTTATCTTTAGAGCCAGTAATAGGTAAAACCTTATGAAGAGTATTTTTACCTTTATTTAATTCTTCAACAAACTCTTCAATTCCCCTTTCATAATGGAATTTAGCTTGTCTTTCATCCTCTTCATCTATTACTTCAATAGTAATACCTTTAAGTAAAAAAGCTGACTCTTGCATTCTCTCACATATTGTCGTATAAGAAAAATTAGTTGTTGAAAATATTTCTTCGTCTGGTAGAAAACGTACTGTTGTACCTGTTTTATTAGTCGTTCCAACTTTCTTTAAAGGTACACTAACTTCTCCACCATTTTCAAAACGAATATAATATTCTTCCCTATCATGTTTAATAGTTACTTCTAACCACTTAGATAAAGCATTAACAACACTTGAACCAACACCATGCAAACCACCAGAAACTTTATAACCATCTTGTTCAAACTTACCACCAGCATGTAAAACCGTAAAAATAACTTCCGGTGTTGTTCTTCCAGAGGCATGCATACCTGTAGGTAAACCTCTTCCATGGTCTTCAACACTAACTGATTTATCTTTATGAAGAATTATTTTAATATAATCTCCAAAACCATTAATAGCTTCATCAATAGAATTATCGACAATTTCCCATACTAAATGATGTAAGCCTCTTTTATCAGTAGAACCAATATACATACCAGGTCTTTTACGAACAGCCTCTAAGCCCTCTAATATTTTAATTGTTGACTCATCATATTTTAAAGCCATATTAACTTCACTCCTAATCTCACTACTACTTATTATAAGGGAAATATTTTTATTTTTCAACTTTGCTTGACTTAATTTGACAAGCAAAAAGCCACATAAACATGAAAAAAAAGCCTTTTGGCTTAATCTATGGTTTTAAAGCTGTTATAGGAACAATATATATTCCCGTATCTGGATCTTTTGCTACAGCATCAAAATTACCAGTAATAATACACATAAATTTAGGTTTTTTAGTCATATTACTCGCAAACTTTACTAAATTAGCCTTAGCTTCTTCAATAGCGTTAAAACCTAACTTTATTTCAACTGCGGCATAATCTCCTCCCGGAAATTCCAGTATACTATCAACTTCTAATCCACTTACATTATCTCTAAAATGATAAATATTTCCATCTAAATATTCTATATAAATTCTTAAATCTCTTTCTACTAAAGACTCAAACAAGAAACCAAAAGTTCTCAAATCACTAAGTAATTTATCACTAGTTAAATTTAAAGCGGCACAAGCTAAAGATGGGTCTATTAAATGTCTTTTAGGTGTTTTGCCAAGTCTTTCTCTTGAACGATAATTCTCACTATAAGCACTTTGATTTTCAGTAAAGTGAAGTCTATCTAAAACATCTAAATAATCACTTAGTGTTACTCTGCTTTCTATTAATTCTTCGTTATTATTATAAGTACCTATATCAGTTAATAACGTCTGATTACTAACAATGGTAGACTCATTACGTGCGAGTGATTTAATAAGCATATTCATTTTTTCTTTATCACGTTTTTTACCATCATCAATATCTTTATCAAGGACTGAGGCAATATAACTCTTGGGAATTATATTGATTTTATCTTTAGAAACTTTAATATTATCAGGCCATCCACCTCTTACTATTAAATTAGCTATTTCTTCTAAACTAGGAATTTTAACATTTTTATTTTTTTGTTTACCATTAAACATATCCATCAAAGATGCATCTCCTGTAGACTCACCAGACTCATACAAACTCATAGGATACATTTTAAGTTTACCAATTCTACCAGCACCAGAATGATAAATGTGTTTTCTTCTTTCATCATCAAGTTGCGTAGAACAAGTCAAAATATATTTTCCTTTTTTACTATCTAAATCACACTTTCTTCTAACTCTATCCCAAATTTCCGGAATTAAATGCCACTCATCAATAAGTTCTGGTTGTTGATCATTTAAAATCAATTCCAAATCTAATAAAGCTCTTTGTTTAGTACTTTCATCATCCAAATAAGCAACACTTTTAGCGTGCCTCAAAGATGCCCAAGTCTTACCACACCATTTTGGTCCCTCAACAGAAACAGCTCCAAAAACTTCTAAATATCTATCTATGTTTTTATCAATTAACCTAGGCATATATTCCTTTTCATTAAAATTCACTAATCATCACCAATAAAATAATACCATATTTATAGTAATTTTTCAATATCAATATACAAATTTTAAGGATTTTAATATACATTTTTTAAGACTTTTGATATACAATTTTTAAGCTTTTTAATATACAAATTTTAAATTTATGAGAAAAGAAAAAGGCCTAAGCCTCTTCCATATCATCTAGTTTATTATAAGCCTTCTTCACAGCACTTTTAGCCATATTACGCACATTTTGCTTTGCTTCTGGATTTTTCTGCATATACATATAACCGATAACTCCTAATCCCCCTAATAACATGGCCATCATTGTACCTTTCTTCATATTCTTCACCTCTAACTATATTATTTACTATTTAGAAGTTTTTATACTACTAATTAGTAAATCTTTTATAGTCGTTCTTCTAATATCCGTATCTATATTATCAACAGCCATATCTAAAGCATCTATATCACCTATTAAATATAGTTTTTTCTTAGCTCTAGTAACAGCCGTATAAACTAATTTTCGATAAAGCATCTTTTTATAAGCCTTTACTAAAGGTAAAACAACTACATTAAACTCACTACCTTGAGCTTTATGTATAGATATAGCATAAGCCAATCTAAAATTAGAAAAATTAGACGGCGTATATCTAACAAAATTATCGTCAAAATCAATACATATTTCTCTAGGAGAAGTTGAAACTTCTTCAACCAAACCAATATCTCCATTATAAACATTTTCATCAGGCATATTAGTAAGTTGAATAACCTTGTCTTCTTCTCTAAAAGTAAATTCCCCAATAATCATATCATTTTTTCTTTTATCTTTTTTGTTATATATTTGTTGAACCTCTTTATTTATAGCGTCTATTCCATTTAATCCTTTATACATAGGTGCCAATACTTGGAAATTTTTATAAGATAAATCTTTATAAGTACTACAAACATCTTTTATATGTTCTAACACTTCATTATTTTGACAACTTATAAAAGTCAAATCATCTTCTTTATTAAAAATACTTCTATCTACTTTTCCATCTCTTATTCCATAAGCTAAACTAATTATATTAGAGTCACACCCTTGACGATATAATTTTTTTAGTTCTACCACTTCTATTTTTTTACTTTCTATTAAATCATGTAATACTTGCCCTGGTCCAACTGATGGTAATTGATGATCATCACCTACCATTATTATCTTACAATTAGTCGATATTCCCCTCAACAAATTAGCCATCAAATAAGTATCTATCATACTTGCCTCATCTATAATAAGAACAGAAGCATCACTTTTATTATACTCATTAACCATAAATTTATTTGTTTCTTTTTGCCACTTTAAAAATCTATGAATAGTTGATGCCTTTAAATTAGTTGCTTCACTCATTCGTTTTGCTGCTCTTCCAGTAGGCGCTAAAAGTGCTACTTTAGAAGCCAAATCAGAATAAGATAATCTATGCATTCTACTAAGTAATTCTACAATAGCTTTCATAATAGTTGTTTTTCCAGTACCTGGACCACCAGTTATAATTAAAAATTTCTTTAAATAACTTTTCTTTATTGCCTCTAATTGGTCTTCATTATATGTTATTTGAAATAAACTTTCTATCTCTTTAACTACTTTGTCAAAATCTTTAAATTCTTCATCTTTTTGTTTCATTAAAAAACTAAATCTATTAACAATAAGCTTTTCAGCCTCATACATCTCCTTTAAATAATATCTATCAGCATTCCTAACAATAGCCATATCTTTAATTAACTCATTAATAGCAATATTAAACTCTTCTTCTGTAATATCTAATCCTAATACTCTCGGCAAATATCCCTTTAGTTCTTCTTCATAGTAATAACTATGACCATAAGCATTACTTACTTCACTCATAATATATAAAATAGCTGCTTTTACTCTAATTAAAGCACTTCTTTCTATTCCCATTCTAAGCGCAATACTATCTATTTTTCTAAAATTAATATCATTAATATCCCTAATTAATTGATAAATATCACCTTCTAAAGTACCTCTTGTCTTTGCTTTATAAAAATTATAAATAATCATTGCATCTTTGGTAGAAAATCCTAAATTACTTAGATAAATAATAGTCTCATAACTTTCTTCATATTCCATTAATTTATTATGTAGTTCTTCAATATTACCTTTAGTTATACCTGGTATCAAAATTAAATTTTCTGGATTTTCGGCAATTATTTTTAAAGTATCTTTTCCTAATACATCAAAAATAGCTTTAGCTTTCTTCTTACCAATACCATTAAATAGACCACTAGTTAAAAACTCAATTATACTATCTTTCTCTTCAGGCTTACATCTTTCATAACTTTCTACTTGAAATTGCTCTCCATACTTATCATGTAAAACACATTTACCATAGAAAATATAGGTATCATCCATATTTAGTTCATGAAAGTACCCCGTAAAAGTAATGGCCTTACCAACATAATCTAATAAGTCATCACTATTTGTTTCTACAACTTTAAAAATGCCGATATGATAACCGGCTTCGCTTTTAAAAATACTCTTACGATAATTTCCCTTTATATACTTTTTCATAATAATTCTCCAATACAATATGGGTATTCTATATCTACAACTTTTACTTTAACAAAAGTATTTCTTTCTAACCGAGCATTTATTTTAACATGAAGAAATTCTCCTGTATGTCCCATACTTACATTATCTTTTACTTCTTCAATTAAAACCTCTACTTCTTTATTTAAAAACTTCTTCATATAATCAATTTCCAACTCTTTTGATAATAAAATAAGTCTCCTAGCATTTTCCTTCTTTGTATTATTATCTATCTTATTAGGTAACATACAAGCCTTAGTATTTTTTCTTTCACTAAAAGGAAAAACATGTATTTTACTAAAAGCTAATTTTCTACATGTATCAAGGCTTTTTTGAAATAATTCTTCATTTTCACCAGGGAATCCTACAATTACATCTGTTGAAATAGCTATATCTTTTCTAATTTCTCTAATCTTTTTAATTTTATCAAAGAAATAAGCTAAATCATATTTTCTATTCATTGCTTTTAATATCTCGTCACTGCCAGATTGTAAAGGTATATGTAAATGATTTACAATTACATTATTTTCTTTTATTATATCTAAAACCTCATCCGTCAATTCAGTTATTTCAATAGAAGATATTCTTAATCTTTTAAGTCCTTTTATCTTAACAATTTCTCTTAATAAATCAGCAAAACTACAATCTAAATCAATTCCATAATTACCTGTATGAATACCAGTCAAAACTATTTCTTGATAAGAATTATTTACTAATGTCTTTATTTCTTCTATTACTTTATTAAAATCTTTACTACGACATTTCCCTCTAACATAAGGAATTATACAATAACTGCAAAAGTTTTCACATCCATCTTGTATTTTTACAAAAGCCCTTGTCCTACCAGGAAAATCAGTAATATACATATCTTCAAACTCGTTTAATTCCTTGTCATACAATCTCTTTATTGCTTCCTTCTTTTCAAAATACTCATCCAATATTGAAACAATAGAAGATTTATCCTTATTACCAATAATAATATCTAATCCTTCTATTTCAATATCTTTATTAGCTTCAATAAAACATCCCATCGCTACTACACAAGCATGTGGGTTCATTTTTATTGCTTTTCTAATCATTTTTTTAGACTTTATATCACTAGTATTAGTAACTGTACAAGTATTAATTATATAAACATCACAAACATCTTGAAAATCTTTTATTACATAACCAGCATCTTTTAATAAATTAATTACATACTCACTTTCATAAGTATTTACCTTACACCCTAAAGTTAAAATTCCAACGCTTCGCATATAGGCACGCTCCTAACAAACATATTATACCAAAAATAAGACTTTTTTTAAAGCTATTAAAGTATTTTCTCTAACAATTTTATTATAAAACAAATGTTTTTATTTTGTCAATAGAACAAAGTGATATTTTTTATACTTTTTGAAAAAGAAAACTCTATCACTAGATAGAAGTTTTCAAAATATTTTCACTCGGGATAATTTATTGCTCGCACCACCCGAGAGCGAGAAACATTGTCACCCAGAATAATTTATTACTCGCACCATCTGGGAGCGAGAGCATTTTCTAAATATTGCACTACTTCAAGTACACTACTAGTATACTATAATCAATATTAAAAGTCAACGCTTAAAGTACTTTTTATAGCCCTACTTCTACCTTTAAACTATCTAAATTAACTGTAATACTTCCCACATCTTTAGTAACAAAAACATAAGAATTATCTAATCTTTGTATTATTTCTTTATGAGGATGTCCAAACTTATTATCAATACCCGCTGATATTAAACTTATCTTGGGATTAACTATATCAATAAATTTCTTTGAACTACTACTATTAGAGCCATGATGACCTACTTTTAAAATATCAACATCTTCTAAATTATAATTTTTAATTAAATATTCTTCTGTTTTACTAGATGCATCTCCCATCAATAAGAACCTTCTATCTTTATAAATACCTAAATAAACACTTGAACTATCATTTTCCAAAACCATATTTTTATTAATCTCTATTAAACTAACATCACCACACTTAATAACTAAACCTTCTTTAGCTTTATGAGCCTTCTTTTTCAAAAGTTCTTTTTCAAAATAATTAGCTTCATTATTATTAATTAAAATGCCTCCTACTTTAAAATGATTAACTAAATATAACGCATCCCCAACATGATCAAAATCCCCGTGACTGATAAGTAATTTGTCCACTTTCTTTATCCCTAAACTCTTTAAAACAGGTATTGTTACATTCTTCACAACCCCTCCTTCATTACCATATACTCCACCAGTATCAACTAACATACTACATCCTTTAGAATAAACCAAAATACTATCCCCCTGTCCTACATCTAACATTTTAATAAAACTTCCATTATCTCTATAAAAATAATGAACTACTAACAAAACAATTATTACTAAAAAGAACCTTTTCTTTCTTCTTTTCTTATAATCTATTAAAAAGACTATTATAAACAAAAAGTATAAAATATAAATAATTATATTACCCTTATAAAAAATAAATTTAAAAGTATTTATTTTACTTAAAAATAAACTACTTTTTTCCAATATATTTATTAAAAAATCTATTTTTAAAGGAACAATAAACCTAATTAAAGTAAGAGGAAATAGTATCAAAGAAATAAATGGTACATAAAAAAGATTATAAAGTATACTTAATAAATTAATTTGACAAAAGCTATATAAACTAATAGGTATACTTATTAAAAATGAAAGAAATGACACCTTTAATAAACCTTTAAAGTAATTACCTCCTTTTAATTCTTCACTTAAAAATAATAAAGAAAAAGAAATACTAAAAGAATATAAAAAACCTATATCAAAAATATAAAAAGGATTAATTAATAAAACAATTACTAAAGTTAAAATAAATATCTTTATAGGAGGAATATAAAAATAAAATATTTTATTAATAGAAAATAATATAAAGAATAATACTCCTCTAATAGAAGATGCTGATGTTTCAATTAAAAACAAATATAAGAGTAAAAAGATACTTACAATAAAATAGCTTCTATCTTTCTTCTTTAAAATTTTAAGTAATAACATAGACAAAATACTTATATGCATACCACTTATCGCAAATAAATGTGATATTCCTATCTCTTGATAGGAATTCTTTACTTCTTTATCTAAATAAGTTTTATTTCCTAAAAGAAAAGTATTTAAATAAGCATCCCTACCAACTCTTTTATATATTAAATCTTTAATTTTATAATAAATATTCTTATTTTTAGAAATAACTTTATATTTATCTATTTCCACTATATAAAAAATATTTTTTCTTTCTAAATATTTTCTATAATTAAAAGTATTTTTAGTTCTACTTTTACTTACTCTACTGAATTTTCCTTTAATAATTAATTTATCTCCTAAAGAAACTTCCTTAAATTGCTTATTATCAATATAAAAATATCCTATTACTGTTTCTTTATTTTTAATATAAAGTGTTACTTTATCAGGAGTTATTTCTTTTTTTATAAGAGTTCCTGTTAAGTAAGTATCATTAACACTATAATTTGTTTTCTTAGGTAATGATATTCTAACTATAGAAATAATTCCTACTAAACATAAAAGTATTACATATAAATAATTAGATAGTAATGTAATCCTTAATTTTAGCAAACAAACTATCTCCTATTCCTGATACATTTTTAATCTCCTCAATATCTTTAAAATCACCATTTTCTTCTCTATATTTAATAATATCTAGAGCTTTAGCTTCACCTATTCCTGGTAATTTAGTTAAGTCTTCTTTAGTTGCCGTATTAATAGATATTAAAGTAGAAATATCACTAGAAGTATCAGTATTATCCTCAATACAAGCATCATTCTTAATCGTATCACCTAAACATTTCTCTTGAACTTGTTTTTCTATTTCCTTAGTTGCTTCAAAATTTTCTACTTCATAATTAGAATAAATTATAATAACCATCTCATCAATTATCTTTTTACTTAAGTTAATTACTGTCGTATTAGCATTTTCAGTAAGACCACCCGCCATATTAATAACATCAATTACCCTAGAACCAGCCTCTAGTGAATAAATACCAGGATTATTTATTTGTCCTTTAATATCCACTTTATACATTATCTTTTCTTCTTTAGATTTATCTTTTCCCTTAGAATTATCCTTATCCTCTTTCTTAATAAACTTCGCAATAGCCTTATCATCTTCCTTATCTTTCTTTTTAGATAACTCTTTATAAGTAAAAAAGCCTCCTAAAGAAACAATAAGAAGTAAAATAACTCCAATAATAATTTGTTTCCTATACCGATACTTAAATGTCATAAAAAATACCTCCTACTTTATTATTAGAAAAAATTAAGAGGTTTTAATCTTTTTTTTATAACTTTTTTTATTTTTTTATTGTGGGGTTAGGACGATACGGAAAGAACGGTAATTTGAAGAGCTTCCTTCTCCATTAATATATGCAAACACCCCAGATGTCCCATCATTTTTTCGTTGGTATCCACCACGATCCATCCAAGGATAAATATTGTGAACCATATTCTTTCTATCACCATACCATCCAGACGTCTCATTTAATGCATAACCTTTGCATAAAGTATCATTACACGCTGTCTTTACATCATCTGATGCATAAAAATCATAATACTTATCACTTAACCAAGAACGAGCATTATCGCTAAACTCAATTTCATCTGTTAATAGTCCTTTATATCCAGAATTTAACTCTAGCGTATTTCCAGAATATTTGCTTGGATTTGCAAAAACAGACATTACATATTCCCAACTTCCACCATTTGCATCATATATCCCATATATTGTTCCTGTTGTTGAAGCACCCGCTCCCAAATAGCCGGTACCTTCTCCATTAGAAGTTAAATTGTCATACTCGTAAGTACATTTATCTGAACTTTCAGCTGTTGGTATTCCAGAAGAACATCCTGTCATATATTCACTATAATTATTCATATACACTTGTTTATTTTCTCCTTTGTATAAATAATTTCCATACTTTCCATATTTACTTTGAGTTAAATAACTAATTAATGCCCATTCTGTATTTTTGGAAGCATGACTATCATATGTATTATCAAAACCATAGATATTTCCACCTTTAGTTAAACCTATAGAAACTAATTCCAATGTTGATACTCTTATACCCCTCAAACTTGTTAAATTTGGCTTAATTTGTGGAACTAACGTTTCTAAATCACATCCATTATTTACATCTCCAGTTGTCGCTTGGCAATCCCCTATATTACCCGTTTCAAACTTTCCCATCCACACTCCCGATAAATCTTTCTCTCCAAACTTAAATCCTGGTGGCGTAAACCATCCACTTGCTTCCCCTTCTGTATATTGAGCTGAGCCTTCACTATCATTTTCACTTACTGGAATAAATTTAACATCTATCTCTCCTGGTAGAGCCTGTGATGGATTTAGATTATCAGAACTTGCCTTTCCGAAGTAGTTATCTCCACCATCTTCACTCTTAATAGTATATGAGTATCTTGGTATCCATACCCACATCGTATTTATATCATTCATTGATATTACTGTTCCAGCCTTTGCTTTCTTATAATAACTTCTTGTTTGTGTTCCATCTTCAACTACAGTTACAGCATTTGCCCATACTTGTTGTGAATAATCATAACTTTTATCTAAATCTTGCTTTACCCATTCTTTTCTTGTTTCGTCATATACTACTGGTATCATATTATCACTCAAAACAGGTTGATTAGCTCCACTAGTATCATGGTAAACTGGTACAGTTTCTGGTGTTGGACTAGTACTACTTGAACCTAACTTATTTTCAAAATTAAATGTTCTATCTAAGCCTGTTATTGTTACAACTGCATTTGATATTTGTGTAGCTTCTTCTTTAAACTCTACTTTTAAAGTTATTGTCTCTCTTTCTCCTGGTTCTAAAATATCAATTTCTTCAAAATTAGTTTCATTATTTATTTGTGTACTACCATATCTAACATCGTAAGTTATATAACTACTTATTATATCTATATCACCAGGATTACCATCATATGATAAAGATAAACCTCTATTAGTTACATCAACTAAACTGGCATCTAAAGTTCCAGTATTTTCTACTGGTATAGTAAATGTACAACTATCTCCTGGTACTTTTACTTTAGCTGATAAGTTTGTTACTGAAGTATTTTGAATTGTACCTATATCACAAGTAGCTTTTCCTTTTGGAATAGTTTTAGCTTGTTTTTCTACAAACTCAACACTCCATTTCTCACCTGATACTTTAGCAGTTCCATCAATTCTTAAGTTAGCTGACAAAACAGCATAACCTATAGATAGTAAAGTTACCACTAAACATAATGCACCAATTATAATATATTTTTGTTTTCTATTATTCATTTATATATCACCTACATTTATCAAAATTAAAAATTTCATTATGATACTAACGCTAATCGACAGGAATAAGAATTATAAGAACCTCCATGACCATAACCAGCATCGAATATACCAGCATCTAGTTTATCACCATAATAACCACCACGCTGAACCCATGGATAGTAACTAGATACAAAAAGGGCAACATCATCATACCATGATTTTGTTTCTGACAAAGCACATCCATAGCAAACGCTATTACCACACGCTGATAAAGAATTAGTAAAATCACTAGAATTTGGATTTTGCGTTTTATACATAGTATAATACTTAATATTCGGAAAAGGTATGCCAGCATTATAATCAGTACCATCATTAAACTTTCCATTAAATCCAGAATTACTAGTACCTGTGCTATTATTACCTGACATTGGAACTAAATCATCATTATCATATGCTATTGCTGCCATTACATATTCATAAGCACCACCCGACATATCGTATACTCCATATATTGTTCCTGTTGTACTTGCTCCCGGTCCTGCTTGACCAGCACCAGTTCCTAAATTTGTTAGATTATTATATGTATACTGTGTATTTATTGTACTAATGCTTGGTGTACCATTACTATTTCCAGTTATATAATCACTTGATTTATTTTGATAAATTTCTTTATTAGCTCCAGTATAAGCTGAATTACCATATTTTCCATACTTACTTTGAGATAGATAAGCTACTGCTCCCCATTCGTCATTTTTAATCATGTGTAAATCACCACTTGTAGAACTAAAACCATATGGATTATCAACTTTTTGCATACTTCTTGCCATATAGAAGAAACTACTTACCTTTTGAAATCTTATTGAAGCAGTACTTGGTTTTATCGTTACAGTATTTATATCACAAGTATCATTTACACAAGCAGAACCCAAAGTACCTGTAGGCTCAAACTTTGCCACCCATATTCCTGCTCGCTTTTTATTATCAAAATCAAAGGCAGCGTTCGTTCTCCAATTTCTAGGACTAGCTTCTGTATACTGAGCTGAACCAGTTTCTGTTATAGTTGATGGTATAAACTTAACATCTATTTCTCCTGGTAAAGCTTGAGTTGGATTTTCATTCTCAGAACTTGCTTTACCATAAGGTTGTTTAATTGTATATGAGTATCTTGGTATCCATACCCACATTGTGTTTATATCATCCATTGATATTGTTGTTCCAGCTTTTGCTTCTTTATAATATTCTCTATTAGCATCTTCAAAATTGTAATAGACTAATGGCTTTGTTTCTCCTAAAGTAACTTCATTACTATAGTGTTGCTTTATTTCTTCTTCTGTTAATGACTTATCAAATACTAAGCCATCATTTACTGAAATATTTGATGGTGAATCAAAGCCAAAATTATCAGAAGGATCTGCTCCTATCAATACTCTAGAAATCGAATTTCTTATATTAATAGATTTTTTATTTTCAGCCACCAAAGTACCATTAAGATATAATTTCATTGAACCACCATCACAAGTGCCAACAACAATATACTCTTTTTCTAAATCAATTAAACTGGCATCGCTGCTAACTTTGAGATAAGTGCCTGTATTATTATCAAGCACCATAAATAGAAGCCTTTTGTTATCATCTGAACTCAACTGAATTGAAGCGCCAGCATTTTCAGTATTACCAATAATAATCTGATGATGATCGGAAATATAATGATGTAAAGTAAATTTCACCACATACGTAATTTGCCTAAAATCATGACCAGCTAACCCAACATCTATATAATCGTCTTCTCCATCAAAACTAGCTTCACCATTTCCTACTACTGCTCCATGAACTACTCCATCATTATTGTTACCTGACAAATCTTTTACAGTATTCTTTACTGTTACAGCATTAGCCCACTTTTGACTATCATAATCATACCAGTTATTATCACTATTCGTTGTATCAGCTTTAACCCAATTTCCTGTTGTATCACTTGTTTTCTCATAATATACTGGTATCATATCTCCATTTAATACTGGCTTATTTGGACTTCCTAATGGTACTACACTATCTGTTGAACCTTCTTCTAATGAATTAGAATTAAACACAAAAGTTCTATCAAATCCTCCTATAGTTATAGGATTAGTTTTTCCAATACTATCATCTGCATTTATCATAGCTTTTAATGTTACTGTCTCCTTAGCATCTGCTTTTAATACTGGTATCTTACTAAAATCTGTTTGACTATTTATCTGCATATCTCCATACTTTACTTCATATGTAACTAAAGGTTTTATTTTTTCTATATCTGATACTGATGTAGAATTAAAAGTTAAAGAATTATCTTTACCAACAACATCTGTTAAATAAGCTTCTACAGTACCCGTATTTTGTATTGGAATAGTAAAAGTACAACTATCACCTGCTTCTTCTAAAGAAACAGTTAAATCCTTAATAGAAGAATTTTCTATAGTACCAAGGTTACACTTAGCTCTACCTTCTCCTACTACTTTAGCATCATTCTTTAAGAACACAACATCCCATCTACCACCATTAACTGAGGCCTGACCACTTATATTAAGGTTAGCAGAAAGAATTGCATAACCCACTGTTAAACATATTACTACCAAACACAAGGCAACTATTATAATTAATTTAGTTTTTCTACTATTCATAATACACTTCACCTACAATTATTATTTACATATAAATTTTATTAATACCATCTTAATTGTTTAAATAATTAATTATTTGGAGTTAAGACGATGCGAAATGAAGCTTCAGCATTAGCACTGCCATCCCAATTATTATGCATGAAAACTCCACCATTTTTATCCTTCCAATAACCGCTTCTCCAATTCCATGGATATCTACCCCATAATATATTCACTGGATTATTGTACCATGCATTCGTTTCATTCAAAGCATGACCTTTACATGGGTTTCCATCACATGCAGTCATCCAATTATCTGTGCTATAAAAATCATAGTATTTATCATCTTGCCATTCTCTACCTTCAAATATTTTACCATCGTCTAGTAATCCTGTATAACCCGAATTATCTGATGTTGAATAACCACTTCTTCTTTCAGGATTATCATAAACACCCATTACACTTTCTAAAGATCCGCCATTGACATCGTAAATCCCATAAATATTGCCCGTTGTTGACGCTCCTGCTCCAACATACCCAGCTCCAGAACTAATATTTGTTAAATCATTATATCTATAAGCACATAACGAAGCCTCATTAGTATGTGGTATCCCAGCTGAACATCCACAGAGATTTCCAATATAATTATTCATGTAAGTTTGTTTGTTATCTCCCACATATAAAGTATTTCCATATTTTCCATATCTACTTTGAGTTAAATATGACATCAAAGCCCATTCACTATTTTTTATTGCATGACTATCATATATGCTTTGATTAAATCCAAAAGGATTTTTTTCTTTTATAATTCCCATAGAAACCAATTCTATTGTTGAAACTCTTATTCCAAGCCAACTTATCACATCTGGCTTAATAATAACCTTATTTGACTCTTGTGTATCATGTTGGGCTTCATTTTCTGTACTTGCACCCAAATAACCGGTTTCAAACTTTCCTATCCATATTCCTGATAAATCTTTATCTCCAAATTTAAATCCAGGTGGGGTAAACCATCCACTTGTATCACTACCTGTATATTGTGCCAATCCTTCACTATCATTTTGACTTGCTGGAATAAACTTAACGTCTATTTCTCCAGGTAATTCTTGTGAGGGGCTTTGATTATCAGCGCTTGCTTTACCATATGGTTGTTTTATTGTATATGAATATCTTGGAATCCATACCCACATGGTATTTATTTCTTCCATTGGTATTGTTGTACCGATATTACCATTTCTATATATTTCTCTATTTGTCTCTTCAAAATCATAATAAATCAATGGTTTAGTTTCTCCTAAAGTAACTTTATTACTATAATGAGTTTTTATTTCTTCTAAAGTTAATGCTTTATCAAATATTAATACATCATTTATTTTAATATTTGAAGGCTCGCCAATAGCATCAGACTCACCTAATGGATCACCTCCTAATAGTGTTTTAGAAAGAGATTGCTTAAAGTTGACTGGGCCTGCACCTTCTGCAACTTGCTCTCCATCAATAAATATTTTCATATTTTTACCATCATACACCGCAACTACTAAATATTCTTTATTTAACTCAATTATAGTATCACCATAAATGTAATTATAACCATTTTTACTACCATCATATAATGTAAAAAAAAGTTTATTATTTTTCCCAGGAATATAAATTGCACTCCCACTACCATCAGTATTTGCTATAATACTTTGATTTATATTTTGATATGAAAGCAAAGTAAACTTAGCTATGTAAGTAATTTGATTGAATTCATGGCCTTTTATACCTGTATCTATATAATCATCTTTACCATCAAAATATGCCTCACCATTTTCTATAACTGCTCCATGTATTTCTCCATCATTACCATTTCCTGATAAATCTCTTACAACATTCTTTACCGTAACTGCATTACACCACTTTTGATTATTATAATCACACCAATTATTATTTCTATTATATTTATCAGCTTTCTTCCATACTTTATTATTCTCATCATAATATACTGGTATCATGTTATCACTAAGTACTGGTTCATTTGCTCCACTTTCATCATAGAACACAGGCTTTATCTTTATATCACCAGTTACATTATCTATTGTAAGTACTCCATTACTATAATTAGGTGTTATTACTTCATCATTCATAGTAACTTCTACTTTCTTAGGAGGATTATCTCCAAAGTTTTGAACTAACTTATCATTTCTTAATATCTCTTTTTTAAAACTACTAGTATCATCAAACCCTTCATAATTAATCTTATATACAGGCTCAAAATCAAACTTTAATAGTAAACTTTTAACATCTTCTTCACTAGAATTATAAGTAATACTAAATTTCTTAATCATCCCAGCTTTACTATTTCCATCCTCTCCAACTAACTTTTCACCAAGGGTATAACCATCAATTACACCCCCATCTAACCCCTTAATTTTTAAAATTCCCATCTCAGAATTGCTAAAATTAGTGATTTCGAGTGTAAACTTTACACATAAATTTAAATTTTTTTTAAAGGCCAATTTTACCTCTTTTTTAGAAAAATCGAAGTATTCTAACGTCGTATTTTCCACTTTTTCTGGAGTGATTTTTGTAATTCTAATGTCATTTTCTGGTCTATAATTTACTTCTCCAGATATGCTCAAACCCTTATTTAATGCGGAAAATCCAATACTCATAGAAAAAATTATCCCAATTATAACCATCGGTAAAATTAAATTTAGTCTTTTCAAATTTCCCACCTACTTTTGTATACACATTCATTATATTTTGTGTACAATACAATAATAACATACACATGTATACATTGCAAGTAAAATATAAACAATTTATAATATTTGTAAACGTGAGGTGGTAAATTATGGAAACAACGACTATAACTTTCAGAACAACTGAAGAAGTCAAAAAAGCCCTTGACAACATAGCTCTAGAAGAAAATAGAACTTTGTCTAATCTAATAGAAACCATAGTTCTAAAATTCCTAGACAAAAGTCGTCAAGAAAACAACATGAAAAATCCAGAAGAAAAGAAGTAGAGCACTAAGTTCTACTTTTTATTTTGATTAATTATCTAACCCTTTACTTTAATAACCTTATTAAAATAAATTCGAGAGGAACTAGGAAAAGTCATATTATGAGGCAATTTATCTGATAACATTATTTTAGACATTTCATATTCATCAGGTAATTTTTCCAATCTTTCAATTTCACAATAACAAAGCAATCCAAAAGTAGTTATCTTATATACACAAATTGGCTCAATCTTTATCTTAGTCGCCCCTGTCTCTTCATACATTTCTCTTCTAGCAGCTTCCATCCATGTTTCCCCTTCTTCAATATGACCACCTGGTATTTCCCACCCTTTTCTCACCTTATTATAAGAAAACAAATATTTTCCTTTATATCTAGATACACATACAACTCTTGTATATTCTTTCTCTGAACAATATCCAATATCATATAAATCTAAATTAAACATACAATTCACCACTTAAAAATGAAAAAGTCCCCTAAGGAACCTTAAACTATTTTCTATATACTTTCTTCTTTTTTGGTAAAAAATCTTTATAATTAGTTAAATACAATATATGAGTAGACATATTAGAAGTAATACCTATCTTTACCTCTCCATTTACTGTATGACTTCCACTTATATTAATAGGAATACTTCCTTCTTTAATACTAAACTCATATAAAGGATATTTATACTTCCTAGTAACTAAAATAGTCATAAGAATATTATTTACTTGTTTAATAGTATAACCATTTAAATCAAAAGCATCAAACACTGCCCCATCTTCACCAATAATAAGATTATTCTTCTTATCAACAGTAAAACTTCCATCTACAGGTAAAAATGCCTCTACTGTATCTATCTCATTAGTAAATCTAACATAATCATTTATTTGACTTCTATTAGTAAAAGCAAAATCACTAATCGGAGAAATAGCCCCATCAATACTAGACTTACCTATAACCATATCAGAAAGTTTATTATATTCTACCATACTTTCACCTCGATTAATGATTATCTTACTACTTTTTAATTTATAATGCAATACTAATTATAAATATATAATTCATGCTGACTTCTAGTACAAGCAACATATAATAAATTACGCTCATTATTCTTATAAGAATTCTCTCTATCATTATATATAATAACACTATCAAACTCTAACCCCTTAGCTGTATATGCCGGAATAATAACTAAATCTTTTCTAAAACTTTTTGTATTAGCATCCAACAAAGATATATCAACATTATCTTTAATCAACTCATAAAGCTTATTAGCTTCCACCCCATCTTTAGTAATAATAGCAGTACTCTTATATCTTTCCTGTAAAGTCTTAATATCATTAACTAAACTAGTCTTTAAATCCTCTAAATTCTTTCTTATTATTACTGGTTTATTATTATCTTTTCTAATAGCATTAACATGTTTCAAATTAAGTATCTTATTAGTATAATCAATTATTTCAGGAGAAGACCTATAAGTCTTTAATAATTCTAAATACTTAGTATCTCCTCTAAATAAATCTTTTAGATCTTCCAAAGAATTATAAGAATAATATGGATTTATATTTTGATTAATATCTCCTAAAATAGTAAAATCAGCTTTTTTAAATATATTATTTATAATAATATATTGAAGTCTATTATAATCTTGTGCTTCATCAATAATAACTTGCTTAATAGTAGCTTCATAAATAAATCCTTCTAGTATTCCTTTCATATAAGCAAAAAGCAAAGCATCTTCATAATTAATAATATCTTTCTTAACAAAAGAATTAACAATACCTTCAGTTAATTTTATCTTACAAAAAGAACTTAAATAGAAATTCTTATATATTTCTTTATAATCTTTCTTAAAATTCGCCGCTTTTCCCAATAATTTTAAGAAAGTAGCTTTCTTTTTAGAAGAGCCCTTATAAAAGTTATTAGATAACTTTAAAGCCATTTCGTCTAATCTTTCAAATAAAGGTAATCTATCATATTTATTATGAAGAAGTTCATTTAATTCTTCCTTAGTAACAATATTCTTTTCATTTTCAACTATATCATTTACAAAACAAGCCTTACTTACATATTGATCTAAGTAAGCTTTAAAATCTTCTATAATTTCATCACTCTGTTTATACTTAACTAGCTCTGGATATTCTTCTTTATAAGAATAATACCTTGAAATAAATTCTGTAAACTCTTCAACATCTTTATATTCATTAATAAAACTTGCTAAATAATCATTAAAAGTTGTTTGTAAGGTATTAGCTTCACCTAGAGATGGTAAAACTTCTGATATATATTCTGTAAAAATATTATTAGGTGAAAAAATCAAAATATTATTACTAGACAATCTTTCCAAACGATATAGTAAAAAAGCTATTCTATGTAAAGCAACTGTTGTTTTACCACTACCAGCAATTCCTTGAACAATTAAATTATTATCTTCCAAATTTCTAATTACTTTATTCTGTTCTTGTTGAATTGTATTAACAACATTTTTCATTCTCTCATCAGAACCATTTGCCAATACTTCTTGTAAAACCTCATCATCTATATTTAATGAGTTATCAAAAACTCCTACTAACTTATTATTATCTATTTTATATTGTCTTTTTCTTTTTAATTCACCATGAAAAGTACCTCCAGGAGCACTATATTCACATGGACCTGTTTCATAATCATAAAATAAACTACATATTGGACTACGCCAATCATATAAAATATTATTAGCGTCTTTATCTTTTAAGTAAGTTAAAGACATATAAATATTAAAAATATCCCCATCATCATCTTTAAAAACAATAGAAGCAAAATAAGGTTTTTTCTTTATTTGTAAAAGTCTTCTAAAATAATTTCTTTTCATTATTGCTTTATTTTCTTCTTCATTAGTAAGCATAATTGCTTGAGCTTCTTCTCCACTATCAAAATTACTAGCGTCTTCCCAAACTAGTTTTTTAAATTCCTTTAGCTCTTCTTCTTCCTTATTAACATCAAAGCCTAAACTATCTAGCGTTTCATTAAGTAATTTACCTACTTTATTTAATATTTTTTCTTCCTTTTTAAATTCTACTTCACTAATAGCCATATACTCCTCCAAGACACTTGAAAAACTACAACCATGTGTAGTTTTTCTTCTATCTAGAATATAACAAAATTTTCATTATTTTTCAATAAAGCTAAATTTATTTTACATAATGTTTTACAGTTAATTAGCTATAGCACTCTAACAGAAATAACAAGTTTCAATAATTAATTATATCTAATAATATCAACGTATTAGACCATTTTTCCCAAGTGGGAAAAATGGTATTTGATAGGCTACATCAAGTACTTACATTCCTGCACAGAACTTTGCAGTATCTCTGCAAAGTTTAACAGTTTTTCTTCAGAGACTATAAACTTATAAAGATATAAAGTCAAAAGCATTCTTACTATTTGTAGTAATATCAATGCATTGGACCATTTTTCCGACGTCGGAAAAATGGTATTTGCTTTTAAAAATAAAGATACATCAAATACTTATATTATTGCACAAAACTCTACAGTATCTCTGCAGAGTTTTTTTCAGTTTTTCTATAGATAATTCTACATAAATTACAAAATAATGTAATAAATAAAGAAAAAGCAACAGGAACAAATGAGTAACTAAAGTCATTTGCATAATCAAGAATTATTTGGTACAATATTAATAAGAAAGAAAAAAACAAAAAAAGGAGATGTAAAAATGGAAGATACGCTAAAAGAATACAGCAAAACAAATTTTGAAAATATCAAACATCTTGATGAATATAATCAAGAATACTGGCTTGCACGTGAGTTAATGATAGCGCTTGAGTACTCAAAATGGAAAAACTTTATAGGTGTTATCGATAAAGCAAAAAACACTTGTAATTTAAGCAATAATAACATTGATGACCATTTTATCGACGTTGACAAAATAGTATCTATAGGTTCAAATTCCAAAAGAAAACAAAAAGATTACAAATTATCAAGATATGCTTGCTATTTAATTGCTCAAAATGGAGATAATAGAAAACAAGTCATTGCTTTAGCTCAAACATATTTTGCAGTACAAACTAGGAAACAAGAAATAATCGAAAAAGAATATAGTGAACTTTCTGAAGATGAAAAGAGACTTTATCAAAGAAAATTAACTAAAAAAGGTAATTATTCATTAAATCAAACAGCAAAAAACTCAGGTGTTAAAAATTTTGATAAATTTCATAATTTCGGTTATAAAGGTTTATATAATGGCGAAACAGCAGACGATATTGCTAAAAGAAAAGAACTAAGATATAGAGAAGATATTTTAGATAATATGGGTAGTGAAGAACTAGCTGCAAATTTATTTCGAATTACACAAACAGAGTCAAAATTAAAAAGAGAAAATATTAAAACAGAAAGTAAAGCAAATGCGGCACATTACAATATCGGAAAAAACATTAGAGAAGTTATTAATAAAAATGGTGGAACAATGCCTGAAAATTTACCTACACCTAAAAAAAGTCTTAAAGAATTAGAAAAAGAAAAAAATGTTATGATTAAAAATTAAACTAAAAAAGTCTTAAAGAAATTTTCATAATTTATAAAAGTATAAACCAAATAATATTCTTGAATTTATAGTAATATCAACGTATTAGACCATTTTGCCGACGTCGGAAAAATGGTATTTATTTCTAAAATAAAGATACATCAAATACCTACATTACTGCACAAAGCTCTGCAGTATCTCTGCAGAGTTTTCCATTTTTTGCAGAGAATTATGCAAAAATCATAAAACAACTCTATAAAACAATTAAAAAATTTATAAATAAAAATCCTTAATTTATAAAGATATAAAGTCAAAAGCATTCTTATTATTTGTAGTAATATCAATGTATTAGACCATTTTTCCGACGTCGGAAAAATGGTATTTACTTCTAAAAATAAAGATACATCAAATACTTATATTACCGCACAAAACTTTGCAGTATCTCTACAGAGTTTAACAGTTCTTCTGCAGAAACTATAAATTAAAGTAGTAAAAGACCTTAAATATGGTTCTTAATTCATAAAGATATAAAGTAAAAAGCATTCTTATTATTTTTAGTAATATCAACATATTAGACCATTTTCCCCAAGTGGGGAAAATGGTATTTGCTTCTAAAAATAAAGATACATCAAATACCTACATTCCTGCACAAAATTCTGCAGCATCTTTGCAGAGAATTCTGCAGAAATTATAAATAAAATTGATAAAAAAACTTAAATAAGGCTTTATAATTTATAAAAATATAAAATCAAGAATATTTCTGAATTTGTAGTAATATCAACGCATTAGACCATTTTTCCGACGTCGGCAAAATGGTATCTGTTGCTAAAAATAAAAATACATCAAATACCTACATTCCTGCACAAAATTCTGCAGCATCTCTGCAGAGAATTCTGTAGAGACTATAAATCAAATTGATAAAAGAACTTAAATAAGGCTTTATAATTCATAAAAATATAAAGTCAAGAATATTTCTGAATTTGTAGTAATATCAACGTATTAGACCATTTTTCCCACTTGGGAAAAATGGTATTTGATAGGCTGCATCAAATGCTCATAAATACTGTTCAAAACTCTACAATATCTCTGCAGAGTTTTCCATTTTTCTGTAGAAAATTCTGCAGAGACTATAAATTAAATCAGTAAAAGGACTTAAATATAGTTCTTAATTTATAAAGATATAAAGTTAAAAGCATTCTTATTATTTGTAGTAATATCAACGTATTAGACCATTTTTCCGACGTCGGAAAAATGGTATTTGGTGCTGAAAATAAAGATACATCAACTGCTTACATTCCTGCACAAAACTCTGCAGCATCTCTGCAGAGATTATAAAACAGATTGATAAAACAACTAAAAAATTTCTAAATAAAATCCTTAATTTATAAAGTCATAAAGTCAAAAACACTCTTATCATTTGTAATAATACCAACGTATTAGACCATTTTCCCCAAGTGGGGAAAATGGTATTTGATAGGCTGTATCAAATGCTCATAAATACTGCACAAAACTCTACAATATCTCTGCAGAGATCATAAAACAAATCTATAAAACAACTAAAAAATTTTTAAATAAAATCCTTAATTTATAAAGATATAAAGTCAAAAGCATTCTTGTCATTTGTAGTAATATCAACGTATTAGACCATTTTCCCCACTTGGGGAAAATGGTATCTGTTGCTGAAAATAAAGATACATCAATCACCTACATTCCTGCAGAGAATTCTACAGAGATTATAAAAAAAGGAAAAGCATTTAACTCTTTAAATATACCTTTCCCTTATCTTCTAAAAACTTCTTAGTAAATTCTACTACTCCATTACTTAATTCCTCACTAGTTGAAAAGCATCTAGTAAACTCTGTCATAGGAAAGACATCGTTCTTACTATCTTCTCCATCACAGACTACCATTTTGCCATTATTTTCTAAACAGATATCGATAAACTCCTTAGTATTCAGCAATCTATAATTACCCTTATCTCCTAAAACATTACGACAATCCTCTACTTTACCAACTATATAAATATAAGTATCAATATTCCTAATAGTATGCCCATTATAATGCGTAACCGATAGATAAGCCACCTTAACTTCATTAGGTATCTTTAAATCACTTAGCTTTCCTACATCACAATTCGCATATTTCGCTAAATGGGGCTTATCTTTTCCTACACTATAACTTATTGACAACTTATCCATACTATTTTCTCTTCTTTCTTAAATAATACCCCTCATCGTCTTCTCTTACTAAAAGTTTTACCTTCTCCTTAACACCATCCATATGAACACATACATCTTTCTTCTCACACTTATCAATTATAATCCTATTATATAAAGGTATTTCCTCCTCAGAAATTTTCTCATCCAAAAACTCTAAACAAAAATCCTTATCAATAACCCCACGATTAGTCTTTAAAGAAATACTATCTTCCTTTGGCAAGTACATACAAGTAGTATAAGTACTATCATCCATTACTGTAAAAGAAGTAAAGTTAGGATTAATCTCTAAACTCTTAGAAAGAGAATTTTCTAAATAAGCTTTCCTATACAATCCGATATTATAAACTGTATCACTACTCTTTATTTCCCTAACCTTCCTATCAAACACTCTCTGATAAGCCTCAATCACTTGTAGTAAATACTTATTAGGTTGAATACCATATCTATTATCGGCACCCTTCCTTACTTCTAAAGAAGTATCTTGCTCCTTTAAAAATCTTCTAATAAAACTCTGTTTTTCTTCAATAGCGACAATTACTCTTATAACATCTTCATTCAAAACAGTTCTAACATCAAAATCTTTTACCTTGCTCCTATCTACTACTAAAAATTTTTTTAATGCTTGTAACCTCTTTTCATTTTCTAAATATTCATTTCTTAAGCCAAAAATGACATCTCTTAAACAATACATAATTTCCCTCTTTTCTAGCCTTTTATTATAAAGAGTAGAAACCCTAAAGTCAAGCATTATATTGATTAACTATATTACTAAATTCTTCCTGTATTTCTTTCAATCTTTCTTTCGTCCTAGCTTCAAATCTTACCGTTATATTTGGTCCTGTATTACTTGCTCTAACTAAAGCCCAGCCATCTTCAAACAACACCTTAACTCCATCAATATCCAGTAATTTATAATTTTTGCTTAAAGCATATTCCTTTACTTTTTCTATTACTTGGAACTTCTTACTATCAGGACTTTCTATTTTTATCTCGTCTGTTGAATAATACTCATTTATTCCATCTAATAACTCCTCTAAACTCTTATCAGTATTAGATAATATCTCTAAAATTCTAAGCCCAGCATAAAGTCCACTATCAAATCCAGGCCACTTATCTCTAAAATAAACATGTCCAGAAAGTTCTCCTCCAAAAGGTAAATCAGCATCCCTTACCTTAGCTTTAGTATAAGAATTTCCTGTCCTGTAACAAACACCTTTACCACCTAATTTTTCTATTTCATCACTTAAACTTTTAGAACACTTTACATCATATAAAAATTCTTTTCTCTCAACCTTATTAATAATATCTCTAATAATAATTATCATTACTTTATCAGTAGGAATAAACTTCCCCTTATTAGAAACAACTCCACATCTATCACCATCACCATCAAAAGCCAAACCAATATCAGCCTTCTCTTCTAAAACTTTCTTTTTTAATTGCTCCAAGTTTTCTTCAACACAAGGATCAGGATGGTGATTAGGAAAAGTTCCATCACTAACATCATTAATACTAATCAAATCTATTGGAAACATACTATATAAATCTTTCGCAATAATACTAGTCGTTCCGTTACCTGGGTCTATTACTACTTTTAATCTCTTACCAAAAGAGAAATTATTTCTAAATAAATTAAAATAATCTTCCTTTATATCAACTTCTTCAATGAAACCTTGTCCCTTTTCAAAATCTCCTTTTAAAATAAAATCTAAAAAATCAGTAATTTCTTTTCCTTTACAATTACCACTTTCATTAAAAGCAAATTTAAAACCATTATCATCTTTAGGATTATGTGAGGCTGTAACCATTACTCCACTAAAAATATTTAACTTTATACAAGCATAATAATACATTGGTGTTGTACAAAGTCCTAAAGAATAAACATCAATCCCCGTCTCAATTATTCCTTTAACTAAAGCATTATAAAGCATAGGACTACTTACTCTATTATCATGTCCCACTATACATACTTTTTTATTTAATCTTTTTATATAAGAACCAAATCCAAGACCAATAGTATAAGCCGTATCTTCGTCTAACTCTTCAGGCACCTTACCTCTTATATCATACCCCCTAAAAATAAACTTATTAATATTTTCTTTTATTTTCATTGCTTTTCCCTTTCTACTTCTTTAATCTTATCTTCAACCGCTTTTACCTCATCATCAATTTTCCTATCTACTTTTTGTTTTAACTTCTTTAACTCCTCTTTAGTCTTAAGAAGAGAAGCCTTAAAATTTTCAAAATTCTTAACATTAGGATACTTCAAACTTGGGAAAGAGTTAAGTAATCTAATAGTTAAAGCTGTATACTTTTCTAAAGACTGTTTTACTTCTTTCTTTATCTCTTTAGTCGCATCCATTCTATTAAACTTATTAACATTTATTTCTAATCTTACTAGAATAAACACTGATAAAGTCAAATCAACAACAAAGGCAATTAAAAGAACTAACGCCAACACCTCTAAGGCAAAAACACTTAACATATTTAAATATTTTACTAAAAAAGGATTAACTATTTTTACTACCAATACTCCACCTATTCCAAATAAAAGTGAATTACGTAAACATATTCTTCCTTCTATATTAAATTTCTTATCTGAATAATCCCACCATCTAAGTTTAAATATCTTCTCCAGTACTAAACTGGTTAAATACTCTAATAAACTACATACAAAAGCACTCATTACAAATAAAGCAAATAAATCATTTTTATATCTAGAAAGAAAAATAATCATTAAAACAGAAGATACTCCATATATAGGTAAGTAAGGTCCAATTAAAAAGCCTCTTGAAAAATTTATCTTTTTATTTATTATACTTACATAAATTACTTCAGCTAAATAACCAACTATAGAAAAAAACATAAATTGTAAAAACAAATAACTTAAATTATACATTAAATCACCCTTTATAATAATTTAAAATAAACTAGCTAAAAGTATTAATATAACACCAATTACTACCCCTATAAAAGAAGTCTTCTTATCTTTAGTTTGTCTAATTCTAGGGAATAATTCTGATATAACCAAGAAAAGCAACATACCTAAAGTAATAGAAAGTAATATTCCTAAAACCAATGAATTAATAGTATTAATATTTAGGAAAAACATAATTATTCCTCCTACAAAAGTAGAAAGAGAAACTAATAAAATAGAAAGGATTGTCTTACTCATATTTTGATTACTTTGATAAAAACTTCCCGCAATAACAATACCTAATGGAATATTATGACATCCTACTCCAAGAGTTACTGCCATACCTAATGAAGTATTAGATAAAATACTAGAATATATTGCCATACCTTCTATAATATTATGCAAAACAATTGCCAAAGAAGTAACTATTCCAATATGAGCTAAATTATTTTTAAGCTCTTTTTTAGTCATATTATCTTCCTCATGGTCTGGTATAAAATTATCTAAAAGTTTCAAAATAAAGTACCCTAAAACTGTACAAATTATAAATATATGAAGATAACGAATAGATAAATTCTCTATTATCTCAGGTAATAAATCCATAATAATTAGAAAAACTATTACTCCAAAAGCTAGTCCTATTGAAAAATCAACTACCTTTTGTTTCTTCTTTACTAAAAAGGCAATTAATGCCCCTATTACAATAAATACTCCTAATAATAATGTCGTAATTAAACCTAACTGAACCTTCTGCATACTAAGCTCCTATTAATAGATAACCAATTACAACTAAGGCAAGTATTACACGATATATCATAAATATCTTAAAGTTATGATTATCTAAGTATTTTAATAAACACTTAATACAAATTAATCCAACTACAAATGATAAGAAAATACCAAGTAAGAAAGTAAAAGGTGCCCCTAATATAATAGCCCATGTTTCTTTATCAAGAAGTTTTAAAATAACTGCCCCACAAACAACAGGAGCACTTAAATAGAAAGAAAATTTTGCCGCGTTTTCTCTTTCAATACCAAGAATTCTTCCTGTCGCAATAGTTGTACCACTCCTAGAAAATCCAGGTATTAAAGCAAACACTTGACTACATCCTATTAAAATAGCATCCTTTAAAGAAATATCTTTTATTTCTTTCTTATTTTTACCATACTTATCAGCTAAATAGATAATAACACCCATAATAAGAAGTGCTAAAGCAATAACTAAGTAATTCTTTCTAACAATATTTTCAATAGGGTCTTCAAATAATACTCCTACTATTGCCGCTGGAATAGTAGCCGCAACTAAATACCAAAGAATTTTTCCATCTTTATCCTTAACTCCCTTAGTAAATCCCTTCGCAATCATATTAATAAAGTCCTTGAAGAAAAATACTCCTATTGCTAGTAAAGTTCCTAAATGAAGTGCTATATCAAAAGTAAGTTCCATATTGGCACTCATTCCTTTTCCAATACCAAAAAGGTCTCTAAAAATAATTAAATGTGCTGAAGAAGAAATAGGTAAAAATTCAGCAATTCCTTGAATTAATGATAAAATAAATATTGATAAAAATTTCATAATTAAACATCTCCTAACTTATAACCAATTATTATTCCTAATAATAGTAAAATCACACTAACAGGTATCTCTAGTACAGTAATACTTAAACTACCTACTTCATTATAAACAGATATTGGTATCGCAATAATACTTGCGAGGATAAACCCAAGTACTCCAAAGTAAGTTTTAGCTTCATACTTCTTAAGCAAGAACTCTATTACCTTCGCAATAACAACAATGCCAAGCAAAATACCTAATCCAAATACTCCTAAAATAACCAAATTAGAAAAGACATTTTTAAAATGTGTTAAATTCTTAATCGTTGAAACTACTGGAAAATAATAACCTAAAAGCATCAAAACTAAAGAACCACTAACACCCGGTATAACCATCGTTGCCGCCGCTATGACACCTACCAAAAATAATATTACATATCCAGATATACTTAAATTACTAAAATTAGCATCTCCCACATTATCAAAGATAATAGGAATAATTGCCATCGAAATAACTATCAAAAAAGTAATTAACATTATTATATAACTAGATACTTGCTTTTTTTCTTTACTCTTAGAAACTTTCCTATATAAAAGAGGTACCCCTCCTATAACTAATCCCATAAAAAACAAAGTTGTTGGTACTGGAAAATGTTTAAAACTGCTATCTATAACACTACTCATAGTAAGAATAGATAATCCCATACCAATAAATACTGGTATTAAAAATTTTATATTTTCTTTTAATTTTTTAAAGAAATGACTTATCGCTTCAATAAACTTTTCATAAATACCGAGTGTTAAAGCCAAAGTACCACCACTTACTCCTGGAATAATATTAGCAATTCCCATGATAAAGCCTTTTATAACCAAAAAAATTGTATCTTTCATTTTAACACCTAACTTTCTAATATACTCATTACTTCAGGTACAATATGCTTTTTACGAGATAAACATCCCTCTACGAAATATCCCTCATAACAATCTATTTCATAGATAACATCCATTATATCTTTAGCTTTTCTATTATATAAAACATAACTACCATTCTTAATAATATCTGTAACATACAAAGCTACTAAAACATAATTATTCGCAAGTGCTACTTCGTCTAAAACATGAATATATTCTTCCATTTCAGCTTCTATATCAGCAAAATTCATAGTAAAGAATTGCCCTATCGCAAAAGTCTTATTATTAACAGTATAAAGCTTATAGTCATTATATAAAACATCTTCTTTACTCATACCCTCTAAAGAAGTACCAGCTTTTAAAAGTTCCATTCCATAATCTTTATAATTAAAATTAATAATATTACTTAGATATTCCACTGCTTCAATATCCTTTTTTGTTGTAGTTGGACTTTTTAAAATCAAAGTATCAGAAATTATTCCTGAAATTAAAGCTCCTGCTATCTTATAAGGAATAGTAACACTTCTTTCCATAAACATTGTATAAACAATCGTACAAGTAGAGCCAACTGCCATATTTCTAAAATTAATAGGATTATTAGTTGTAATACTACCTAAATTATGATGGTCTATTATCTCTAATATTTCTGCTTCTTCAATTCCCTCAACACTTTGAGCCTTTTCATTATGATCAACCAAGATAACTTTCTTAGGACTTTTCTCGGAAAGATCTGTTATTTTTAATAAGCCTAAACATTTATTTTTCTTATCAACAATAGGATAATTAGTATGTTTTAGTTTATTATTTATATCAACAACTGTATCAACAAATTCTGTATTTTCAAATTTTATTGGATTAAAACTTCTAAGCATTGTCTTTATATAATTAGTTAAACAAACTAATCTAGTAACATGATATGTATCATAAGGTGTTCTTATTATATTAACTTTATTTTTACGAGCTATTTCAATATGCCTTTCTTTTATATCAGCATCTCCTGATAAAATAATTAATTTAACTCCTCTTTGAACAGCATATTCAATAACACTATGCCTATCTCCTACTATCAGTATCATATCTTTATCTAAAGCAATATTTTCAATAAAAGTAGTACTACGATAAGCTGCGACTAGTAATTTACCAATTATATCATTATCAAATCTTAATACTTCTTCTCCCTTTAAAACAAGCATTAAATTATCATATGAAGTACATAAGTCTTCTATATTTTCATTAATAATAGTATGTGATAAATCTTTAATTGTAATTAACCCAGTAAAAATATTATCTTTATCTACAACAGGAAGTCCTGTTAAACCCTCTTTAAGCATTAACTGATAACCTTCATAAATAGAAGCTGTATCTTTAATAAAAAAACCTTTATGATATGAAATATCTTTTAACTGTAATTTAACATCATTTAAATATCTAGGTGTATCAAGATTAAAATAATTTAGTGCAAAAGCTGTCTCTTTATTAATATCTCCTAGTATTCTAGCTTCAGTTTCTTCCCCTAATTCATTCTTTAAATATGAAAGAGAAATAGCGGATAATACAGAGTCAGTATCAGGCTTTTTATGTCCAAATATATAAGTCTTACCCATATTTAATCCTTCTTTCTTATAAAAGTATAACATAAATTTCAAATGAAAAAAAGACTTAATTATCTACAAGATTACAAGTATAGAAAATTTACAAATAACCGAATAATTTTTCTACAAATCACCGAATGAAATTTCTACAAATAACCGAACGATTTTTCCACAAATAACCGAAAATATATTGATTTATATGTATATTAATGGTATAATTCTAACAAAAGGAGGCATTTATATGGAATATAGAAAGAGAATTATCGATAGTTTATTAGAAAAAAAATTAAAAGGAAAAGGAGCTGTTTTAATCCAAGGACCAAAATGGTGTGGCAAAACAACAACAGCTGAACAAATTTCTAAAAGTATTCTTTATATGAGTAAGCCTGAAGATAAAGAGCAAAACCTGATACTAGCTGATTTAAATCCTTCTATTTTATTAGAGGGAGAAACACCAAGACTTATTGACGAGTGGCAAATCGCAACCAAATTATGGGATGCCGTAAGATTTGAAGTAGACCACCGTGGAAAAGAAGGGCAATTCATATTAACAGGTTCTTCAGTTCCAGGCAATATGGACGAAGTGACACATACCGGAACTGGCCGTTTTGCTTGGTTAACTATGAGACCAATGAGTTTATATGAGTCTGGTGAGTCAACTGGTACAGTAAGTCTTACTGATTTATTTGAAAACAAAGCAAAAATAAAAGGTACCAGCAACCTATCACTAGAAGATATTGCATATCTTTGTTGTAGAGGTGGTTGGCCAAGAAGTATTTTTCTAGAAAAAGATATTGCTTTAGAAGAACCATTCGATTATTGTTATGGTATTATAAAATCAGATGCATCAAATGTAGATAATACAACAAGAAACCCTGAACGAGTTAAAAATTTAATGAAAAGTTATGCCAGAAATACCGGAACTCAAGCCTCTACTGAAACAATAAGAAAAGATATGATAAATAACGACTTATTTTCTTTAGATGCTGATACAGTATTGTCCTACATAAATGCCCTTAAAAAATTATTTGTCATTGAAGATGCCCCAGCTTGGAACCCTAACCTAAGAAGTAAAACCGCAATAAGAACATCAGAAACAAGATACTTCGTTGATCCATCCATCGCAACGGCAACACTAGGAATTGGACCTAACGATTTAATAAATGATTTAAACACTTTTGGTCTAATCTTTGAAACACTATGTATAAGAGATTTAAGAGTTTATGCTGAAGCCATAAATGGTAATGTCTATCACTACAAAGATGCTTTGGATTTAGAATGTGATGCCGTTATTCACTTAAGAGATGGAAAATATGGTTTAATTGAAATTAAACTAGGTGGCGATAAATTAATAAATGAAGCTGCTGAAAACTTATTAAAATTAAAAGACAAAATAGATACTAAAAAAATGAATAATCCAACTTTTCTAATGATACTAACAGCAAAAGGCGAATATGCATATCAAAGAGAAGATGGAATATACGTTGTACCAATAGGTTCTCTAAAAGTATAAAAATGTTGTAATGAAATATTACAACATTTTTTGTTTTTAACGATACTTGATAAAATTAATAACAATAAGCATTAAAAATGTAATCGCAGCCTGTATTTCTTTTTTTGTTGATTTAGTCTTCTCATAAATAGCCGCAACATCGTCTACTATATCAACAACCCAACTTTCCAAATAAAGTGGTGGTTTTAAGCCAATTGGAAACATATGCTTTTCTATTATATCTTGTTGCTTATCAGTTAAGAAGAAATACTTCTTAGCATTTTCTACCGCAATATTTGGATGGTTCTTTAAAATCTTTAAACTATCTTCACTATCTGCTTCATCAAAGAAAAAGTCATGTAATAAAGCAGCCTCAGTTACTTCTATATAATCTAACTTTAAAGCCTTAGTAACCTTATAAGAAAAATAAGCAACTCTCAAACAATGATCATATCTTGTTATACCATGATGTTTTATATTCTTTAATTTTTGAAATTCGCTATTTCCAATGATAGGCTTTATAATATCAAAAAACTCTTCATTATCATATTTCATAAAAATCTTCCTCACGTAAATATTTTATGTCTCACTACTTACTAATAATAACATATTCTTAACAATTTATGCAAATTATAATAAATATCTTCTCAACCATTTACATCAATTTTACATAAAATTAGTTCCTCATATTTATTATTTGCGAAAAATTAGAGTTTTCATTTATTTTTTATTGTGGGGTTAAAATAACTCTAAAAGTTGTAAGATATTCTCCAGCTGCACCACCATTTTCGTCATAGGAAAAAATACCACCATTTTTCTCTCTAGCAAAATAACATGACCTTAAACTCCAAGTACTATAAGTGTCTCTTGGTAATCCAGTGTGGTCATCATACCAAGCTGCAGTTTCTCCCATAGAATAGCCTTTGCAAGGTTTTCCACCACAGGCAGTCATAGGGTCACTTGAAATATAAAAATCATAGTACTTGTCATCAAGCCAATTTCTACCGTTAAAAATACTATTATCTAACATTGTCTGCCCTGTATAGCCCGAATTATAACTCAAACTATTACCAGAATATCTTATACCATTTAAAGTAAGAACTCCCATTGCATATTCAAATGCTCCTCCATTAATATCATATATACCATACACATTACCAGTTGTAGAAGCACCTGCTCCAGCATATCCTGTACCAGGACCCTTATTTGTTAAATCATTATACTTATAATTACAGGTAGTACTCGTTGGGGCAAATGGAGTACCACTTGAGCAACCAGTTACATAGCCATTATAACTATTGATATAAACTTCTTTATTTTCTCCAGTATATAGGGAATTACCATACTTTCCATATTTACTTTGAGTAATATAGCTTGCTAAAGCATATTCACTATCTTTAGTGGCATGTGCATCAAAAATATTATTACCAAAGCCATAAATATTCGATGGCTTAGTAATTCCAGTTGAGATTAATTCAAGTGTTGATACTCTTATACCTCTCCAACATTTTATATCTGGTCTAATTGCCAACAAGTTATCAGTTTCTACATCTCCAGGAATTGTCCCATTAATACTCCCTGCTTCAAATTTACCAAACCATACTCCACTTAACTCTTTTGTCCCAAATGTAAAGCCTGGTGGTGTAAAATACTCATTTACTATATCTCCTGTATACTGAGCATTTCCCGTATCTTTATCATTTACTCTAATAAATTTAACATCTATTTCTCCTGGCAATTGTTTAGTTGGCATATCAATTCTACCCGTTTCTTTTTTTCCAAAATAATCTTTACCATCTTCACTTTTAATAGTATAACTATATCTTGGTATCCATACCCACATTGTATTTATATCTTCCATTGGTATTGTAATTCCTACATTGCCATTTACATAAGTTGATCTATTAGTAGCAGTTACTGTAACAGCATTAGCCCACATTTGATTATCATAGTTATACCAGTTATTATTTTCATTTTTCGCATCTGCTTTCTTCCATACTTTATTATTTTCGTCATAATATACTGGTATCATTCCATCACTTAATACTGGTTCATTTGGTATAGATGGTTCTATAACTAAATTACCAGTTACATTATTTATTGATAATTTGCCAGTTACATAATCATAAATATAAGTATCAATATTAACACCATTCATAGTTATTACTAAATCTTTAGGCGGATTTAATAGTGTTATATTTAAATTATCACTATTTAATATTTCTTTTTGATAATTACCTACTATATTTTTATATGTAATAGTAAAAACTTCTTCAAAGTCAAACTTTAATAATAAACTTTTTGTTTCAACTTCACTTGAATTATAAGTAATGGTAAACTCTTTCGTCATACCAGCTTTACTATTATTATCTTCTCCTACTAGTTTCGTTCCTAAAGTATAACCTTCTACTATACCTCCATCTAATCCATCAATGTTTAAAATACCCATTTCAGTATTACTATAATTAGTTACTTCTACTGTAAACTTTAGAAAAGCACTCCCACTACTACTATAAGCTAATTTAATTTCTTTCCTAGAAAAATCAAAATACTCTATAGTTGCATTATTAATATCTTCTTGCTTGACATTAGTAATTCTCATATCACCTTGTGGTCTATAATTAACTTCACCACTTATATTTAATTCCTTATTTAAAACAGAATAACCTATAGTCATAATAGTAATTATAAAAACAATTATAATTGGAATACACTTGTTAAACTTATTAATCATTTCAATCACCTATCATTTTTATATCTTTATTACAGATATTTCAATTCTATTATATATCTGCATTACAGATATATCAAGTATTTTCAATCTAAAAATGAGATAATTTTTTCGGTGATGTAAAATGATTGGACAAATATTAAAAGTAATGAGAGAAAGTAAACAGTTAAAACAAAGCGATGTATCAAAGATAACTAATATCCCACAAAACACAATATCACAATACGAAACAGGAAAAATACAGCCTACTTTTGAAATAATAGAAAAATTGGCAAATGCTTACGACTTTAAAATAATTTTTAAAAATGATAACACTAATGAAGAAATCAACACAAAAAATATAGAAAGAAAAATTTAATCTATCTATATTTAATCTCATTATGCAAAAAAGAAGATTAGTTTTCCTTAATCTTCTTTTAAATTATAATAAACATCTTGAACATCATCTAAGTCTTCCAAAGTGTCAACCAATTTCTGAACTTTTTCACAACCTTCTTCGTCAAGACTTACTTCCATTGTAGGTACATATGTTAACTCACACTCTAAAAACTCTTTTACATTTTCCTTTTCTAAAGCATCTTTTACATCTACAAAAGCCTCTTGGGGTGTTGTAATTATATAAGTATTTTCTACTTTCTCAAAATCTTCGGCTCCCGCATCCAAGACACACATCATAATAGTATCTTCGTCATAATCAGCTGGTATTACAATAGAACCTTTTCTAGTAAACATATAACTTACTGACCCATCAGTTCCTAGATTACCACCTGCTTTTGTAAAAGCACTTCTTACTTGTGAAGCTGTTCTATTTCTATTATCAGTTAAACAGTCAACCATAAAAGCAACTCCACCATGACCATAGCCCTCATATCTTACATTCTCATAATTAGCCCCTTCTGTTGTACCAGTTGCCTTATCAATAGCTTTTTGAATATTATCTTTTGGCATATTCTGTGCCTTAGCTTTATCAATTACTAATCTAAGTGCTGCATTTTGACTAGGGTCAGGACTACCTCCTCTAGCCGCAACCATTATTTCCTTCGCAAGCTTTTGAAAAACTTTACCCCTTGCGGCATCTAATAAACCTTTCTTACGATGTATCGTTGCCCATTTAGAATGTCCACTCATAAATATTCCTCCTCTTTCTCTATATAATACCATACTTTTTCAATATTATAAAGTTTCTTTTTTCTTTTAAATATGTTAAAATTAAAATATATTTGGTGATTATATGTATTTGAAAATTAAAAATAAAAAAATAGAAATTTATAAACTAACTAAATTTACTGAACGCTTTAAAGGACTTAAATTTATTTTAGAGCCAATTGATTATGGTCTATACTTTCCTAATAAAAGATGGATTAGTACTAACTTCCTATGTCAAAATATAGATATCGTTTTAACTGATAAAGATAACATAATCATCTCTATCATGGAAAACGTTAAATCTGAAAAATATATCTTTAAATTTAAAACTAAAAATATTTACTTCCTACCTCTAGGAACTTCTAAATACTTAACAATAGGAAAAAAAATACCAATAGTATTATAGCTATTGGTATTTTAAATTATCTCTTGATACATAATCGTTTTTTCTACTACTCTTTTAACATCATTATTATTAAAAGGCTTTCCTAACATATCAACTATATCATAAGTAAAAGCTCTATCTATTGTTTCCTTTGAACTATCTCCTGTAATAATAGATACTGGAATTTTTTCTAATAAATCATTTTCTTTCATATAATCTAATACCTTAAAACCATCTACTTTAGGCATATTTAAATCAAGTAGTATTGCGACAATCTTTCCATTATTCTTATTCCTATCAATTATATCAATAGCTTCTTTCCCATCAGATGCACATCCCACATCATAAGTATCACTAAAAATTCTCTTAACAAAATTTCTTATAATATTAGAGTCATCAACTACTAATATTGTTTTCTTACTATACTCCAAAGTATCAGTTTTGCTATCTTCTACAGTATCATTTTCATTCATATAAGTCCTAACAATACCTTTAGCTTTTTCTACCATATCAGATAGTTTATCAAAGTTTTCAATTATATAGTAATAATCATTTATTTTACTTTTTTGTTCTTGATCAAAAGCTATACTTTCTAATTCCTCAAACCCAAAGTTTCTCGCATCACTTTTTAGTGAATGTACATATATAGCGTAATTAGCCATATCCTTTAAATTTAAATAATTCCTTAACTTAGCCAACTTTTCTTCAATACTAAGTAAAAATTCTCCTATTGTATCATTATAAGTTTCAATATCCCCAAAAATTTCCAAGCTCTTATCAATATTAACCTTATTTTCCTTTAAATAATTAATACTTTTCATAAAAAAACCTACCTTATATTTAAATTATAGTATAGTAATTTTGAAAAAGCAACTTCTAAGTACTTAAAAGTTGCGTGTATTTACAAAAAAATTATATTTATCAGCCTTAGAACTAGTTGAAATAAAACATAATATATTTTTATCTTCTATTTCATTTGACTACTTTAGAATTTAAACAGACATTTGCTTTTCACTCAACCATCTTCTTAGAAGTCTCTTTACATTAACTACATATTTATAATAAACATATCTATCAAAAAATTAGCATCCACATCTTGGCTTTTAGCCCTTAAATCAATTCCTTCAAGTTCTATCATTAATCTTAACAACTCATCCTTACTATAAAACCTAGTTAACTCTTTTGTCTTAGTTATTCTAAATTCCTTCTCCTTTAAAGTATCAGCAATTTCTCTAGTAGAAAGTTTTCTATCTTCTAAAACCTTAACTTGATACATAATTCTAATTTGACTTGCCACCAACCCAATAATCATAATAGGTTCAATATTATAATCAAGTAACTCTTTATATTTTCTTAAAGCCTCTTTCTTATTTTTTTCAGCTAAACTTCTAACAAAAGAAAAAGTTAAATCCCTAGAATCACCCAACTTTTCTACCACTAAATCCTCTACATCCATCTTAGTAATCTTCCTTGTATCATAAGCATAGTCTTTTAACTTACTACACTCATTACTTAACTTCGTAAAGTCATCCTTACAATAATCTTCAAGCATTCTAACTACTCCAGGTTCTAAAGTATAATCTTTAAAAGTATCTTTAATAAACTTATCTACATCAATTTTTCCATCTATACAAGTTAATCTCTTCTTAAGTTCCTTTGTAACCTTTAAAGTATTATTAAGCTTACCACTAGTAACAATAACTAAATTATCACTACTTGGATTATCTAAATACTTTAGTAATTTATCTATTTCTTTTTCATCTTTAATTACTTCTATTTTTTTAATAATAATTACTTTCTTGGAACTAAGAAAACTATAAGTATTTAAATCTTCTATAGCCTTATCTAATAATGTCTCTTCTAAATCATAAGTACTAACAGTTGCACTAGCAAAATTATTTTCTTTTATTAATCTATTTATATTTTCTTCTAAAGCTTTACTATCAGCTAACTCTAATAAATAATTATTCATTTCTTAAAACTTTCTCTACATGTTTAAATATTTCTGGAAGCATACTAATATCCTTACCTCCACCTTGTGCAAAAGTAGGACTTCCTCCTCCATTACCATTAGAAGAAATAGATGCATCCTTAACAAGTAAACCAGCATTAGCAAAAGTATTACTACGACATATAAAGTTAACAGAATTATCTTTAGTATTGGCTATGAAAACAACTCCCTCTTTCATTTCATTAATCATATTATCCGCAACACTCTTTAATAAATTAACATCTTTATTCTTAACTTCTACTATTAAGCCAAGAGTACCATTATAATCTTTTATCTTTTCTCTATAAAAATCCAAATTCTCTAAAGTTTTCTTTTCTCTTTCTTCAAAATACTTCTTTTCTAAATCCTTTAATTCTGAAGCAACATAAGAAGCTTCATTTCTATTAAAGATTATATCTTTATAAGAAAGAGGTTTATCATTATTAATATCAACATCAAAAGTAAGCTTTATTCCTTCTCTTTTAGCACTGTCAATTATTTCTCTAGCCTTAAGAAGATTTTTAACCATCTCGTCATTATAAGGTTTAATCGCATCAAACAAAGCTTTTTCTATTTTTTCATTAGTAACAGCTTCTATTCTATAAACGTTACTTCCTTTAGACTCACAATTAATAATAGCCATTCTCTTAATATCTTTTGTATTACTAGCGTGCGTTCCACCACATAATTCAATAGACTTTCCTATCTTAACAACTCTTACCTTCTCGCCATACTTCTCACTAAATAGTGCCATGGCCCCTAGAGCCTTTGCTTTATCAAGAGGCATAATTTCTGTTGATACAATTAAATTTTTACTTATCATATCATTAGCAAACTTCTCAACTTCAACAATTAAATCCTCTGTCATTTTACCAGAATAAGTAAAATCAAAACGCAACTTTTCACTATCGACATAACTACCAGCCTGTTTAATAGTATTAGAAACAACTTGTTGAAGAGAATATTGTAAAATATGGACTGTTGAGTGATTAGCTTCTATCCTAACACGTCGATCCTTATCAACCACTAACTCACAATCATCATTTTCTCTAATTACTCCATCTAAAAGTCTTACTTTATGAATATGTTGTCCATTAGGACCTTTAAATACATCAACAACTCGAGCCTTAAAGTTTTTACCAATAATCATACCTGTATCACTAACTTGACCACCAGATTCAGCATAAAAACAAGTTCTATCTACCGCAATATATGTATCATGGTCAATCGCCTTAACTCTTGCATCCTTAGAAAAGATTGCTAAAACCTTGCTCTTTAAACGATATATCCCATAAGCAAATTCGGAATTTTCTACAAAGTCAAGTAACACTTTCTTTTGACTAGCCATTTGGGTCTTATTCTTGGCGTTTTTCTTAGCTAGTTCCTTTTGAGCATTCATATACTTATCAAATTCATTTTTATCAACTTTATAACCTAACTCTTCTAAGTATTCTTCTGTTAATTCAAAAGGAAAACCATACGTATCATACAATTTAAAAGCTTCTTCACCACTAATATAACCATCATTAGACTCTTTAACTAATTCCTTTAATCTTCTTTCTCCAGCTTCAAGTGTCTTTAAAAATAATTTTTCTTCTTCTAAAACTAAAGTCTCTACTTGTGCCCTTTTTTCTCTTAAATAAGGATAAGCTTCTCCCATAACATCAACTACATCACTTACTATCTTATACATAAAAGGACACTCTAAACCAATACCCTTACCAAAACGAACACTTCTTCTTAATAATCTTCTTAGTACATAACCTCTACCAACATTTTCAAAACAAGCACCATCTGCTAAAGCAAAAGTAATGGCTCTAATATGATCAGCTATTATTTTAAACTCTTTTTGTCCTGTATAAACAAAGTTAGCTAACTCCTCGATATGTCTAATAATAGGCATAAAAAGATCTGTTTCAAAATTAGAATCTACTCCCTGAAAAATACAACACCATCTTTCAAGTCCTGCACCTGTATCAATATTTTTACTTGGTAATTCTTGATATTCACTTCTCTTAAGACCTGCTTTAGAATTAAACTGACTAAAAACATTATTCCAAATTTCTACATATCTTTCTTGATCTTTATCTTCCTTAAATAATTGAAAAGCCGTACCATCTTTATCATACTTTTCTCCTCGATCATAGAAAATTTCACTATCAGGGCCACATGGTCCTTCTCCTATTTCCCAAAAATTACCCTCAAGTGGAATAACATGTGAAGGATCAAGTCCAACTTCTATCCATCTTTTCTTGGCATCCAAATCGTCCTTATAAACTGTTACATAAAGTAAATTCTTATCAATACCAAAATACTTATCACTAGTTAAAAGCTCAAAAGCATATGAAATAGCTTCATCCTTAAAATAATCCCCTATTGAAAAGTTCCCCATCATTTCAAAGAAAGTTTGATGTCTCTTAGTAATACCAACATTTTCAATATCATTAGTTCTAATACACTTTTGAATATTAACAATTCTTCTAGCATCAGGCACTTCTGTTCCATCAAAATATTTCTTTAAAGGAGCAACTCCAGCAT
This sequence comes from uncultured Bacilli bacterium, assembly GCA_947626595.1. Taxonomy (GTDB): domain Bacteria; phylum Bacillota_I; class Bacilli_A; order RF39; family UBA660; genus CANRGD01. The sequence goes on along the minus strand of CANQST010000002.1, from coordinate 8,544 downwards.
TAATCCAAAGCAAACTATCATCATTAATAGGTATCAAAGAAGCACTTTCATATATCTTATGATTTTTTTCCGTAAAGAACTTAAACCATGTATTTCTAATATCATTATGACTCATTCTTTTCATTAACCTCATCCTCCATATCTTTTAATATTTCTTCTAACCTCGCCACATAATCATCAATACTACCATTATTTAAAATATAATAATCAGCATAACTAATAGGACCACCCTTGGCTAAATTTTCTATTTCTGAAACATCTCTTTTTACTATATCTTCTTTATTAAAAGGACGTACCTTTCTCTTACTTACTCGCTCATATCTAATTTTCTTATCATTAACAACACCAACCATTTTTAAATAATCGCCAAATTCCTTCTTTAAAACAAGATACTCATCCCATGAATAAAGCCCATCTAATACTGTATCATTTTCTAAAAAACTATCTTTTATCTTGGGAAGTAAAACAATAGCCATTGCCGCCATACCATAATCTTTTCTAAGTTTTTCACGCATATATTTTTCATTATCCGGACTATCTTCTATACCCGCTTTCTTTAACTCGTCTAAAACAACTCCCCCAAAATAAATCTTATTAAAACCTTTTTTTTCTAAGTAGTCAGTCGCAATACTCTTACCACTTCCACTCATACCTACAACCGCAATTAGCTTTTTCATATAATTTCACCTTCTATTTCTTCAACTATTTTCTCAGCAGACTTCTTTAACTCTTCTAAAGAAGTATTTTTAATAACATAATCAAAATCATTAACCTCATCTATTTCAACTTCTGTAATATGACTGCCTTCTTCGTCATTTAAACCATTATCATAATTATCTCTTTCTAATTTTATAGTAACTACATCCTCAAATTTATTCTTAATACTACTAAATTCATCTTTTAATCTAGCATCCGTAATAATAAAGGTATCAAAGAAATTACTAAGTATTTCCATATCTTCATAAACTCTATTAAGAAGAAAATCTTTTTTACCTAACTTTTCCTTAATAATTTCAATACCCATCTTTTGTAAAAATTCACGAGGTTTAGTACTATCGTCTCCATCCCATGAAAAATATTTTTTCGCATAGGTATATAATGGTTCAGTTATATGCATAACACATGGTTTATAACCATATTCTTTCAACTCTTCTCTTAAATAAGTACCAAAAGTACTCTTACCACATCTAGCTTTTCCACCAATAACAAATATCCTCATTTTACTCTCCTTTTAAATACAATAAAAGACCTTACCTAGGAGTGCATAAGACACGGTACCATCCTAGTTTGGTCTTAATTTATATAACGGTCTTAACCGATAAAACTCCTAAAGTAGCTTTCTTAAAACTTTACTGTTAATTTCCACCAACCATTAACTCTCTTTAAGTAAAATATTTTAATACTCATCTTTAATCAATGTTTTATTCTTCTACTAACTTATCTTTTTTCTCTACTACCCTATCAACAATATTTAACTTTTCATTTACAAATACTGCGATTACTTTTAAACAAGCAATAACTGGTGTCGCAACAACCATACCTATTATACCAAAGAAATGTTGAAATACAAGTAAACCAACCATAATAGTTACTGGATGTAGTTTCATTGTATGTCCCATAATTAATGGTTGATAGAAATTATTTTCTAAAAGTTGAACAACTACTATTGATATAATACAACAAATACCCGTTACTGGAGAAATAGTAAATCCAACAATAACTGCTGGTATTGCTCCAATATATGGACCAAAATATGGAATTATATCAGTAACAGCACAGAAGAAAGCAAAAATCATTGGTGCCTCTAAACCAGCTATTGTAAGTCCAACACATTGAGTAATAAATACTAAAACCATTACTAATAAAACACCTTGTATATAATTTCTAAGAGAAGTATTAATACGTTTAGTTAAATCATTATAACCACTATGCCATCTCTTAGGCAATAATTTCTTTAAACTATTATTTATCTTATTAAAATCAAATAACATATAAAAACCAATCATTAAACCTAAAACAATAGTCATACCACCACTAAATAAACTCTTAAAGAAACCAAAAATATATTCAGGTAATGAAGTAGTTAAATTAACTCCAACCTCTTCTAATGAAGAATAAATCTGTCTTTTTACATCACCCAATTTTAAAACAGTATTACTATCAAAATTATCAAAAATATTATCAATAAATAAAGTTATATCATCTAAGATATCTGGTATTGTTCCAACAAAATCTTTAATCTGATTTAAGAAATTAGGTATTATTAACCATAAGAATAAAGTTATACAGCCTAGTAAAACTAAATAAACAATAATACAAGCAACAACTCGAGGAATTTTCTTACTCTGTAAATAACAAACCGCTGGATCAAATAACCAAGCAATAATAAATCCAATAAAAATTGGTGATATTACAATAAGTAGTTCTTTTAAAAAACCTAAAACCATCCACTCCTTAACTAGATAAGTTCCAAGTAATATTAAAGCAATAATTGCCATTATATAGCCAATATTTACAAGTCTTCTACCCGTAGATAGAATACTATTTAGACTATTAAAATCTACTTCACTATCTTTTTTCTTCTTAAACATATTTTCTTCCTCCTTTCTTATTATAACACTATTTCTTTTAATATTCCACAAGTTATTATATAATATTTTTAGGTGATTTCATGAAAACTATAACTACTAGTATAAATAATGAATTTATTATTAAGAATTCTAAATTTATAACTATCCTATTTCCTATAAAAAATACTGAAGAAATAAAAAAATATTTAGAAGAAGTTAAATTACTATACCCAAAAGCTACTCATTATACATATGCCTATAAGTATAATGATATTAAAAAGTCAAGTGATGATAATGAACCAAGTGGTACAGCTGGTATACCTATGTTAAATATTTTAGATAAAGAAAATATAAACAATATCTTAGTAGTTACTGTAAGATATTTCGGAGGCATAAAGCTTGGTGCTGGAGGACTTCTAAGAGCTTATTCAAAATCTTTATGCTTAGCTTTAGATAAAGCTATCTTAAAAGAATTAACAAAAGGTTACTTAGTAGAAATAACATTCTCTTATGAAAAACAAAAAGAAATTAATATCCTATTAAAAGATATGACTATTACTTCCAAAGAATTCTTAGACAATATAAAATTTCTAGTAGAAATTCCTAAAGATAAAATAACCCTTTTAGAAAAATATAATTATAAAATACTAGAAGAAATATCTATAATTAAATAAATTTAAATCTAAAATTTGAATTGTATCAAAAACTATGATAATATTATGAAAGAGAGGAAATGGTGTTTTATGGCTAATGAAAAAAAATTAGTAGAAAAAATTACTGCTAGAGACGTAGACTTTGCTCAGTGGTATACAGATATTGTAAAAGAAGCTAAACTTTGTGATTATTCTAGTGTAAAAGGATGTTTAAACTATTTACCCAATGGATATGCTATTTGGGAAAATATTCGTAATGATTTAGATAAAAGATTTAAATTAACAGGAGTACAAAATGTTTATTTACCAGTTTTAATACCAGAAACATTACTTCAAAAAGAAAAAGACCATATTAAGGGCTTTGCTCCTGAAGTAGCTTGGGTTACTAAAGGTGGGTTAGAAGACTTAGAAGAAAAATGCTGTATTAGACCAACTAGTGAAACCCTATTTTGTGATTACTGGCAGAAATATGTTAAATCATATCGAGACTTACCTTTAGTATGGAACCAATGGAATAGTGTTTTACGTTGGGAAAAAACAACAAGACCATTCTTACGTTCAAGAGAATTTTTATGGCAAGAAGGACATACTTTACATGCTACTGAAGAAGAAGCTAGAAAAAGATGTGAAGATATGTTTAAAGTTTATTATGACTTTGTAACAGAAGATTTAGCCATACCTTTAATTTGTGGTAGAAAAACAGAAAGTGAAAAATTTGCTGGCGCTGAAGATACTTATACTATAGAAGCTATGATGTATGATGGAAAAGCCCTACAAGCTGGAACTAGTCATTACTTTGGACATAGTTTTGCCGATGCTTTTGGTATTAAATATTTAGATAAAGAAAATAATTTACATAGTGCTTATGAAACATCTTGGGGTATGTCTACTAGAATAATAGGTGCCATTATTATGGTACATGGTGACGATAGAGGCTTAGTATTACCTCCAAGAATTGCTCCAACACAAGTTGTGGTTATTCCTATTGCCGAACATAAAGATGGAGTTTTAGATAAAGCTAATGAGTTATTTAAATCTTTACAAGATAACAATATTAGAGTAAAAATAGACGATAGCGAAAAAACACCAGGTTATAAATTTTCAGAACAAGAAATGTTAGGTATTCCAATTAGAATAGAAATAGGACCTAAAGATATCGAAGAAGAACAATGTATCATTGTAAGACGCGATACTTTAGAAAAAATAACAGTAAAATTAAATGATTTAAATGAGAAAATACCAAAAATATTAGAAGACATTCAAAAAAACATGTATGAAAAAGCTAAAAAGTTCTTAGATAATCATATATATGAAGCAAATACTATGGAAGAGTTTAAAGATATGTCTCAAAAAACAGGTTTTGTAAAAGCTGCTTGGTGTGGAGATGCATCTTGTGAAGAAAACATCAAGGAGCAAACTAATGGTTTTGGTTCAAGATGTATCTTAGAAGAAGAAAGTGTAGAAAACAAAACTTGTGCATGTTGTGGAAAGAAAGCTAAAAATATTGTTATGTGGGGAAAGTCTTATTAAAGGCTTTTTTCTTTATCCAAAAAAATATGAAACCTTAATTTCATATTTTCTTAGTTTATAGGTAAGTTATGGGGTTAAGACTAGACGACAAGAAATACTAATACTTGAAGAACCATTACCACTACTTGCGTAAAATACTCCAGCCATTGAACCATCACTGCCACTACTACTGCGTGTAAACCAAGGGTAGCCACGTCGAACAAAAATTGCATAGTCCCCATACCATTGGGAAGTTTCAGATAATGCTTGTCCATAGCATAAGTCACCATTACATGCAGCTTCTGCATTTACATCAGACCATAAATAAGATGTTGGATTAGCACTTTTGTAAGTGTTATAGTATTTAGCATCAGGTAAATTTACTGTTCCTGTTTCACTGCCACTACTACTTAGTCCTTTAAATCCAGAATAACCAGTAACTATCTTTCCAGGATAAGTACTTTCAATTTGACTATCAAATTCAAGGACTGATATTACATACTCCCAAGCACCTCCACTCATATCGTATATTCCATATATTGTTCCTGTTGTACTTGCTCCAACACCAGAAAAATTATTCATATCATTATATGCATGAGTTATTCCAGAATTTGAACTAGCACCTGGTTCTCCACCACTATTTCCAGTTATATAATCACTACTGTTGTTTATATATACTTCCTTATTTACCCCAGTATAATTACTATTTCCATATTTGCCATACTTACTTTGAGAAAGATAAACAACTGCTCCCCACTCGTCATTTTTCATCATGTGTAAATCACCACTTGTAGAACTAAACCCATAAGGATTTCTATTTTTTTGCATACTTCTTGCCATATAGAAGAAACTACTTACTGTTTGATTTCTTAATGAAGATAAATTTGGTTTTACTGTTACATTACTTATATCACATATCTCATTTGTACAGGCTGAACTCAAAGTACCTGCAGGTTCAAACTTTGAAACCCATATTCCAGCTCGTTTTTTATTATCAAAATCAAAAGCAGCATTTGTTCTCCAATTTCTAGGACTAGATCCTGTATATTGAGCTGAACCGGTTTCTGTTATAGTTGAAGGTATAAACTTGACATCTATTTCTCCAGGTAATTCTTGTGTTGGACTTCCATTATCAGAGCTTGCTTTACCATAATAGTTAGTTCCGTCTTCACTTTTTATTGTGTAAGAATATCTTGGTATCCATACCCACATTGTATTTATATCTTCCGTTGATATTACTGTACCACTACTAGACCCCTGATATTTTTGCCTTGCTGGAATTTCTTGAAAATCATAATAAACTAGTGGCTTCGTTTCACCTAAAGTTATTTCATTACTATAGTGTTGTTGTATTTCCGTCTCGCTTAAAGCCTTATCAAATATTAAAGCATCACTTACATCTACATTTCCATATCTTCCAACCATTCCTTGTGGCTCTGGATTACCACCTATTAAAAATTCTTCACTACTAACTCTTATATTCATAACAACCGATTTTTGATCAACCAATTTACCATTCAAATATAGTTTCATATTCGAACCATCATACGTTCCAACTACAGTATACATTGTATTCTCTGATATTTCAGTTCCTACTATCTGATAAGCGCTACTTTCATCACTAAGAAGTAACAACTGCAATTTATTAGAACCATTATAGTTATAAGTGAAACCTCCACCAGCATTATCCCAATTGCCAAAAATATCTTCTTCTGCTGTTTGTGGAAGTTTTTTGTATTTAAATTTTAAAACCATTGTTATTTGATTTTTAAAATCACGACCAGCTAACCCAACATCTATATAGTCATCTTTTCCATCAAAATCAGCACTTCCATTTCCTACTACTGCTCCATGAACTACTCCATCATTATTATTACCTGATAAATCTTTTACAGTATTCTTTACCGTTACAGCATTAGCCCATTTTTGACTATCATAATCATACCAATTATTATCACTATTTGCTGTATCAGCTTTAACCCAATTTCCCGTTGTATCACTTGTTTTCTCATAATATACTGGTATCATATCTCCATTTAATACTGGCTTATTTGGACTTCCTAATGGTACTACACTATCTGTTGAACCTTCTTCTAATGAATTAGAATTAAACACAAAAGTTCTATCAAATCCTCCTATAGTTATAGGATTAGTTTTTCCAATACTATCATCTGCATTTATCATAGCTTTTAATGTTACTGTCTCCTTAGCATCTGCTTTTAATACTGGTATCTTACTAAAATCTGTTTGACTATTTATCTGCATATCTCCATACTTTACTTCATATGTAACTAAAGGTTTTATTTTTTCTATATCTGATACTGATGTAGAATTAAAAGTTAAAGAATTATCTTTACCAACAACATCTGTTAAATAAGCTTCTACAGTACCCGTATTTTGTATTGGAATAGTAAAAGTACAACTATCACCTGCTTCTTCTAAAGAAACAGTTAAATCTTTAATAGAAGAATTTTCTACAGTACCTAAGTTACATTTAGCTCTACCTTCAGCAACTACTTTAGCATCATTCTTTAAAAACACAACATCCCATCTACCACCATTAACTGATGCCTGACCACTTATATTAAGGTTAGCTGAAAGAATTGCATAACCAACTGTTAAGCAAACTACTACTAAACATAAAGCACCAATTATAATTAATTTAGTTTTTCTATTACTCATAATACTTCACATCCTTACTTATTTTATTTAACCGCTAGAACCAAACGGGAACTATCAAGATTATTGATACCACCGGCACTCCAACTATAACCAAATTGACCAGATAAACCTCCATCACTGTAATGCCCAACTCTAGTAAACCACGGGTAAAGATCAATCACAAAACATGAAGTATCAGCGTACCAAGCATTATGAGATCTAGGATATTCATCTCTATCCACATAATAGTAGAAAGGGCCTAACTCTCCAGTCGCATCACCAAGAATTCTTTTACTATATGACGTATTTGAAGTCGAACCGAAGTATTTATCAAAATATTTTGTTTTGTTTAAATCAGCTTGCGTTAAACCACTTTCAACACCACTACTAGTCTTTAAACCATAAGGGTCAAGATAACCAGCTACATATTCATAGGAACAACCACTCATGTCATATATTCCTGTGATGTTTCCTGTTGTTGATGCCAAATAACCAGTGGATGTATTGTATGGCTGTGTCACCGCTGGTCCATCATTGTCAGTGACTTCTTTAGTTCCAGAAGTTCCTGAAGTAGAGCTCTGATCAGTATTTGCTGCTGCGGAATATCCAGTTATAAAATTTTCATTATTATTTATATTTACTTCAGTTCCTATTCCATATATTGAATGAGACAAATATGCAGTCGCTCCCCACTCTGTATTCTTTATCATGTGTGGGTCTAAATTAGTATTATGTTCTCCATTATTACTTTTATAGTTATAGAATGCATGCCAAAAAGAACCAACTGTTATACTTCTTAAAGAAGTAACATTTGGTTTCACTTCTATTGCATTTACACTACCACTTACTTCAAACTTTCCTACCCATAAGCCGTTTACATCAAAAGCAATAAAAGCTGGATGGGTATAATATGAGCCAACTTTTTCAGTAGTTGATGGTTTAGTATTTTTATCTTCAAATATTATATCTATTAACTTAGCATTTCCCGTAACTTGTCTCACATTTGCAACATCAAGTGTTTTGACATCACTTAAATCAACATAACCATCTTCAGTTGCTAAATTCCAGAGTTTGTATTTAAATCTTGGAACCCACACAAAATAACTCTCAATATCGTCTTCTGAGATTATATCTCCTGTTTTATAACTTTT
>CANQST010000001.1 GCA_947626595.1 uncultured Bacilli bacterium | reverse complement strand
TGATAATAAATCTTTTTTCATATCTTTTAAAGATAAGTTTTGTTTAGAACTTTTATACAATTCTTCTTTTTTATTTAAATAGTAATTATAAACAAAACGACTACTACCAATAAACTTATTAATAAGTACCATTTGTTCTTCATTAGGATAAAGTCTAAACTTATAAGCTTTATTAATAACCATATTTTATCCCTCCTGACAATTACATTATAAAACAAATGTTTTTAATTGTCAACTACTATGATTAACACTACTATGTAATAAATTACATAGCTTGGTGAGGTGCTGAAAGCACATTTATTGAGTAAACTCAACTTACTATCTTAAAATTTTCTTCGTATTCATCACTTTGATTTTCTATATAATCTTTTATTATATCTTGTGTTATTACACCAACGCTCATACAAAAATACCCTGCCGACCACAAACGTTGGCCCCAATATCTTTTTTTAGTATTTTATATTCACTCAACAAAACTCTTGAAGTCTTCCCCTTTAATTGTTGCACCAGTTTCGAAACCGAAAGATTTGGTGGACAAGACACTAGCAAATGAATGTGATCTTTTCCGACGCTTCCCTTTATTATATTTACGTTCATACTATTGCAACTTTGTCGTATCAATTCTCTTGCTCTTTCTGCTATTCTCCCTGTTAAATCTCTATATCTATATTTTGTCGTCCAAACTATATGATACTCTATATCATATTGAACATGACTTGCTTTTCTCATTTTGAACCCACCTCTTTCGGTTTCTTATTATAGCACTTCATGTTCACAACGACAATAAATTGTCTTTAAACTCTCCAAGAGTTTACGTGCTAAAGCACGTGGCCTGAACCTTTTTTCCGTAACGGTCAAAATTGTGATGGTAAAATGACTCCTATTTATTATAAAAATTATAAAGGAATAGTATACGAATATAAAGAAGATTAAAAAATTATATGCAAACTTTTAAAAATACATAATATCTATGTACTCTTTTGGATTGCATTCTTTTCTATTCTATTTATTCGTTTTTACCAAGCAAGTTCCTAATATATAAAAGAAAAACTTAGTCTTACAAGTAACTAAGTATTTTTAATTTAAGCACCTTGAATTTGGCTCATTACTTCACTAGCAAAATCTTCTTGTTTCTTTTCAATACCTTCACCAACAGCAAATCTAATCATAGAAATAATTTCACCATTATTATTTTTAACATAGTCTTTAACACTTAAAGAATTATCTTTAATAAATGTTTGTTCTTCAAGACAAATTTCTTTATAGAATTTATTTAATCTTCCAACAACCATTTTTTCAGCAATATCAGCAGATTTTCCTTCAGCCATAACTTGTTCTTTAATAATATGACTTTCTCTTTCTACCATATCAGTAGGAACACCATCTCTATTAAGTGCCGTTGGGTTCATAGCACAAGCTTGCATAGCAACATCTTTAGCAACTTCACTATTAGCACCCTTTAAAACTACAAGAGTTCCAATTTTACCACCCATATGACTATAAGTACCAAATACTTCATCATCAGTTTTCTCTACTTTTTCAAAACGTCTAAAACTAATCTTTTCACCAATCTTAGCTGTTAGAGCAACTATTTTTTCAGAAACAGTTTCTCCAGACATATCTAACTCCAAAGCCTCTTCTAAAGTTTTAACGTCATTCTTTAAAAGAGTATCTGCTAGTAAATCAACAAAACTTGTAAATTCACTATTCTTAGCAACAAAGTCTGTTTCAGAATTAACTTCTAAAATAACGGCTTTATTTCCATCTACTTTAATTTCACATAATCCCTCAGCAGCAATACGACTTTCTTTTTTAGCTGCTTTAGCAATACCTTTTTCTCTTAACCAGTCAATGGCTTTTTCCATATCACCATCAGTTGCCTCTAATGCTTTCTTACAATCAAGCATACCAGCACCTGTTTTTTCTCTTAAATCTTTAACATCACTTGCTTTAAACATTTTATCCTCCTCTTTCTTTTTAAATTAAAAGGACCCTAAGGCCCTTAAAGTTAATTACTTAGTTAAAGCCTCAATTAATTCAGCTTTTTTCATAGTTGAATAACCTTTAATATTAGCTTCTTTTGCTTTATTCTTTAAATCTGCTAAAGTAAGGCCACTTAAATCTTCGCTTTTCTTAGGTGCTTCTTTAACTTCTACCTTTTCTTTTTTAACTTCAGGCTTTTTTTCTTCTTTCTTTACTTCCTTTTTAGCTTCTTCTTTTACTTCTTTAGCTTGTTCAACTACTTTTTCTTCTCTCTTATCTTTTTTATCTTCCTTATCAGCTTTAGCCTTATCTTCTTCAGTAATATAATCAATTATTTCATTACCATTGACTTCAGCAATAGCGTTAGTTAAAGCTCCAATTAATATCTTTACTGATCTAACAGCATCGTCATTACCTGGAATAACATAATCAACCATATCAGGATCACAGTTAGTGTCAACAACACCAAATACTGGTATTCCTAAAATATGAGCTTCTTTAATAGCAATCTCTTCTTTACGTGGATCAACAATTACCATAGCTTGAGGCATTTTCTTCATTTCACGAATACCACGTAAGTTTTTATCTAACTTTTCATATTCTTTTCTAATCTTAATAACTTCTTTTTTAGGAAGAGCATCAAAAGTTCCATCAGTTTCTTGCTTTTCTATTTCTTCCATACGTCTAATTCTTGAACGAATTGTCTTAAAATTAGTAAGAGTTCCACCTAACCATCTTTCATTTACAAAATACATATTAGTTCTAGTAGCGCTCTCTTCTGCTGCTTCTTGAGCCTGTTTCTTAGTTCCAACAAATAGAACCTTTCCACCAGCTTCAGCTATTTCCTTTAATGCTTGATAAGCTTCTTCTAATTTTTTAACAGTTTTTTGTAAATCGATAATATAAATATCGTCTCTTGTTGTATAGATGTACTCCTTCATTTTAGGGTTCCATCTTCTTTTTTGATGTCCAAAATGAACACCAGCTTCTAATAAATAATTCATTGATACAATAGTCATAATTTTTCTCCTTCGTTTTTCTTCTATTAGTTTCTAATACTAATCACCTAATAGGCACTAGACTAGTAAATCCACTAATATGTTTATTTTTCTAAAGCTGTGATTATTTCAGCTTTTTTAAGTCCTGTAACACTAATTTTCTTCTTAGCGGCAACCTCTTTTAATTCAGCAACTGTCATTTTAGAATAATCAACTGCTTTATTCTTTTCTTCCTTAGTATCTTTAGCTTCTACTTTTTTTGTCTCTGTTGCTACTTCTTTCTTAGCATCTTTCTTTTCAGTTTTTCCACTAATAGTTACTTCACGACCAATAACTTCAGTCATTCTAGTTATCTTTCCAGCTTTTCCATCTTTTGCAACTTTAACAAATTCACTAAACATCTTAGGGTCATTAATAGCTATTTCTGATAACATCTTACGGTTTACTTCTACACCAGCTTTTGTTAATCCTTCAATAAATCTTGAATAACTAATGTCATTTTGACGACAAGCGGCATTAATTCTTGTAATCCATAACTTTCTAAAATCTCTCTTCTTTTGTTTTCTATCTCTAAAAGCATATTGACCTGAATGCATTAATTGTTCTTTAGCTGTTTTATATAATCTATGCTTACTACCAAAGTAACCTTTAGCTTCTTTTAATACTTTTTTATGACGAGCTTTTGTAACTGCTCCATTTTTTACTCTTGCCATACGTTAATCCTCCTCATTATTTTTAGATTAAATTAAATTTTTTAATCTATTTTGATCAGCTTTACTTAAATTTGATCCTTTTCTATTCTTTCTATTGGCACTTGTACTCTTGTAGCCTGTATTATGGCGACTACCTGGACGACCAATTTTGTAATCATTTTTACGTTTGTTTACTACTTTAGCTGTAGCCTTATGTGTTTTTATTTTTGGCATAATTTATTCCTCCTACTATTTATCTTTTTTTGGCACTAACAACATTGTCATTGTCCTACCGTCTAGCTTAGGTTTTTGATCTATATCTGCAATTTCACTAACACGTCCTGCAAAACGCTCTAAGACTTCCTTACCTAACTCCGTATGCGCCATTTGACGACCTTTAAAACGAATAGTAAGTTTAATCCTATCACCTTTTTTTAAATACTTAGTAGCATTTCTTAGTTTAGTTTCAAAATCCCCAACATCAATAACTGGTGATAAACGATATTCTTTCAATTCCGACATATTAGCTTTTTGTCTTTTTAAAGCCTCTTTTTCTTTCTTTTGTTTTTCATAACGAAACTTATTATAATCCATAACCTTACATACAGGTGGATTAGCATTAGGACTTATAAGTACTAAGTCTAAAGCTGCATAAGTTGCAAGCGTTCTAGCATCCTCAATAGACTTAATGCCTACTTGTTCACCATTAGGCCCAATTACTAAAACTTGGGGAACTTTAATCTGATCGTTAATCAACAAGTTATTTCTATCTTTTGCGATATCTAACACCTCCATAATTAAGAAAAAGCAGATATATTTATATCCACTTTTAAAGCAACTTAATAAAACAAATAGTTTTTATCTCGGCTTTTTACCCATTGCTTTTCGCTAATCAGGTGGATATAAATCTCTTTCCTTTTTTCTCGACTAGTAATAGTTTACGCGTAAACCATCAAAAAGTCAACACTTTTTTTCACTTTTTTTCACTTTTTTATTTACTAATCTATTTCATAGATTACATTTACACTTCTTTTACTATCATTATTGTTAATATCTACATAATTAATAAGTTCAAATATTAAGAAAGTACCTATTATTAAAACTGATAAAGAAATCAAAATAAAATTTTTAGTTTCTTTGTATAACTCTTTCATAACTTCACCTAAGAAAATTCTACTAAATTTATATAAATTAATCAACTACCTTTTTAACTTTAAAAGATATTTCTCCATAATAATTATAATCTTTATAAATATCCAAGTAATTTTCATTTATTCTAATATACAAAGTAAAACCATTTTTATACTCTATATCTTTATAATTATCCATATTATAATAAATTTTCCCATCATAAGAAAAATCTAAAATATTAAGATAAAAGTTATCATAAGCATCTTTTATCTTTTCTAAATCATTTTCTTTTTCTTCTAAATTTCTTTTATATGGAATAAAAATAGAATTTATCTTCTTACCATCAAATCCCTCAATATTTAAAAAATTATAATTACTTTTATCATTAATAAAACTATCTGTTTCTATATTAAAAGAGTTTTCTACATATTGATAATTTTTATTTTTTATCCTAACAACTACTTTAACAAAAGAATTTTTATCAATACTTTTATACTCTCTTAAAGCCCCAAATATATCTGGCTTTATAAGATAGTATTTCTTATTACCTAAAGTAATATTATAATTTATCTGTATTATTTGACCATTTTTATCATAAATAGGAATAACTTCTTCATTATAATAATCTTTAAAATTAAAAAACATAATTAAAAAATAAATAAGTACTTTCATAACATAACCTCGACAAAAAAATAGTTACTATTAAAGTAAACTATTTTCTTATCAATATTTGTCGAATTATATTATTTAATATCAATTATTTCTATCTCATAGTTACCATTAGGACTTTCGACAGTAACAACATCGCCAACTTTATGATCAAATAAAGCTTGCGCAATAGGACTTTCATTAGAAATTTTACTTTCAAATGGGTCAGCTTCTTGACTACCTACTATTTTATACTCGTCTTCTTCGTCATCATCAACATATTTAATAGAAACAGTATTACCAATGCTAACTTTATCTTTAGAAACTTCTGTAATAATTGATACATTTTCTAACATTTTTTCTAATTGTTTAATACGAGCTTCAATAACAGCTTGTTCATTACGAGCAGCATCATACTCAGCATTTTCTGATAAATCGCCTAAAGCTCTTGCCTCTTTAATAGCTTGAATATTTTCAGGTCTTTTTACATTTATCAAATTATCTAACTCTTCTTTTAATTCGTCTAAACCTTCTTGTGTTAAATAAACAGTATTTTTATTTCCCATAATTCTTCACCTCTATTAAAAATTAACTACATATTTACTCAACTCGCTATAGTATAGCACATTTTTCACTAGTTTGCAAGGAGTAAAAAACTCTTTCCAAAGAAGTAGACATATTATAGCACTTTTTCCTAATTTTTGCAAACTCTTTTTACTTCACTCATAAATAACTCGTCAGTCATACCAGCAATAAAATCAATTACTTTTCTTTTATCAGAAGTATTTTCCATATATTTTTTTACTTGATTATTTAAAAATATTTTAAATATAATACTCTTTTTATTATTATGTATTATATCATTTAAATATTCATAGAATAACTTATTCATACCATCTTTATAATATTGTCTTTCTTTATCAGTTAAACTATACTTATAAATATGTGCATAATTAAATTTCTTCAAACTAAATAAAGCATCATATACCCTCTTACTCATTTTAATATAAGGCTTGCCAAAGCTATTTTCAATAATATCATTAATTATATTATTAACAATATCTTTATTATTATCCCCTAAAACACTACTTATCTTCTTAGGTAAATCTTCCCTTTTAATCTTACCTATCATAATAGCATCTTCTATATCCCTTCCAATATAACCAATCACATCACTAATTCTAACAACACAGCCTTCTAATGTCATAGGATGCACTTTAGCAGATGCCCCTAAATCTTTATAAGAAAGTTTTAAATTATCTAAAAATTCATCCTTACTTTTATTAACAGCCATATAAACATTATCAAGCATTTCTCCATTATGACACATAATACCATCAAGGACTTGAACAGTTAAATTAAGACCTCTTCCATTATTTTCAACTTCCATTAAATGCCTTACACTTTGAATATTATGAGCAAAATACTCATTTAATTCACGCAAAGATATTTCATTTAATATAGCTTCTCCGGCATGGCCTAAAGGAGTATGACCAATATCATGGCCTAAAGCAATAGCTTCAATTAAATCTTCATTTAAATTTAAAGCCCTCCCTATCGTTCTAGCAATCTTACTAACTAATTGAACATGCGTAATTCTCTTACTTATATGGTCATTATTACTTCTTGTAAATACTTGCGTCTTATCCAAATATCTTGTATAAGAATAAGAATGAATTATTCTATCAATATCATGAAAATATGGAGGACGATAATCTTCTTTTTCCTTAACCAATCTAATGGCATCACTACTCTTAGTAGCATAATCCTCTAAAAATTTCTCCTTATTTAAAAAATTTCTCTTTACTTCTTCCATATACTTCATAATATCACCTCTAAACTTATTATATTTTATACTAACACCCTTTGCTTTTTCAATAGGATATTTTTTTGCTGTCTTTTTTTATCTAATACTATTTGTTTAGCATCAACACCTAATTTATCTGCCAATAATCAATAACATCAGCAAGTTCTTATAACAAATAATAAAAAGAAAAATAGGGCTCTACCGTAAGATAGTGCCCTTGCAAAAATGTATTACCATTTTTTCCTTGCATAATCATAGTACCATATATTAATGATCATGTCAAACTATTTTAACCTGAATTTGCATTAATTTACATTATAGTTTTTTTCAATAATCTTTTTAAAATATAAATACACAGATTTCAATAGTCCATTATTATTATAGTACTCTTTATGATGAATTATTCTTTCAAAAAACAATTCATTGATATCTTTAGTCACATTTTTCTTAATACCTTCACTAGTTACTATTTCATTAAACATATATATAAAGCATAAGTCATTTGTCTTATTCTAGAATTACTTAATTTATTACTTCTAGTTTCTTTCCCAATTTCACAGTCATTTAAATAATTGATAATTTTATAATCTGGCACATAACTATTATCTTTTCTATCAAGATCTGATAACAGACAAGAATTGTGAGCAACAGCATTTCTAAGTTTAACTATTTCCCTTAGAATAAATATATTTTTTAATTCATTTTTTAAATTATATTCCTTTGAAAAGAATTCATAAAAATTAACTAATTCACCAAATGTGATTATTTCAAGAAATTCCCATATAGGAATATTTTCTAATTGCTGATCTTGATCTATATCATATTTAGAAAAAATTTTATTATAATATTCACTTCCGACTTTTTTAAAGATACTATTATGTACTTTTTTAGGAAACTTTTCATCATTAAAATCTTTTTCTAAATACATATTAACTGCTCTATATCCATTTTCTTGTTCAATATTCTCAATTAGGTTTAATATTCTTATTTTCAAATAATGCTCAATATCAATAATTATTTTAAAAAATAATAATCTAACTCTATGATCTATAATAGCCATATCCTTAAGATATGCAAAATCTAAGTCTTGATATAATCCTTCATATTCACCAGCTGGAGATGGATATTTCAAGAAATTGTGTTTATATGATGTTAAATTATAGTAATTATTATTATTTCTTAAATAGTCTTCTGCTTCTTGTTCACTTATTTTTTCAAACTTAATATTTTTCTTTTTTAAATATGGAACTAATTCACTAATCTTCATCATAGGTCTTAATTTTGATATTTTTTCATCGGTTTCAATTATCATATCACCTCTAAACTAATCTAATCATTGAATATGGCTCTAATTCCAATGGAAATTTCAACTTTAAAACTTCTTCAGGATGCCTTGCCACTTCAAGCTCATTCATATCTTTATCATATATTTTATCAATTACATAACTATAAGTTTTTCCACTAGGAGTAAATATCTCTGTCTTATCACCTGGCTTAAAATAATTTCTTTCTACCATAACTAAACAATTATTTTCTTTATCATAACCTGTTATTAATCCCAAATAATCTTGATTAGATACTTCTACTCGACCAGTATAGTATTGATCATTATAATCAGCCTCTTTTAAAAAGTAATGGCTTGATGTTTCTCTATTAGCAACCTTCTTCAATCTTTCTTCTAAAATACTAAACTCCTTACCAGTTAAAGTATTATCATAAATACCATCAATTATTTTTCTATAAGAACCAATTACTGTAGCTAAATAGTATAAAGAACGCATTCTTCCTTCTATTTTTAAACTCTTAACACCTATATCTATCAAATCTTTAATATACTTAGCCATGTTTAAATCTTTAGTTGCAAAAGTAAAATCTTTTTCTTCTTTACAACTAAAAGCAAAACGACAAACTTGAGCACATCCTCCTCTATTAGCATCTCTATTAGTAACATAGTTAGATAAAGCACATCTTCCACTATAGCAAGTACACATAGCTCCATGAATAAAAACTTCTATATCAATACCTGTCTCATCAATAATTTCCTTAATGTCATTTTTACCAACTTCTCTAGCTAAAACAACTCTATCTACACCCTCATTTTTAAAATACTTAACCGCATCAATATTACTAGTTGAATTTTGCGTTGATAAATGAACTTCAACATTCTTATAATTTTTCTTTATATAGCTAATTATAAAAGCATCACTTACAATAAAAGCATCAATTCCACACTCTACAACTTTATCAATATAAGAAAAAACATCCTCCATATCTTCATTATGAAAAACGATATTTAAAGTTAAAAAAACTTTTTTCCCCAACTTATGTGCAAAACTACATCCTTCTTTAATTTCTTCCAAAGTAAAATTAGTAGCGTTAGCCCTTAATCCATAGCTTTCTCCACCAATATAAACACTATCAGCGCCATATAACAAATTTACTTTTAATCTCTCTAAATCACCAGCTGGTGCAAGTAACTCTATTCTACCCATTTTTCTTCACCTTATAAATTGTTTTCTTAAAGAAAAAGTTTGTATAATCTCCCAATTTCTTATATTTTAAAATAAAACTCTCATCTTGGCAATTATTTTCTATATATTTATAAGTATCTTTTAAAAGAATATTAAATTCTTCCAAATCTTCTCTCATAATAATATAAGAACATCCTATATCAAATAAATCTTTTATAATAGAAGTACCATTAGTAAGCTTTTCCTTATAAAAAGCTGTACCATCTTTTTTCTCCTTAACAATATAATTTTCATTAGAAACTTTCTCATGTATTATTAATTCTTTTTGAGGATCTTTACCTAAATCATGATAAAAATTAGTTAATAATTTTCTCTTAGAAAAAGCAATACTAGCCCTACTTACAACTTCAACCATTGAAATAATAGAGCTTTTCTTAATAATTTCTATTATTTCTTCTAAAGTAAGTTCTTTTCCCAATAAAGCATATTTAACTCCTTTTTCAAAGTAATAATCACATGTTTTATAATTATTGACCATATGTGTCTGACTCCAAACTAAATCTACTTTTAAATTTAATTCTCTTTTTAATTGAAGAACAGCTATATCATAAAAGAAAATACCCTTTATATTCATTTTATCAAGTCTTAATAATACTTCTCTTAAACCCTCTAAGTCCTTATTAAAAAAGTTTTTATTTAAACTAACAAAAATTTCTTTTCCTTGATATTTATTAGTAATATCACATATTTCTTCTAAAGAATAAGTATCTTTACCTGTAACTGAATAATTTTCTAAAGATAAAATAACTCCATCACAATAAGTCATATCTATATTTTTCTTATCATTAAACTCTACTAATAATTTCAAAATATCACCTCCTAATAAACTATTTTTCGACTGCCTAATTTATTATAGTACAAAAGTTTTATCTTGTCAAATAATTTTTTATCCAAAAGAAAAAGGCTTTTCAACCTTTTAAATTACTTCGTCGTCTTCTTTAACATTAGTATCGTGAATCACTGGCTCATCATTTGAAAATTCTATCTTCTCTTCTTCTGTTTCTAAACTTTCCTGTGGAAGTATATCTTCATTTTCTATATTATTAATACTTTCCATCATATTATTATAATTTTCCAGTGGATTTATTTCTTCACCACTCTCTTCAGTAACATCAATAGCATTTTCTACTACATTACTATTTTCTTGTGGAAGAACTTCAGCACTAACTTCTGTATTATTTTGAACAACATCAACAAGAGGTGCTCCTGCATTTTCAATATTGCTTTGAACCACATTGTTAATAGGAACTTCATTCTCAATATTATCTTGAGCTACATCACTAAGAGGTATTTCCTCATTTACCATATCATTTTGAACTATATCAGGAAGACCTTCTTGTTTAGGAGTTTCACTAACTTCTTCGTCATTTTCAAAATTATTAATTTGACTAGAAGTTATAATTTCTGGTTCAGAATACTTTTCTTCACTACTTACAATATTCTTATTTAAACTTCTAAATCTTCTCTTATGATTATTTTCCTTTAATTCTTCAAGCTTCTCGTCCTTTTTGCCCTTCTTCAAACTGCTAAGTAAAATAACTATTACTAATATTACAATTACAACACCAGCAATTATAATAATCTTCATATTTAAACTACCCTTAGCATCTTCAATAAGACTTGCTGCTTTATCATAATCATAAACTATCTTGTAATCTCCTAAAGGAGGATTATCTTCCAAGTATTTAGCAATAACAGAGTCTTTTTCTACATGGAAAGTAGTTCCTTCTAAGCCTTCTTCTGTTTCAAAGAGGCTCTTACCTACTTTAGTAATGGTTGATGGTAAATAAATATCTTTCAAGTAAGCATCTGCAAATGCCTCACTCTCTAGTTTCTCAACACCTTTATCAAAAATAATTGTCTTAGCACTTGTAAAAGAAAAACTACCATATTCAACTGTCTTTACACTAGATGGAATAATTACTGTCTTAACTTTAGAATTATAATAATCAGAAAAAGCATCCGTAGCAATTCTTTCTACTTCATTAGGTACAACTACCTTACTAGCTTTCTTATTACAAGCATATAACACTCTATCTCTAATTCCAAAGCCATTAGAATTAATAAAAGACTTTATCTCTTTATATGTATAATCTACATAATTCTTAGCATCTTCTACAAGTGAAGCATTGGCTTCATAATCATACTCAATATTAATATCCGTTGTAGAATAATTATTTTTCAAGTAATTATCCGCATAAGACCCACTAACTACATGGAAAGTAGGCTTTTCCACCAATTTACTACCAAAAGCATTACTACCAATCTTACTTATAGTAGCAGGTAAATAAATATCTACAAAGTCAGAGTCTAAAAAAGCCTCATTACCAATTTCCAAAACCCCATCCATCAATACTAATTCTTCTGTACTTAAATATTGAAAAGCATCATCATCTATCTTTAAAACATTACTAGGTACTACTAAAGTACTAAAATAATAAACATTATCACTATCAAAATCACTAATTTCATTAATAGTACTTGGTAAAATCAACTTTCTTTTCGTACCAATATATTTTTTTAAAACACTACCATCTATAACAAAGCCTTCTTTATCAGCTCTTTTCTTATCAAAGTTTTCATTTAATTCATATAAATTATAATGTTTTTGAGCCTCTATCAAATTAGCATAACATACAACATTTTGACTTGGTATCGCTAAAACATCATTTTCTAAAGCAAATGGAATAATCTCTCCTTTTCTTGTAAAAGTACCACTTTTTCCATCTAAAGAATAATTATAATTCTTTTCAACATGCTTACTTTCCTCATACTTATCATTATACAATAAACTTGTCCAACCAATATTAGCCTTTTTTTCAGATTTAAAATTTAAAGTAATACGATAATTCTCCAAATTATAGTAATCAACGGCATCATCATAATCAGCACTTGTCTCATAATCTTCTATTTTTAATCCTAATCCCTCTTCTACAGATGGAAAAGAAAAATAATTATTAAGAGCATTGCCTTTAACTATATTACAATACCACTCTTTATCTAAAGCATCATTTATTTTTTCTTTGGCATAAGTACTACCAGTAGAAAAAAGTACCAAAAGGATAAATATTTTTATTAATCTTCTCTTCTTCATATAAATAGCCTCTTTATTCTTCTTATTAAACAATTCGTATCCAATACCAGTATAACAAAAAAAAGTAAACATTTCCATAGTTTACTTATATTTTTTTTAAAATTTACTTAAATTTACTTTTTTAACTCCTCGCAGCCCCATCTACTTGAAGAATTTCTCCAGTAATA
Source organism: uncultured Bacilli bacterium (assembly GCA_947626595.1). GTDB lineage: Bacteria > Bacillota_I > Bacilli_A > RF39 > UBA660 > CANRGD01. The sequence goes on along the minus strand of CANQST010000001.1, from coordinate 72,237 downwards.
TAACTAGCTAAATCACTTGCTAGGAAAAGAAAAGCATTTGCCACATCTCGTACTTCTCCTATTCTACCTAAAGGAATTGTTTTTATTAATGGTTCAATCATTTCTTTAGGTAAATTTTTAACCATATCAGTATTTATAATTCCTGGCGCAACAGCATTTACTCTTATATTAAAAGGTGCAAGTTCACGAGCTAAAGACTTAGTCATACCATTAACTGCAAATTTACTAGTAGGATATCCTACTCCTGATGGTTGTCCATAAATACTTACCATTGAACTAGTATTTATAATAACACCATTCTTTTCATTCTTCATGTAATAAACAACGGCTTTAGTCATATTAAATATTGCATTAACATTTAAAGACATAATATCCTGAAAATCTTTTGAACTAGTATCTTCAATTTTCTTATTAGCAGAAATACCTGCATTATTAACTAAGATATCTATTTTGCCATATTTTTCTACTACATTAGAAACAACCTCTTCTACTTCTAAATAATTTCCTAAATCAGGGTAAAAGCCATCTACTTCATAGCCTTCACTTTTCAAAATATCTATTGCCTTATTAACTGTTTCCTCTCTAGACCCTAAGATAACTACTTTAGCCTTATTCTCCAAGAAAACTCTTGCTATTTCTAAACCTATTCCTCTTGTTGCTCCTGTAATTAAAGCAACCTTTCCATTTAAATCCATTCTTCCTCCTAAAAAAAACCTAATATTGAATTAGATTTTTGATTTTTAATAATTTCTATCTCTTAAGAACGGAGGTAATTCATAATCACTACCTGCTGGTGTTGGATCATCATCCTCTTCGTCTTCTTCGTCCTGTAATACTTCTGGAGCTGGCTTACTTACTTGTTCAACTCTTCTTAGTGGAGTTGCTTGTGATACAGTAGCAGCTTCCGCAGCCTTCTTAGCTTTATCAAAGCCTGTTGCGATAACTGTAACTATAACTTCGTCTGATAAGTTCTCATTAATTACAGAACCGAAAATAGTATTAATATCTGTATTAGCAGCAGCTCTAACTACTTCAGCAGCTTGTTCAGCCTCAAACAAAGTTAAGTTTACACCACCAGTAATATTAACAATAGCATCCGTTGCCCCTTCAATAGAGGCATCAAGTAATGGACTAGAAACAGCTTGTCTAGCCGCTTCAATTGCTCTATCTTCACCCATACCAATACCAATACCGATAATAGCGCGACCTGATTTTTCCATTACTGCTCTTACATCAGCAAAGTCTAAGTTTACAAGTCCAACTACCGCAATCAAATCAGAAATTGACTGAACACCACGACGTAAAACATTATCAACTTCTTTAAAAGCCTCTAACATTGGTGTTGTCTTATCGATTATTTCTCTTAATCTATCATTTGGAATAACTATTAAAGTATCAACATGTTTCTTTAACTCTTCAATACCTGCAATAGCATTATCCATTCTTTTCTTACCTTCAAAAGAAAATGGTTTTGTTACTATCGCAACAGTTAAGGCTCCAAGTCCTTGAGCAATTTCCGCAACTATTGGAGCAGCACCTGTACCAGTTCCTCCGCCCATACCAGAAGTAATAAATACCATATCAGCACCAGTTAATGCTTCTTCTATTTCTTTTTTAGACTCCAATGCTGCTTCCTTACCAATTTCTGGTCTAGCTCCAGCACCTAATCCATCTGTTAAATTAGCGCCTATTTGAATTTTTACATCAGCCTTAGATGCATTTAATACTTGTAAATCAGTATTAGCAGCGATAAATTCAACACCCTTAACACCAGATTCAACCATTCGATTAATAGCGTTTCCACCGCCACCACCTAGGCCAATTACTTTTATTTTTGCTAATTGATCCATTTCTAATGAGCCTATCATACCTTATCCTCCTTAATCATTGAAAAAGTGTCTAAATAACTTACTTGTTATATTTTCCTCACCTTCAACATTACTAACATCTTTTTTATCTATTATACTCTTAATTTCTTCTTCATCAACCATATTAAAACTTTTACCCCTTAGCGCTAACTTATCATCAAAATACTTAACTACCCCCAAAGAACTACTGTATTTATTATGTCTAGCACCAACCGTTAAGATATTACATACCTTAGCAACAAAGCCAAAGACATCGTCAACAACACTTTGAAAACCCGATATCTCACTTAAGCCACCTGTTACTATTATATAACGTATTTCTCTATTTGTTAAGTTTTTTATTTCATTTTTCGCAAGTTTTAATATTTCTTTAACTCTAGCCTCTACTACTTTAGAAACCTCAACTTGTGTAATTTCTTTTTCCTCATTTTCATTTGTTGTAATCTTAATAACATCGGTATTATCAGCGTTTTTACTAACTGCCGTTGCGAAATTTTCTTTTAATTTCTTTGAATCTTTTAGATCAATTTTATAAATATAAGCAATATCTTTATCAACATTTTTACTACCAATAGGAATAACTGAGTTTTTTATTTGTATTCCCTTATTATATATCGCAACATTAGTCTTAGTCTCTCCAATATTAATAATTGCTCCAACTAACTCGTCTAGCTTTTTACTTTTAACAGTATAATAATCTCCCGTTGAAGTATAAGCTATATCAACAACCTCTAAACCACTTAATTTTAAAACTTCTAGAATTCTATATAAAGGTTCCTTCTCCACCGTACTAACAACAACCTTAACATCTAGCCTACTACCACGCATCTTCTTTGGATCCTTATATTCATTCTTCTCATCAACTGTAAAAGAAATAGGAATAGCTGTAACTAGCTCTTCTTCCTTCAAATCCATCTCTTTAACCGCATCATTTATACAATTACTTATATCTGTTCCACTAATACTATTATAATCAGATATTTCTACACTCCCCTTCGCAATATCCATCTTACAATCATTAGGCGCAACAGCCGCAATTACCTTACTTATCTTAAATCCTAATAATTCTTCAATATTACTAAGAGCCTTTTTTACCGCCATAACAGCCATCTTTGTATCAGTAATTTGCCCATCTTTTATTCCTTTAGATTTCATAGAAGTAGATGCTAATACATTAAACTTATCATGCTTTTTTTCCACAACCACAATTTTAATACTATGACTACCTAATTCTATTCCCGCATAAATATTATCCATATTGGCATCTCCTTATCTTTAAATCAATTATACTAGTAAATTAAAAATTTGTAAAATAGTTTTTAATCCAATTTATAAACTCTAAAGCAATTTATCTCTTCAACAAGCTTACCTCTAGAAATAATATACTCCATCACTTCTTTATTTATCTGCTGCCTATTATACTTATCTTTCTTCATATACTCATCATAACTAACTATAAATAAAGTATCTTTATCTAATTTATCTATCATTTTTTTCAATTTCTTTGTACCATTATATCCATGATTACCATAATTTAATAAATCAAAATAATCTATATCAAGTTCATTAGTAATCTTATAGAAATAAGCTTCACTACTTAAAATAACTATCCTTTTATCCTTATTTTTCTTTATAAAATTATTAAGATTATCTCTAATTATAAATTCTCCACTACTATTTATTAAAAGCCTACTTTCAAAGTTATGATAATGATTTGGATAAGTAACTTTAAAATGTAAAACAAATCCCATAAAAATAATAATATAAGAAATTATAAAAATAAAAGTATTTAATACAATAGCTTTTTCTTTAATCTTTAATTTATCCAAATAAAGAAGACTAAAAGCAAATAAGAAAAATTCAAAATGATTCAAATCAAATAAAGGTAACAATATTGTAAAAAAAGCTAAAACATAATAATTAATTAAATCTTTTCTATTCTTTATAATTCTTCTTATAATAAAAATAACCATTACAATAGAAATAAAGAAGAATATATTAAAAACCCTCCCATTACTCTTTGAAAAATCAAACATACCTAGAAAACATAAATCAATAAATTGGTACAAGCTTTTACTTAAAATAAGATAAATAATAAAAATTATCATACATAAAGAAAAAGCTACTAATCTTTTCTTTACTTTTTTAAAATCCTTCTTTATATAATACAAACTAGGAAATAACATAAAAAAGCCTACCGTTTGCTTAGTTAAAAAGCTAAATCCTAATAAAAGTCCTATTAAATAGTCATTTTTATCATTCTTCTCTAAATAAATAATCACTATCAACAAGAAAAGTAAAAACATATTATAAGTAGGAAAAATTACTGATGGTAAAGGAAAAATTAATAATATAAGTAACAAATAAGCTTTATAAGAAAACATTTTAAATAAATAATAAAACATAATAGTTAGTAATAAACTATTAACTAAATAATAAATAATTATATTATGTGATAATAAAAGTGGTATAGCCATTATAAAAGAATAAAATGGAAGTACTATCATATTAAAATTAACATAAGGTATTTCTCCTCTACTAATAGCGTAACTAAAGCCATAATTCCACAATACATCTCCATCAATCGCACTAAAGAAAAAAGACATAGAGAAAAATACTAATAAAAAGATAATTATATATTTAAAATTTTTCTTAAACAAATATATCACCTCTTTATAAATTCTTTATAAGTAACATAACTTCTTTCTTTAATAATCTTTTTTTCTTCTTTAGAAAAATTCTTTTCTAATTTTCCATTATTAGTAACTAATACATAATGATTATATACAGGTAGTTTCTTGCTCGTTTCATATGTATAAGTAAAGTAAGGTTCAACCTCAACATCTAATTTATGAACTATTGTATTTAAAAGCATATCATACCCTAAATACCTAGGAAATTCTATATCTAAGTCAAAATTACTAAGTACTAAAGCCTCAGTATTATACTTTCTAAAAGTATTTACTAAGGAATTATTAGTATTAAAATAATCTAAATAATCATAAACTTGCTTATAATCTTTATTTTTTAGTAAAGGTAAATGGTCCCCAAAAAACAACAATATATACTTATCATTTTGTTTTTCTATATAATCATAAACTCTCTTAAGCATTAAATCAGCATCATAAATTCCTTGTGCATAACTAAGCATAACATCTTGATTTTCTTGACTTAAATCAGACTTTTTAACCTTCAAATCATACTCTTGATATTTATTCTTTTCATATGGCATATGAGCTTGCATTGTCTCTAACATAACAAACTTTTTATTATGACCTTTTAAATTATCTATTAAAACATCTCCTAAATAAGAATCAGACACATATCTTCCCTTACGATACTTTTTATCATTTTTTAAAAGATAATTATTAAAACCAATACTCTTCATAATATCTTTTGAATTATAAGAATCACTTCCTAAAATTAAAGTAGTATCATACCCTGCTTTCTTTAATTCATAAACGAGTGATGGTCTTTTAGAAAAATCTTTATATAAATCTAAATAAGGAACGTACCCCTCATCAAAATAAGTCGTATTAGTACTAGTTAATAATTCAAAGCTAACATTACTAGTCATACTACCAAAAACTGGACTAAGCATTTGAATAGTTTTTCCCTTTTTCTTTAATAAATTAAAGTTCTTTGTTGCTTCCTTATCAAAAGTAATATTTTTATCTAACTTACTAATATCAAAAAAAGACTCTGATAATATTACCACTATATTAGCGCCCTCTATATCACCTCTAGAACCACTAATACTTTCCTCTAACTTTTTAGCTTTATCTTCACTATAACCATCTGGTTTTATTGAAACCAAATTATTTAAATATTGATAATACATTCCCCCAACTAATCCATAATAGCCATACAGTTCATTATAACCATCATAAATATCAAGTTTTCTTACTACATCTTGATACACCAACTTTAAAGTAAAATTCTTAAAAAGACTACTAAAAATTATAAATAAAGTAAAAATAATAAAACTTATTAAACTCTTATACCACACATTTTTTCTATCAAAATCAACATTTACTTTATTAATTAAAAAGATAATTACTATAAACCCTATTATAAAAATAAAAGACTTACTAAATATTTCCCAAGTAACTTTAAAAAAAGAATTCCCTGTAAATGTCGTAATATTTTTATAATTTTGTAAAAAATTAACATCACTTATAAATAAAGGTGTACTCATATAAATCATTTTATATTGATTAATAATAACTAATACAAACAAAAAAATAGTTATTATTAATAAAGACTTCTTAGTACTTTTAGTAAAAAAAAGAATTATTAAATTTACTAAATCAAGTATAATTAATGTTAAAATACTACTCTTTATACTTACAGCTTCTATTTTTAAATTATTTAAAAAACCATACCATAAAAACATAACTATTATTAACATTAAAGGTATAAGAAAAAAATTAAAAAAAAGCTTTATACTTCTATCTTTCATATCAACCTCACATCTTAGTAAATAACAAGCCAATAATTAAAAGACCTATTATTAAATATAATATCTTAATACTTAAACTTGACTTAGGTATTTTAAAATTAAAAATAAATAAAAAAGAAAGTATTAATAAACTAATCATAACAAAAATTTCTTTTATTGTAATTAACATAACTAAACTTAAGATAAAAGAACTCATTGTAATAGGAAGTCCTCTAAAGTATTTTTGATTATCTTTATCGACATTAAAATAAGCTAATCTACTAACTCCACAAAAAAGAAAAATAAAGTAAACTATAATATTATAAAAAGAATTATACCCTAAATTAAAACATATAATAATAGGAAAAAGTCCAAAACATATAATATCAACTAATGAATCTAATTGAATACCATAAAGTTTTTCTTCTTTATTCCTTTTAACTAAAGAAGCAACTGTTCCATCAAAAGTATCACATAAACCAGAAAGTAGTAAAAAAACTAATGCCATAACATAATTATTATCAAAAGAAAATTTTAATCCCAAAATAGTACAAAATAAGCCTATAAATGTTAAAATAATACTCTTATTGTAATAGCCTACAAACATAAACTCCACTCCCTACCTTCAGATTATATCACTCTTTTAAAAATATTTCAAAACTACCTATTTTCTTAACCATTTTACCATGATCTCTTATATAAGTAGATAATTCCACTACATATTGTTGAGTAGGAGGATTTTCCTTATATAATTTGCTATCTAAGATAAAATAACCTTTTTCTTTTTTTAGTTTATTTAGTATTTTTTCTACTCCATTATAACCATAATTACCATAATTAGGCAAATCAAAATAAGTAATATCTTTATCATTCATAATTTTAAATAAATAATCTTCTGTACCTCTTACTAAGTAAATTACTTTCTTATCTAATGTCTTAGTATAATCATCAACTTCCTTAATAAATTTAAAATAATCATTTGACGCAACTAAGAAAGGAAAATTATGTAAACTAGAAATAGTAAAGTTATCAATATACTTAACCTGTATAAACATCCATATACTACTAATACTAACCATAAAAAGAATACTTTGTTTTACTATATTTCTTTTTAGTTTAAAATCCATTAAAAAAAGCAAAATTACTGCTAAAGTAAAATAAGAAACATGATAAAAATCAATTATTGGAATACTTATAATTACAAAAAACAAAACATAATAATTAATAATATTTTTTTTATTATTAATTATTTTAAATAAAACTAATCCTATTGATACAATTAGTACTATTAAATAAAAAATATTAACATAAGAATTACTATTATTAAAATCAAACAAACCTAAAAAGCATAAATCAATAAATTGATATAAACTCTTAGTAATTAATAAATATAAAAACATTACTCCTACTGGTATTAAAAAACCTAATGCTCTTTTACCAAACTTTTTTCTATCCTTAAATAAAAAATAAATATTAGGTAATACTAAAACCCCTAGTGTTTGCTTAGTACAAAAAATAAATCCTATAATAAGCCCAATTAATAAATCACTTTTCTTTTCTTTTTCTAAATAAATTAAAACTATTAAAAGAAAAAATACTAAAAAATTATATCCTGGATACATACAACTAACAAAGGCAATAGGAAAAGGTAACATCATTAAAAGTAAAAATAAATATCCCTTATTACCAAGTAACTTAAAAATAAAATAAGAAAATACTGTTAAGAAAAAAGCTTGTGTCAAATAATAAGTTAAAATAGATTTATTAAAAAGTAAAAATATCGAATAAATTAATGGGGAAAGAGGGGGTACAACTAAATTAAAATCTCTATATGGTATTTCTCCTCTACTAATAGCGTAGCTAAAGCCATAATTAACAAAAGTATCATTTCTAAATACTGTATAGCATATAATTAAGCATACACTAAAATAAAGAAATAATAATATATACTTTAAATATTTCTTCACTATATCTACTCCTTTATTTGAAAGTGATTACCATTATCTAAATAAAGAATACCTTTATGTCCCTCTAGTTGACTTAAAACCTTATTATAATAGTTCATTGTCTTAAACTTAGTTAATGTCAAATAAACCATATTACCATCATCCATATAAAGTAAAAAACGATCCTTATCTAAATTATTTGGTTGATACTCAATATCTGATATTTTCCCTAAAATATCTTTACTTATAAGACCCATTGATTTTATAAGTTTATTATACTTATTATCTGGAACTTCATTAATAACTCTTGGTACCCTAAAAGAAGAAGATATCGCATCACTATCTACCTTTTTTTTAGTATCTAAAACATACTTTTTAGAAACACTATCATAAAAAAGAGGTATACTTTCAACTACTTCAATAGTTAAAACATGAAAAAAACTCCTCTTTACCTTAACCGACTTAATATAAGAAGACTTCTCTAATTTCTTCTTTATCTTATAAGTAGAAAAATAATAATACTTAGGATAATTCCTTATCTTAGCTAAATCAATAATATAATCGTCATTTAAATAAGTACTATTCTTAATAATTATATTTTTAAGAGGAACATCCAAATATAATTTAACGCCAAAAAATAGTCCTGTTAAAATCAAAAGAACTAATAAAAAATTAAATACTTTCAATTTTCTCTTCTTAACTATTTTTTTAGCCATATCTTACTCCCAATTTACAAATTCTTGTTCTATTTTCATATCGACATTATATTTTTCTAAGACTTCACTATGTACTAAATCGATTAATTTTTTTATATCGTTACTAGTTGCCTTCTGATAATTTATTATAAAATTAGCATGTTTCTTACTAACCATAGCTCCACCTATTCTTTTACCCTTTAAGCCAATATTTTCAATTAATTCACCCGCAAACATTCCCGGAGGATTACGAAAAACACTTCCTGCTGATGGGTATTCTAATGGTTGAGAGTCCAATCTCCTTTTTTTTCTTTCTTTAATTACCTCTTCAATAGCTTCCCTTTTACCCTTCTTTAATTTTATTAAAACTTCTAAGCAAATATAATCAGGATGTCTCTGCAAAAAAGAAGTACGATAATGAAAATTCATTTCCTTATTCTCTAAAGTAATTACTTTAAAATCTGGTGTCAACACTTTAACTTCCTTAACAACATAGCCCATATCACTCTTATAAGCTCCCGCATTCATAAAAACGCTGCCACCAATACTTCCTGGAATACCAGATGCAAATTCCAAACCAGTAAGACCCTTTCTTGCCGCTAATAAACTTAACTTCATTAACGAAAATCCAGCCCCTACTCTAATTTTTTCTCTATTTAAAAATTTAATATCATTAAACTCACTTAACTTAATAATAACCCCATCATAAAACTTATCACTAAATAAAAGATTACTACCATTACCTATTACCTTAAAAAGAATATTTTCTCCCCTTAAAAAACGTAATAGCCTAGTTAAAGAAGAAATATCCTTAGGATAAACTAATGCCTTAACACGGCCACCTACCTTATAAGTAGTTAGCTTACTCAAAGAAACATTCTCTTCTACTTTACCTATATTTAAAGAATTAAGTTTTTCAATTAAATCACTCATATCTTCACCTAATAATCTTTCTAATTTCCTCATATATTCTAGTTGCCGAATTATTAACACCTAATTTTTTACTGGCCTCTTTCATTTTACTATAAATTTCTCTATTACAAAAGATATTATCGATTTCTTTTAACAATTTTTCTGAAGAAAATTCTTCTTCCCTAATAATTAAGCAAGCCCCCTTTTCCTCTAAAGCCATCGCATTTTTCTCTTGATGGTTATTAGTCACATAAGGAGATGGTACTAAAATAGCTGGTAGTCCAATAGCTGTAATTTCCGCAATAGTAGATGCCCCTGCTCTTGATACAAGTAAATCTGTATCTTTTAAAAGATTAATTAAATTATCTAAAAAAGCAACTACTTTAACATTACTAGGAATTTCTACATCTTTATAAGAATCATAATAATTATTACCAGTAATAACTAATACTTGATAAAATTTATCTTTAAATTTAGGAATTAACTCTCTTATCTTCTCACTCATTGTTAAAGAACCCAAAGATCCCATCACTAAAACTACTAACTTTTTATCTTCACTAAATCCCAAATTTTTCTTCAAAAAAACTTCTTTAGAAATTATCTCTTCACTTCTAGGATTTCCTGTATAAACAACCTTTTCTTCAGGAAAGTACTTAACACTACTAGGAAGTGATACACATATTTTACTCGCAAACTTTGATATAAACTTATTAGACATACCTGGTAGAGAATTCTGTTCATGAATTAATACTGGAATATTTAATTTATAAGAGGCATATAAAACAGGAGCCGTTATATAACCACCCGCACCCACAACCACATCTGGTCTAAAATCTTTAATAATTTCTTTAGCTTTTTTAACGGCTTTCATAAACTTCTTCAAAACACTTATATTAGAAAAAATATTCTTTCTATCTAAACCACTCATTTCAATTCCTATAAAAGGAATATCTAACTTCGGAATAATATCTTTTTCCATACGGTCAGTTGTTCCAATATATAAAATAGAACTATTTGGTTCCTTTTCTTTAATCTTATTAATAATCGCAATAGCTGGATAAATATGTCCTCCAGTACCACCCGCAACCACAACAACTCTCATTCAATCATCCCTTTAGTTAATTTATTATATCATATTTGTAACCACTCTTTACAACTTTACATTTAATTTTATGCACTTTACAGTAAATAAATGTTTTTATTTAGTAACTTTTGTGATAGAATACTTACAAAGAAAGGGGGAATACTTATCAAAGCAATTGGTATTATCGCAGAATATAATCCTTTTCATAATGGCCATTTATATCATTTACAAAAAATAAAAGAAAAATATAAAAACCATGTAATTATACTAGTATTAAGTACTAACTTTACTCAAAGAGGAGAAGCTAGTATCATTAGTAAAGATAAAAAAGTAAAAATAGCTCTTACTGCTGGTATCGACTTAATAGTAGAATTACCTTTCCCATTCGCAACTCAAAGTGCTGATTACTTTAGTTATGGTGCCATTACTATATTAGAACACTTAAATTGTGAAAGAATTATCTTTGGAAGTGAAACAGATAATGTAAATGACTTAGAAGAAATTGCTAAAGCAGAAATAAACAACCCTGACTTTGACAAATTAGTTAAAATATATTCTAAATTTGGAAACAACTACCCTACTAGCTTATCATTAGCACTAAAAGACTTAACTAATAAAGAAATTAATACCCCTAATGATCTCTTAGGAATAAGTTACATAAAAACAATACTTAAAAATAATTATAAAATTACCTATGAAACAATTAAAAGAACAAATAATTATCATAGTCTAGAATTAAATAATAACTCATCCGCTACCGCTATTAGAAAAGCTTTATATGAAAAAAAAGAAATAAAAGAAGAAGTTCCAAGTTATACTCTAAATTATCTCCAAGATTTACACTTCATTGAAGAATATTTTCCTTTCTTAAAATATAAAATATTAACAGAAGATAACTTATTAAAATATCAAACAGTTGATACTGGTTTAGAAAAAAAATTAAAAAAAGAAATATTAAAAAGTAATACTTATCAAGAATTAGTAAATAATCTAAAAGAAAAAAGAATTACAGAAAATAAAATAAAAAGAATGTTACTTCATATACTATGTAACTTTACTAAAGATAAAGCTAATTCATTGAAAGAAGTTAAATATATTAGAATACTAGGTTTTAATAATAAAGGAAAAAACTATCTAAATTACATAAAAAAAGATATAAATATTCCTATAATTAGTAAAATAAAAAGAGATAAAGACGAAATGTTAGAATTAGAATTAAAAATTCAAGCTATTTATGATATTCTAAGTAAAGAAAAATTAGAGGAAAAAATATTTCCTATTAAATGGGAGGATTTATGATTAAAGAAAAGAAAACAGGTCAAGTAATTGTTATATCTTCACCTAGTGGTGGAGGTAAAGGAAGTATTATTAAAGGACTATTAGAAAATGATAATAAAACTAGAACTCTATCTATATCTACAACTTCTCGTCCTATGCGTGATAATGATATAGATGGAGTAACTTATAATTTTGTATCTAAAGAAGAATTTGAAGAACTAATAAAAAAAGATTACTTCTTAGAATACACTAACTATGTAGGAAATTACTATGGTACACCAAAAAACTTTATCAAAGAAAAACTAGAACAAGGAATAGATGTTATCCTAGAAATAGAAATTGAAGGAGCATCTAATATTAAAAAACTAATACCTGAAGCTATATTTATCTTTATAATGCCACCATCTTTAAAAACATTAGTACAAAGACTAAAATTAAGAAATACTGATACTAATGATAAAATAATTGAAAGATTTAATAAAGCCTATAAAGAAATAAATGAAGTATCTAAATATAACTACGTTGTAGTTAATGATATATTAGAAGATGCCATTAATAAAGTTGAAGCTATTCTTAAAGCTGAAAAATGTCGTGTCGATAGAATAGAAGAAGTTTTCCTTGATACTAAAGAAGAAGAAATACATGAATTATTAATGGACGAAAAATTTGAAAATATTAATTTAGCGGAGAAGATACAATGAAAGAATACTTAGAAAACTATATAAAAGAATTAGAAAAGAAAAAGAACTTATCTAAAGAAGAATTAGAACAAGTCCTTATAAAGATTAAATTTTTTCAACATGAAAGACTAATACATTTAATTGTAACAGTCTTTGTTGGAATAGTTGCTTGTTTATTTTTACTAGGCTTTTTAGCCTTAGAAAATGTTTTATTATTTATCTTATTTATTCTTATGATAATACTATTTATTCCATATATATTTCATTATTACTTCTTAGAAAACAATGTTCAAAGACTTTATAAAATTTATGATAATTTAAAAGAAAAACTTGACGATTAGCCAAGTCTTTTTTATGTTTAATTGTTAGGGGTTAGGACTATACGGAAACTATCATTTCCTCTTGCACCACCATACGCATGACCACCACTACGTGAAAATCCAAAAATTCCACTTGTTGCATTATAGCCATAATCATGACCTCTATATAGCCATGGGTAAGAACTCAATATAAAAAACATTCCATCATTATACCATTGTGAAAACTCATTTAAAGCATGACCTTTACATGGGTTACCATTACATGCTGTTAATGTATCTCCGCTGGTATAAAAGTCATAATATTTATCAGCTTGCCATTCTCTAGCATTTTCACTAAAATCGGCAGTTCCACTATTAATTTTACCTACATATCCAGAATTGTTTGACACTGCTGTTCCAGAATATTTTTGTCCTCCAGCTGAATAACTTCCCATTACATACTCCCAAGCGCCACCATTAGTATCATATATTCCATAAACATTTCCAGTTGTTGAAGCACCAGCTCCAGCATATCCAGTCCCTTGTCCTTTTGTCGTTAAATTATCATAATGATAAGAACATTCTGAAGAAATATCTGCAGCACCGGCTCCACCCGAACAGCCAGTAACATACTTATTGTAATTGTTAATGTAAACTTCTTTACTAGATCCTGTATATAATGCATTTCCATATTTACCATATTTACTTTGAGTTAAGTATACCATAAGTGCCCATTCGGTATTCTTAATTGCATGACTATCATAGGTATTATCAAAACCATAAACATTTCCAGTTTTAGTTAATCCCATGGAAACTAATTCTAAGGTTGATACTCTAATATTTCTCCAAGATGTTATATTAGGCTTAATTGCCACTAAGTTATCTGTTTCTACATCTCCATGATCTGTTCCATCAATTGAACCTGTCTCAAACTTTCCTACCCAAACCCCTGATAAATCTTTATCTCCAAATTTAAACCCTGGTGGGGTAAACCATCCAGTTGGTTCTTCTTCTGTGTATTGAGCACTACCATCACTATCATTTTCACTTATGGGTATAAACTTAACATCTATTTCTCCAGGTAATTCTTGTGTTGGACTTTGATTATCTGAACTTGCTTTACCATAATAGTTCTCCCCATCTTCACTCTTAATAGTATAACTATATCTTGGTATCCATACCCACATTGTGTTTATATCTTCCATTGATATAACAGTTCCAGCTTTGGCTTTCTTATAATAACTTCTTGTTTGGGTTCCATCTTCAACTACAGTTACAGCATTAGCCCATACTTGTTGTGAATAATCATAACTTTTATCTAAATTTTGTTTTACCCATTCTTTTCTTGTTTCGTCATATACTACAGGTATCATATTGTCACTAAGCACAGGTTGATTAGCTCCACTTGTATCATTGAACACTGGAGTTGTGTTAGGTGTTGGACTAGTAGTACTTGAACCAACCTTATTTTCAAAATTAAAAGTTCTATCTAATCCTGTTACTGTTACAACTGCATTTGGTATTTGTGTTGCTTCTTCTTTAAATTCTACTTTTAAAGTTATAGTTTCTCTTTCACCTGGCTCTAAGATATCAATGCTATCAAAATTAGTTTCATTATTTACTTGTGTGTTACCATATCTAACATCATAAGTTATATAACTACTTATGATATCAATATCCTCTTGATTTCCATCATATGACAAAGACAAAGCTTTATTAGTAACATCAACTAAACTTGCATCCAATGTTCCAGTATTTTCTACTGGTATAGTAAATGTACAACTATCTCCTGGTACCTTTACTTTAGCTAATAGGTTTGTTACTGAAGTATTAGCGATAGTACCAATATCACAAGCAGCTTTACCTTTTGGTATTGTCCTCGCTTGCTTTTCTACAAACTCAACACTCCATTTTTCACCTGATACTTTTGCTGTTCCATTAATTCTTAAGGTAGCAGACAATACAGCATAACCTATAGACAGTAGAGTTACAACTAAACATAAAGCTCCAATTATTATATATTTTTGTTTTCTATTATTCATAATATAAATCACATCCTTTTTCCTTTTACTTTACTGCAAGAACAAACCTAGAACCACGATTGACATTCATGCCTCCAGTATACCTATCAAAATTAAACTGACCAGCTAGTACTCCATCAGCACAATAACCACCTCTAACAAACCAAGTATTGATAGGTTCAATAAAATTAGAGCTGTCAGCATACCATCCATTATGAGTGCGACTAGAATTATCTTTATCTTTATAATAGTAGAAAGGACCTAACTCTCCAGTGGCGTCTCCAACAATTCTCTTACTGTAAGAAGACCATGTTAAAGCACCAGAATATTGGTCAAAGTACTGTGCTTTAGCTAAATCAGTAGCCGTTAAGCCACTTGCTACCCCACTATTATTACTAAGTCCATAAGGGTCAAGATAACCTGCTACAAATTCCCAAGCACCACCACTCATATCATATATTCCTGTGATATTTCCTGTTGTTGAAGCAAGATAGCCAGTTGATGTATTATATGGTTGTGTTACTGCTGGTCCATCATCATCAGTAATTTCTTTAGTTCCGGTAGTTCCAGAATATGAACTTTGGTCAGTATTTGATGCCGCCGAATAACCTGTTTTAAAACTTAAATTATTATTTACATTTACTTCTTTACCTATTCCATATACTGAATGAGAAAGATAGGCGACTGCTCCCCATTCAGTGTTCTTTATCATGTGTGGATCTAAATTAGTATTATGATTTCCACTAGTATTTTTATAATCATAAAATGCATGCCAAAAAGAACCAACTGTGGTACTTCTTAAAGAAGTCATATTTGGTTTTACTGTTATGGCACTTGTTGTACCACTAGCTTCAAATTTAGCTATCCATAAACCATTTACTCTAAAAGCAGTAAACGCTGGATGGGTATAATATAAATTTAATGCTATTGTAGTTGATGGTTGTGCATCTTTATCTTCAAATATTATGTCTATTAATCTTGCTTTTCCAGTAAGTTGTCTTATAGAATTAGCATCATTAGCAGTATTAGTAAATGTATCTTGATACCCATCTTCACTTGTTAAGTTCCATATTTTGTATTTAAATCTTGGAACCCACACAAAATAACTCTCAATATCGTTTTCTGAGATTATATCCCCTGTTTTATAACTTTTACTTGGATTACTCTTAAGTATTACTGCATTTGCCCATTTCTTTTCTTCATATTTATACCAAGGTGTATTTAAATTAGCGTACTTTACTGTCCCATCACCATCTAAAGTTACTGGTATCATTCCTTCACCCAATACTGGGTCTGCTCCGTTTAAAATTTCTTCCTTATATTGAGTAGTACTTACTCCACTCATTTTATATAATTCGTCTATTGAACCCTGTACATTATCTGAACTTCCACCACTTATAGTTCTATTATACAAAACTGACTTACTTTCTATTACTGAACCTACTGCGTAGACTAAACTACCAAACCCTATTACTATTCCAACAGCTATAATATATATATATATATATTGCGCCTATTTTTTAACTTATTCATGAAGACCATCACCTACAATTATTATCTACATATAATTTGATTTAATACTAAGATAGTATTACAATGCTGCTACTAAGAGGAGAAATGTAAGCTAGCTAGATGCTAGCTTACTCTGATTAAATTATACAATTAATACTTAGTTAGGAACTACTGGCTGGAGAGCCAGTATAAATTAAGTGGAAAATTTGTTGCGTTTTTATTAAAAATATGTTATATTTAATATGTCAAAGAAATTTGCATAAAATAAAAAAAGGAAGATACTTGTTTGGTATCGAGTACTTCCTCCAGTATTGGTTAAAGCACTCAATCCATTTGATTGAGTGCTATTATTATTTTATTTTTTCTACGTAATTATATAGCGTCTAATAGTAATAGTACTATAAGTAAAATTATTATTAGTACTTGAAAAAGTATTAAAAAATCTTTTTTACTCATAGTAACCACCTCCTTTTTAGGAGGTCGCACTCTCACAAATATCTTCCATTTACATTATATAACAGATGTATATTTTATGCAACACTTTTTGTAAAAAATTTGTTGCATTTTTATTTGAAATATGTTATATTTAATATGTCAAAGAAATTTGCATAAAATAAAAAAGGAAGATACTTGTTAGCAGTGAGTACTTCCTCCAAAGAAATTGAAAGAGTACTCAACCTACTTGATTGAGCGCTATTGTTTTATTTTTTGCTATGTAATTATATAGTGTTTAATAATAATAGTACTATAAATAAAATTATTATTAGTACTTGAGAAAGTATTAAAAAATCTTTTTTACTCATAGTCATCACTAAGTGATTGTACTATAACAATTCAATATTTTATGATAAATTTCTTTGTTAAAACACTTAACCATTTGCCATGATTAAGTGTTTTCTTTTTCTATTAATTCCTTTAACTTGTTAATCTGTCTATTAAGTAAAGTACATAATCTATTAATTCTCATATCAGAATAATGAGTTAAATGCTGATATTTATGTAATAAATTATCAAACCACTCTACTATACCATCTAATTCTTCTATATCAATTCTTTTTAAATTCTTAACTACCTTTATTATTTCGTCAAAAGGCTTTATCTCATAAAACAATCTTCCTTCTCCAGAAATATGTAATTCCTCTTCGTCATAATACTCAATATTTAAACTTTGTCCATTATCAAATATAGGCGCAACATCTAACCATTTTAAAGTATTAACATCCCTTATAATTCCAAAATTGTTTAAATGCCTATCTTCATTCATGATAAGGAAATCTAGAATATACATATTTTCTACTTTTTCTCTAGCACTTTCTATTCCATTATCTTCTAATTTCCTAATATATTCATTATAATCTTCTACACTATCATGCCTGTTCATATCATTTTTTATTTGGTAGCATGTAACTAACTCCGTATCTTTTGTTATAAAACATGGACACTTAGAAACAACTTTATCTTTATATGTATCTATTGTATATTTTACATGATTAAATCCTAATCTTTCACATATCTCACTAGCTAATACTTCATTAAATGGTTGTAAAGTTTCATTTTTGTATCCACCCTTTAATAAGTATCTTACCCCATTATCAATAATCCAAGCTTTTTGAAGCATTCCATCTGTAGTATTATTAGGTGTTTTCAAAGATGCCTCTTTAGTTATTATTTTACTATTAGTTGATAATGAAGCCTCCATAAATTCAGCGTAATCAAAGTCATTATCAAAAAAGTTAATATCATTATATTTAATATCACTATCAAAAGGCTTTAGCCAATACTGATCTGATAAAGATAATCCAAATGCCTTATCTAAAAGTTCATAAGGCGCTGTTATATTTAATCTATGTAATAATAAATCTAACTTATCACGCCATGAAGGAATACCTCTATCTTTAAACCATTCACTCAAACTACTTCTAAAGAAAGTGTCATTAATATCATTTTCTTTATAAAAACTTTTTAAAATATATGGTGCATAATCAATATTTTTAACTTCATATATACTATTAAAAACTCCTGTTGCCGTATCATATTCAACAACCAAAACTTCTACATTTTTATTCATAAGTATACGTTTCATTTAAAACTCCCCTAAATTTACTTAGCCAGTAACTCCTCTATCTCAACCGGCTTGTAACCAATATTTTCTACTGATACATTAATGTGCCTATCTTTCAAATAGCAATCATCCAAATCATTATTATGAATATGTCCATGTATATTAACATACCCTTCTGGAATTTCTCCATCTAAAAGAGGACTATGACTAAGAATAACCTTATACTCTTCTAACTTAGTCTTATTACGTATTACCTCTAATCCACACTCTTTATAAAACTTTATATTTTTCTTATCATGATTACCTCTTAATAAATAAATCTTTCCATTTAACTTAGAAACTAATTCTTTTAAATAAACTTCTCCTTTAGCAAAGTCCCCTAAATGATAAACAACATCTTTTTCACTAACAACCTTATTCCAATTATCAATCAAAACTCTATTCATTTCCTTATAATCTTTAAATGGCCTATTACAATACTTAATAATATTGTCATGATAAAAATGAGTATCTGAAATTAAATAAATCATAACTAATTTTCCTTACTTAAACCATTTTGAATACTTATTCTTTGTACAAAAGTTAAAGCTGCGATTAAACATATTGTAAAACTACCACCATAACTCATAAAAGGAAGAGGTACTCCTGTCATAGGCATAAGTCCAAATATACCAAGTAAATTAATCGCAATATGTAAAAATATATAGCAAGCTACACCATAACAAATAAGTGCTCCTCTAGTATCGCTTTTCCTACCTATTCTTAAAATTCTATATAAAATAAACATATACATAAGAATTATACCTATACCAGTAACTACACCCAACTCTTCAACTATAATCGCAAAAATAAAGTCCGTATAAGGTTCTGGTAAATACAAATACTTTTGTGTCGAATTACCTAAACCTACTCCCGTTAAACCTCCATTATTTATCGCTATGTAGCAATTACATACTTGATTACCATCCTCTAATATTCTTGCACATGGATTAGTAAAGTTAAAACGACTAATCTGTCTATCTTCTAATATGTTTTTACCAAAACTTACTAAAAAGATAACTCCAAATACTAAAAAACTAAATACAATAAAAACTATTTTTACTTTCAAATCTTTCCTAACAGGAGCCGCTAAAAAGATAAGTCCAACTATTAAAGTATAAATAATTGTTGTACCTAAGTCCGGTTGTAAAAAGATAAGTCCTGCAATTACTACACATAAAACTATTGGTATCAAGCATTTAGCATACGTATCTAATTTATATTTACTATAATAACTAGCTAAAAAAACAATTGTAATAACTTTCGCAAACTCACTAGGTTGAACATTGAAAAAACCTAAATCAAACCAACCAACCATATCATTTTGTGGATCTCCAACAATAAGCAATACTATTAATACCGCAATAATTATTATCATACCAAGCATTGATGTCTTATAATAATGCTTTTTAGGATTTAAAAACAAAAGAATACAAGAGACTATAACACTAATTACTAAAATAATTACTTGTCTTATAAAATAGTAATAAGTACTTACATTATGATACATATAAGCCGTAACATTAGAAGCCGAAAAAATCATTACTAGCCCTAAAGCAAATAAGATAATACAAGATATTAACAATGGCTTATCAATACATTTAAGTACTCTTCTCATATTTCCACTCCTTACTATATAATATATCACATTATCTAACTTTATAGGTTACTTTTATTAACAAATCTTGTAAATTTACATACTTTATAATAGATTAAGTAAAGGAGGATAGTCTTATGTATTACTACACAGCCAATTCTTGTAATGGAAACTATACAACTTCTAATTATACTACTACTTCTTCTAGTTACCCAATTATCTTAGTATTATTTATTCTTTTGGTAATAGTTTTAGGAGTTAGAAATAAATAAAGTCCTTATAGATATCTTTTGATATCTATTTTTCTTTACTTTTAAAGCATTTTATAGTATTATATAGTAGCATTTAGGGGGGAAATATGGAAGAATTTTTTCAAGCTAAACAAATACTTTTATCTAAAAAAGAAGAAAAAAACTATTATTATCTTTTATTCGCAACATTTGCTTTATTAAATAAGTATCCCAAAGATATTGTTGAATATGTTGTTTCAAATACTGATATTTATATTGAACCTCTTCCCTTAGATAACATGGTTCTAAATCACCCTGAATTAAATTTATATATGGAAGAAGATAACGTAAATGACGAAGTAGCACCAGTTGGCTTATCATATAATGGTATTGGTTTTAATAAAAATGAAGTAGTTATTGAAAATCCTAAAATATTATTAAGCTCTCTATACAATAATTCTACTATTCTTAATGGTCTTATTCATGAATTTTCTCATATAATAAAAAGTTTTTTCAAAAGTTATTCTTATTCTGATAATTACTTTACATCTAGAACTGGTATTTTTACCAATGAATTTTTTGAAGATGGCTCTATTAAAAATACTAATCAAATATTTGAAGAAGTTATTAATACTTTACAAACTAGACAAATGTGTTCTACTATTAAGAATTTAGATTATAATCTTTTTAGTAAAGAAGAATTACAATTTTTTAAAAGCCTTGATTTAAAACAACTAGATAGTATTGATGGCTATGAAAATATTGTTTGTCTTTTTGATAATCTTTGGCAAGAAGAACTATTTAGAGATATCTTTGAAGAAGACTCTTTACTAGGAAATATTTCTCTTATTAAAGATAATTTTAATAATCTTTTTGGTAATGATTTATTTGATACTTTATCTATTGCTTTAGACGATTATTTTGAATTTGAAGATAATAATTCTAAAGAATTAATTAAAAGTATTATAAGTCTCATTGAAATAAAAATAAAAGAAAAGCAAAAAAACAATTTAAAAATTTACAAAAATGTAGTAAAATAAAGGAAGTTGAGGTGGTTGATATGCTAAAAACAAAAGATATACTAGACGAAAAAGATAAACGTTTAAGAACTATCAGTAAAGAAGTTAGTTTTCCTTTAACTAAAGAAGATAAAAAATTAATTGAAACAATGACTGAGTATTTACATAATTCTCAAATTGAAGAATTAGCTGAAAAATATGATTTAAGACCAGGTATGGGTATGGCCGCTATTCAATTAGGAGTTGCTAAAAGATACTTTGTTGTTGTAAATGAATATGAAGAAGGCCAGTTTGAAACTTATGTCTTAATAAATCCTAGAATTATTAGTAATTCTGTTGAACAGATTTATGTAGAAAATGGTGAAGGCTGCTTAAGTGTCAATCGTGAAGTTGAAGGAATAGTTCCTCGCTATGCCCGTGTTACTGTTGAAGCATATGATATTGATGGAAGAAAAGTACATGTCCGTGGTCGTGAAGAATTAGCTATTGCTTTTCAACATGAAATAGACCATTTAGATGGAATTATCTTTACTGATAAAATTGATAAGAAAAATCCTTACAAAGGAAAAGACCAAATGCGTGCCATTTAGTCTTTTTATTTTGGGTCTAATTCTAAAACTTCTATTTCGTCAACTACAGCAAGTTGCTGTTCTATAATAAGTTTCAATTTTCTCTTAAAAATTTTCATATTCTGTTCTAAGGTATCAGTATTGGCTTGTATCTTTTCAGCCTTTAAAAGAGCCTCATTTACAATTCGAGAAGCATTATGTTTAGCATCCGTCACTATCATTTCAGACTCTTCTCTTGCTACTCTTTTAATATTATCAGCTGTCTCTTCTGCCTTAATAATCGCTAAATTCAGAGTTCTCTCTAAATTCCTATAATGTTCAAGTTCAGCTTTTAACTTCTCTATATCATTTCTTTGTTCTCGACATTTAGTAACAATACCCTCTGTCTCTTTAATTACATCACTTACAAACTGATTAACTTGAGCTCGATTATATCCATTAGCCTCATAACTAAATTTTTCCATATAATCACCTCAGGAAACGGCTATTTTAAAAGAAATCTTCCTCTTCTTCTGTCGTTTTTTCTTTCTTGTTGCGACTTTGCTTTCCTTGGGTAGTTGTATCTTCACTAATTTTTCCCTCAACATTAACATTGTTTGGCGTACATAAGAAAATGCCTCCACCTAGTTTTTGCAAATCACCACCTATAGCATAAATGCAACCATACAAAAAGTCAACTATTCTTTTCGCAACATCAGGGGTTACTCTCTTTAAATTAACAACTACTGCACTACGACTCTTTAAGTAATCAGCAATCTGTTGACTTTCAGAATAAGCACGAGGCTCTAAAAGCATCATTTTGCTTTCAGCATCTCCATTAGTAGTATGAAATTCTTCTCTTGAAGTTGTATAATACTCTTCATCTGGTGATACTTCTTTTTCGTCATTATCTTCTCCGCCAAATAAACCTTTTAATTTATCTAAAGCCATAATTTTACCTCCAAACTATTTTCTAACTATAACTAATTTTACCATAAAAGTGTGAAAAGAAAAAGATTAAATTTCATTTTTCTCTTCTAAACCACTATTTTTATCGATTTATGCTGCTACTTGTCCAGGCTGAGCTTGAGCTTGTGCCTGAGCATATGCCATTTGTTGTTGTACCGGCAAAGCTTGAACTTGTCCCTGTACTGCTGCTTGAGGAGCAACTGGCATTTGACTAACAGGACTAGGTGCTAAATTAGGATTAACTCCTGGTAATATTTCTCTTGCTCCCGGTGAAGATATTTGTCTATACCAAACCGTATTTAAATCAACATTATTACTCAAAGGTCTTGGATTAGGCAAATCAATATACATTGGAATAGGTACTTTAAAAGCTGAACCAAAGGCAATACAGTTACCTGGTTTTAAGTTCTTTAATTGCAATACAACTTCTGAAGTAACATTAGGTACCATCTCTTTTATATAATTTAAATCAACTGGATGTAATGTTCTTAAAACAATAAAATTAGCACATTGTGAAATACAAGTATCAGACAACTCACTAGGTCTTTGCGTAATAAGAGCTAAGAAAGTTCCATATTTACGTCCCTCTTTAGTAATTCTTTCAAAGATATTATAACCAAGTATCTCTACATCACTATCATGTTGAACATAACGATGGGCCTCTTCTATTATTATATGAAATGCTCTACTACCACGAGGCTTAGTCGTACTAGATTTCAAAAAAAGCATTCGTGATAATATTTTAGTAAATACTTTAGCTAAACGGTCATCAATATAATTGATATTAAAATTAACTATTTGACACTTCTGATTATTTTCATTAGTCATTAAATCTTCAATATACTGGTCTCTATTAACAAAAGTAGGATATTCAAAATATGACTTATAATCTCCTGTTGCTAAAGTATGTAGTCTAACGCTTATAATATTAGCATAATCAAAAACTTTATCACTCTTTAAAATACCTTCACTAATTAAAGCAAACTCCATAGCAGACTCCAAATCAGTCAAAGTATAATAAGGATTTAACTCATCCTGTGGAATTTCTTCTGTTACTTCTAGAATATAGCCTCTAACAAATTCTACGACTAATTCCATCTCTTGCATCTTACCACTTTTATCAACAAATAAACATTGTTTAAAAGTTCTTGTATAACCAGGTTGAACTATTTGCGTCTCTAAGTTTAAAGTTGGTGTATTAAATTTTGTTAAAACACCTATTACTTGGTCCCTTATCTTCGTGGAGTCATTTCCTGATAAAAGAATATCTTGTAATGCCCTAGCAATTATATCATTTTTTCTTTTAATAACATTCTCACTACTACCAGTCAAAATAGGAACTAATTTAAGGGTCTTTTCAATCATTGGAATTTGTGATGGTGTAGTAACATCTAATAATAAAGCCAAATCGTCAACATCAAGTAACCATGGTGGTATTCTTAATATATCACATTCTGGATCAACAGTATTAGTAGTATAAGTTTTATAATTTAATAAAGGATTTACCTCATGTAATTTACTAAAAGCATTCGTATATTCACCATAAGCATCAAAAAAGAAAAGATTAGAATTAATTGGTGGTGTCTTACTACTAGTAAACAATTTTTGCAAAATAGATGCAACCGTACAACTTTTACCAGCACCACTATTTCCTAGTATAGCAAAATGCGTATTAAAAAAATCATTTACTTCAATATTTATCTTATATCCCTCATAAACATTACTAGTTCCAAAATTAGTCTTACCCTCTCCTACTTCTTGAGGTCCAAGTAATAACTGTAACTCGCTAGCATCAATTATTCTAATATTTGATTTAAAAGACGGTTTAGAACTAGAACCAGGTATAAAACTATTATTATCAATTTCTCCTACTATATTAACAACCATTTCATGTTGATTAACATTCGCAATCTCTCCAACTACTTTTCTATGAGAACCATCGTCAAAAACAACATGAATATTAATAAGATTAGGCTGTTCGTTAATATCAATACTAAGCTTAATAATAACCGTATTATCAATTATTTCCTTAATTGTTCCTAGCATTTTAAACACCCTCTATTCCTACTTTACAGTATACCAAAAAAATATGGAAAATGAAAGTTTCTTTTTCCATATTTATATCTTTTTTAACTATTCTTCGTAAAGTCCATGAATTTTTTCTATATCAATATCACTTATATCTTCAATTTTCCACTTATTATCTTCCTTAGTAAGATTAAAAGTTATCTCATATTTAACTTTTTCTGTAACATTTTTTAATTGGTCAATTTTATAATCAATAAATTCACTAATCGTATCAATTAAACCATTACTAGCTTCGTCTGTATTATCTTTATCAGCATTATTATCTTCTTTATCAGTGGTATTAGACCCATCATTGTCTAAAATACCTTCTTCATTAATAGTTTCTTTTTCTTTTTCAAATTCGTCTTTATGTTCTTTGTAATATTCTCTAGATTTTCTAATTGAAGTAGCATAGTCATATACTTCTATTTCAACATCAACTGTCGCAGTATCGTCTTTTATATCTTCGTTTTTTATTTTATAAGATAAATTTTGATATTGCTTTTCTAGAAGCATTCGATACTCTTTCTTTTGCACATCACTCATACTAGTATCTTGCTCTAAAGTATTATCTAGCTGTTCTAGCACCTCGTCATCCATCTTTTGATACTTACCTAAAAATTCCTCTACTTTCGCTGTAGGTGTATTCATATTCGTAGAACATCCTGTAAAAGCTAAAAGACCAATTAATACTACAAATAATTTTTTCATAATTTTATTCCTCCCATTAATATAATGAGAAGAAATGAACAATTTATACTATATTTTTTTATTTTATGGTTTTAAAGCAGTTATAGGAACAACATAAATTCCATCTTTTCTTTTATAAGCATAATCTATCATACCACTTATTACGCATAAAAATTTAGGAGGTACTTCACAACTTTTTGAAAATTTTAGCAAGTTATTAGCAGCTTCTTCTATCTTACCTACGCCCAATTTAATTTCAATAGCGCCATAAGTTCCATCTCTTAGTTCAACAATAGCATCAACCTCTTCACCAGTATTATTATCATGGAAATGATAAATATGTCCACCCAAATGCTCAATATATATTCTTAAATCTCTAACAACTAACGCTTCAAACATAAAGCCAAACAATTCTAAATCATTTATTAATTGTTCCTGTCTTAAGCCCAAAACAGAGCAAGCTAGTGATGGATCAGAAAAATGTCTTTTAGCACTTTTACCAACTCTTACACTTGAACGAATTTTAGTAGAAAAGGGTAACTGGTCTTGTATTAAATGAATATTTTTTAAAACAGTTAAATAATCAGCCAAAGTATTTCTACTTATTTGATAATTTTCTTCTGTTGTATAATCTTCAATATCATTTATAAGTTTCTCATTAGTAACAAGTGTTGACTCGTTTCTCGCTAATGATCTAAGTAACATTAACATTTTTTCTTTATCACGTGTAACATTATCATAATTTATATCATGGTCCAATACATCAGTAATATAACTTTCTGGTAGACGATAATAGTTTTTCGCCTCATAATCTAAACTAGCAGGCCAACCTCCACGAATAATTAAATCCGCCAATTTTTCAATTGTTGGTTTATTTTTTAAATTAACCGCAATATCTTTATTTTCAAATAAATCACTAAGTGATACCACACCCTCAGAGTCCAAAGACTCATATAAAGACATAGTATACATATTTAGTTTATAAATTCTTCCAGCTCCTGAGTGAAAAATATCTTCAGGTCTAGCTGGAACTGAAGAACCAGTCAATATAAACTTACCTTTTTTACCATCTTCGTCACACTTTGTCCTAACATCATCCCAAATTTCCGCAATAGACTGCCATTCGTCTATAAGCTGTGGAAAAATATCAGTATATATTAATTCTCGATTTATTAAAGCTTTCTGATAATCAGAATTAGGATTACTAGATTTAGATAGTAATACTGAAGAATTAGCATGATTAGAAGCTGTCCAAGTCTTTCCACAATATTTCGGTCCTTCTATACTTATTGCACCAAACATTTTAAGTAATTCACTTATCTCACTATCAATTAATCTTTCACGATAATTTTTCTTAGTTAAAGCCATAATATACTGCCTCCTCAAGTATATTTTACAAAAAAAAAGGAATTATGGCAATACCTGTTGTGCAATTAGCACGGTTTTTGTTGTGCGTTTAGCAGCATTTTCATTGTGCATTTAGCACAACTATTTAGCATAAATTACCCCACTAGCATTATCTCTTCCACTAAAAGGTACAACAAAATTAGCCAAATATTTTCTTTTTAATCGTAAAGGTACTGATAATTTTTGATCAACATTAATAGCTTCATTAATAAGTTTTGGTAATATCTCTTCCTTAGGATACTTCCTTATAATTCTACTAATCTTTCTATCCGTAAGTAAATCAGTAACCCCATCAGTAAGTAGTAAAACCATCTCATAATCATTCGCAATTACTTTACTACTAACTTTACACAAATTATTATTTAATCCAATGCAAGCATTTATCAAATTACTCATGGCGAAGTACCTTAAATCTTCCTTGTTTACATTACCATACTTATAATACATCCAAACATCAGAATCGTCTTCCGTTACTTGATATAACTTATTTTCTTTATAAATATAACATCTAGAGTCACCAACATTAAATATAAGCGTATTTTTCCTAGTTATCAAAGCCATAGACAAAGTTGTTCCCATTATATTTTCCCCATACAAAGAAATTAACTCATTATTTATTCTCTTAATCAGCCTAGTAATTGACAAAACTAATTTTTTACTATCATTAAAACTCTTTATATCTCTTCGTAAAAACCATTTCTCAAGTTTTTCTATTGTATAATTAGAAGCAACCTCACCATAAGCCTTTCCACCCATACCATCTGCCACTGCCAGTAACTTATAATTCTTATTTTTAGGGTGAACTAAATACAAGCAAGCATCTTCATTAGTTGGCCTCACACTTCCAATATCACTGATTTTACTAAGTACTTCCATAATATCTCCTAACTAGTAAACTATTATAGCAAAAATACTTCTATATGTAAAATACTTTACTGTAAATTGACAAAATAAAAAACTATCAAGAAACCAATAATCTAGTTTCTAAATAGCCTCTTATTTACTACCTACTTTTTCTTATAATCTCTAACCATTCTCCTAATTTTCTTTTCATTATTTTTAATAATTCCTACTGGTAGGTAAGCTCGTCTACCATTTAATTTTTCCAAATAATTTTTTAAATTTTCACTTTCTTTATCAATATCATACTTATTCTTTTGAATTTTTCCTAAAATATTCATTAAATAATAACCTAAGAAAGTACTAGTATCTAAAGAAACATCAACTTTTCTATCTCCTCTTGGAACATAATACTTATCCATTTCTTCGTCTATAACCGCAAATATTCTATGAGCTTCCTTCTTAGGAATTTTACTTAACTTATCACATATAGAATTATGATTTACTCTAATTATATCTTCTGCTTCTTCTTGTGTTTTTTCATAAATAAATGGCAATTTATAATCCCTAAATTTCTTTTTTAAATAATTAGATATATCTTTAAAAACAACATCTTTTACACCTGAAGTTGAATAGATACTCTCTTTATTTTCTATATCTTTAAAATTATTTAGGAAAATATACATATTCTTTAAAGTCTCATCTTCCCTATATCTATCTATATCAAAACTATTATAAACTTTATCAACATAAACAATTCCTGGTTCTATTCTCCACTCTGAAAAATGCTTATAATCTAAGAAATGACAAGTAAAACTCATAACCGGATTTATTCCCTTTTCCATCTTAGGAAGTACATTTCTTCCTTCCATTGCAGCCTTTACTATTTCACTATCTTCTTCTACTAATTTACTAGTATCTAGAAAATGTACTCCAAAAACAACATCCCTATAATCCTCATAATTAATAGAAAAGCAACAATTATCAATACCATCTATCATAAATACTCTGCTGTTAGAGCCATCTTTATAAAAAGAATATTTATGCATATAATTATTAATTACTCTTTCCTTATTAAAATCTAACAAACTAATCTCTTGTACTAGCTTATCATTATCAACATCACTTTTTACCTGTTGAAATCCACACGTCCTTAAATCTTCTATACTCTTATTAATAACCCCAACTAAGCCATATTTCTTTCTGCCAACATCATTAACATAAGCTTCAAATTCACTTAATCTACTATTAATAATTTCTTGTTCTTCCTCGGTAAGAATAACTTTATTTTTATAAAAAGCCTTAATTATTTCCTTATAAAAATCTGGCTCTATAAAATTAAAACCTTGTTCTGCTAATTTCAACTTAGAACTTAAAATATAACTATCAAGTAAACTTATAATTATATGATAATTATTCTTTCTAGCATTTCTTATATTTGAATTTTCTCTAATTAATCTTTCAATGTATGAATAATTATTATCATTATGACATAATGCCTCCACAATATCATAATAAACACTTGTATCTATAACATCTTCTTCTATTTTTAAAGGTCTCATATCTTCAAACATCTTAATAAGCATCTTTAAAAATTTTCTTTCCACATCATCATATGGATTTAATCCCTTCTTAAGAATACGAAGTTTATTCTTTAAGACATCAATCGCTAAAACACAAGCCTCTTCCTTAGAAGTATCCTCAAGCTTTTCTAACTCATTAAATACCTCCAATACCTCATTAGGAACAAACTTTTCTAACCCTAAACCATACTTTCTAATATACTTACCATCTCTAATATTTTCCAATCTCTTAATAAAGTTCTTTCCACACTTATCACCAATTATCTCTTCATAATCAGTATCGTCTATCTCTAAACATTTCTTTGGAACTAGATTATCACAATCTTTTTGTTCATACTTAATTAATCTTTCTAATTCTTCTAAAAATCTTTTACTCTTACTATATTGTTCTTTAACTAAAAGTAATTCTTTTCTTAATTCCCTATAACGTTCTTGTTGTAGTAATAAAGAAAACTCTTTTCTATTCTTTTTAAGTCCTCCATCTAAACCATTTTCTCTCGCAATAATCTTATAAATTTCTTCCTGCTTAGTCTTCTTAGCTCTATATAAATGATAAGTAGCATTTATATATAATTCTCTAAGTTTTGTTAATATATCTATTCTTTTAAGAGTATCTTTTTCCTCTAAAAAATGCATAAATAATTCTTTATCAGTACTAGAAAAGAAAAAGTCTAACATCAAAATATTATTAACAGCATACATCTTCTTATCAATAGAAGAACTATTTTTAGATACAATACTAGAAATAGCAGCATACTCTTCTCTTAACTTACCTAAAAAAGCAAATTTCTTCTTATAAAAAGAAATCTTTTCTTTACACTTTTCATAATTATAAAAATCACTATCATAGAAGTATTTCTTCTTCTGTCCCTTTAATAAATTTATTCTTTTAATTATATACGTCCTAGTAATCCTTATATCATTTAAAGTAATCTTACTCTTTAAAGCCTCTTCTAAAGTAGAAACTTCCTCTAGTAATTTTAAAACTTCCTTAGCACGTAAATCTTCTTCTTTTGTTAAACTCTTATTATTCATACTTTCTCCCCCAACTTGTTTTTACTATAACATATTTTATAATTAAAGAAAAGAATTTTTGAAGAAAAAAGAAGCTTTATCTAGGAATAAGACTTAAAGCTACTTTTTCTTTTTCCAAAGAAATATCTTCTACATAACAATCAACAATATCTCCAACACTCACTACTTCACTAGGATGCTTAATAAATTTATTAGATAGTTTTGATACATGAGCTAAACCATCCTGGTGAAGTCCAATATCAATAAAAGCTCCAAAATCAACTACATTGCGAACTGTTCCCTGTAATTTCATTCCAATAGTTAAATCTTTTATATCTAAAACATCACTCTTTAAAATTGGCTGTGGCATCTCATCCCTTGGATCTAGATTAGGCTTTTTCAAAGATGCAATAACATCTTCTAAAGTATAAATATCTGTACCTAACTCTTTAGCCATATTATTAACATCCATTGTATCTACTACCTTAATTAGCTTTTCACTACCAATATCACTTAAATTAAAATTAATTTTTTCTAATAACTTTAACGCAACATCATAACTTTCTGGGTGAATAGCTGTCTTATCTAAAACATTATCTCCATCAACTACTCTTAAAAAGCCAATAGCTTGTTCATAAGCTTTATCTGTTAAAAGTTTTTTCTTTCTTATCTCTTCTCTAGAAGAAATCTTCCCATGCTCTTCACGATAATCGATTATCTTTTTAATTGCTGCTTTAGTTACACCAGAAACATATTTTAGTAAAGAAACAGAAGCTGTATTAACATTAACCCCAACACTATTAACACACTTTTCCACAACAAAATCTAGTGACTGTGAAAGTTTCTTACCTTGAACATCATGTTGATAAAGACCAACACCTATTCCTTCAGGTGGAATTTTAACCAGTTCAGCTAATGGGTCTTGAAGTCTTCTTCCAATACTTACTGCACTTCTTTTTTCAACAGCCATATCTGGAAATTCTTCTATCGCCACTTCTGATGCACTATAAATAGATGCTCCTGCCTCTGAAACTATCACATACTTACAAGAAAGATTATATTCATTTATAATATCACTACAAAACTTCTCTGACTCACGTGAAGCTGTACCATTTCCTATCGCAATAACATCGACATTATATTTTTTTATTAAATCAACTACTATTTCCTTACACTTTTTAACATCACTATCTTTAATATTATTTAAAAAAGGCTTAATAACACATGAATTTAAATACTTGCCATTTTTATCAACAACAGCTAACTTACATCCATTAACAAATCCTGGATCAAAGCCCAAAACAACTTTCTCTTTAATAGGTGGCGTTAAAAGTAAAGCCTCCAAATTATCTCCAAAATTCTTAATAGCAGCATCAATTCCTACTTCAGTTAATTCACTTCTAACTTCTCTTTCAATTGATGGCTCAATTAATCTCTTATAAGCATCTTCTATTGCATCCTTTACATATGATACAACAAAACTTTTATCATTCTTAATAATTTTTCTTTCCAAGTAATTAATAACATCTTCCTTACTTACATCAATATTAACCGTAATAACTTTCTCATTTTCAGCACGATTAATCGCTAAAATACGATGGGGCTTTATACTCTTAACAGCTTCCATATAATCATAATACATCTCATATACTTTTTTACTATCAGGATTATTCTTCTTAACTTTAGTAACAATAACTCCATTCTTATAAAAATAACTTCTTATCCATTTACGATAACTAGCATTATCACTTATCCACTCCGCAATAATATATTTAGCGCCCTCTATACATTTAGAAACACTTAAATCATTCTTAGCAAAACGACTTGCTAAATCATTAATATCTCCATCCATTGGAAAAGCCATAATCATTTTAGCAAGCCCTTCTAAACCTAAAGCTATAGCTTCAGTTGCTTTTGTCTTCTTCTTTTCCTTATAAGGCCTATACAAATCTTCTACTTCAACTAACTTCTTACAATTTAAAATAGAATTTTTTAACTCTTCCGTAAGAAGTCCCTTCTCTTCAATTAATCTAATAACATCTTCTTTTCTTTTAAGTAAGTTTTCTTGATAAATATATACTTCATTAATAGCTTTAATTTCTTCTTCACTTAAAGCACCTGTTGCTTCCTTACGATATCTCGCAATAAAAGGAATAGTATTACCATCACTAAGTAAAGTTAAAACAACACTTACCTGTTTAGTTGTAATATTTAAATCCTTAGCAATTTCTTCTATAATTAATTCATTCATTTTTCTACCTCTTCTCCTAAAATATTTTATCATAGAAAAAGAAAAACTACCAAGATTATTGGTAAGTTTTTACTAATTGTTTTGCTTTTTCCATACTTTTTTCTAAATCAAGCAAATAAACATAATCAATATTTTTATCTTTCTTAAGTATTTCCATATGTTTCTCTATATCAGCACCAACTACATTCTTAGCAAACAAATAATTATATTTAGGATCTCCACTTTGTAAAACAACATCGCCATGATCTAAAACTAAAGCCCCTCTTACATCACGAGCAAACATATAATTAAACTTAGGATTACAAGTATCAATAACTACTTTTCCATGAGCTAAAACATCTGCCCCTATTATATTTTTCGCAAACAAATAATTATACTTAAATATCTTTTCTTCTAAAACTACTTTTTCATGACTTTCTATATCAGCATCCCTAATTTCTCTTGCAAAGAAATAGCAATATTCACTATTCCTACATTCTAAAATTCTTCTTTCAAAATCTTCTATTTCTCCTCTATTATAAAACCATGAATTATTTCGATATTTTTCTATTTGCCTTATTATCTTTTCTCTATCTTGCATGTAACATCTCCCCTAATTCACTACTATACAGGAAAAAACCTTTATTGCCAATAGTTTTTTGCGATTTTTATTTTGCGATTTTTATTTGACAATTCGCACCTTTTATGATAAAGTTATAAAGCAGATACACCAAAGGAGGGATAGTATGGCAATTAATGCAAGCATAAGAAAACCAAATATGAAAAAAAGAATTCGTTCTCATGCTCTAAATACAACTAACAGTACACAAAACTTAAATTTACAAGTACATAGATTAAGTGATGGTACTAAAGTTAGAATTACAACTAAAGAAAAAAGAACTTTAAAGAAAAATGAAAAAACTGCCTAAAAGCAGTTATTTTTTTCTTTATCTACAAGTAAATCCATTACTTATACTAATATTACTAACTATATCCTTCTTTTCATTTAAACTAAATTCAACATTAGATACAAAATGAGTTTTATTAATATCAGGTAAAGTTGAAATATTAAACTTAGTCAAATCAACATTTAAACTAACAGTAAATCCATTAGTAGTTTTACTAGCCTGTAAAAAGTAACCAGTAACTGGCGTCGTACTAAAACTAACAAAACCATTATATAAACCTTCAATAGAACTAGCACTAGTTGGAATAGTAGCATTGGCATTATAAATAGCTAATTTAGTATAATTTTGTAAGGCATCATTTTTGAAAGTATAATTATAAGTTAGAGAATAATCAACACCATCAGCATTTCCTAAAGAACTTTTTGTACAGGTTAATTGCGTCGTAACATCATTAGTAAGAATTTCTTTATCTTCTTCTTTTTCTACTCTATTATAAACTTCTCCTTTATCTTCTTCGTTATTCATAAAAGATACTATTTTAGGGTAAAAAATTCCTAGACTTAAAGCAAATAAACCAATTATTCCTATAACAATAGCTGGCTTTTTACTTACCATCTTCTCATAACTAGCAATCCTTTCTACATCACTTAAGTTAAGAACCTGTGTTTTTGCTAATTCTTCAGCACTCATTTTTTTGCCATCTAACTTATCTTTCAATTAACCTCACCTATCTTTAATACCATTATAGCAAACAATTACTAAAATAGCCAAGAAAAAAATAACCTTTTTGGCTATTTTCTAACTATTTTTATTTTTAGCATCAAATTTCTTTCTTTCTTCGGTATTTAAGATTTTCTTTCTAATACGAATAAAGTTTGGTGTTACTTCAACTAATTCGTCAGAATTAATATAATCAAGAGCATACTCTAACGAAATAGGTCTTGGTCTTTTCAAGACAACAGTATGGTCGGAACCAGCGGCTCTAGTATTAGTAAGCTGTTTACCCTTAACAACATTAACAGCTAAATCATTATCACGATTACACTCACCTATAACCATACCTTCATAAACTTCACAACCTGGTTCAATGAACATAACTCCTCTATCTTCTAAATTACCGATAGAATAAGCCGTAGCACTTCCATTTTCCATAGAAACTAAAACACCAAGTTTTCTTTCACCAATTACCATATTTTCATAAGGAAGATATTCTTTGAAAGTATGGTTCATAATACCATAGCCCTTAGTTAATGTCAAAAACTCTGTTGAAAAACCAATTAAACCACGAGATGGAATAGTATAAAGTAATCTTACTTGATTTTCAAAGTTAGTCATACTTTCCATCTTTCCACCACGTATACCTAATTGTTCAATAACAGCCCCAACACTTTCTTCAGGTAATTCTATTTGTAATTCCTCATATGGTTCACATTTTACCCCATTTACTTCTTTAATAATAACCGTTGGCTTTGATACTTCTAACTCAAAGCCTTCACGACGCATATTTTCAATTAAAATTCCTAAATGTAACTCTCCTCTACCACTTACTAAGAAAGACTCATTAGTAGCAGGCTCAACTTTTAGACTAACATCTCTTTGTGTTTCACGAAGAAGTCTTTCTTCTATTTTACGAGCCGTTACTATTTTGCCATCACGACCTACAAAAGGTGAAGAGTTAGTACCAAAAGTCATTTGTAAAGTTGGCTCATCAATATGAAGCTTTGGTAAAGGTAAAATATTATCTTTATTACATAAAGTTTCTCCTACTGAAATATCACTAAGTCCCGCAACCGCAACGATATCACCAGCTTCAGCTTCTTCTATTTCAATACGATTATAACCATAAAAACCAAATAATTTTTGAATTCTAAATTCCTTAGTAGAACCATCTAATCTAACACAAGTAACAACTTCTCCTGTTTTAATTTTGCCATTATGAACACGACCAATTCCAATACGACCAACAAATTCATTATAATCAAGTAAAGCTGGTTGAAATTGAAGTGGGGCATTACTATCACCTTTAGGTTCTGGAATTTCTTCCAATATAGTATCAAGTATCTCAGTAAAACCTTCTGTTTGCGTAGATAAATCATCACTTAAAGAACATGTTCCATTAACAGCGGATGCATACAATACCTTAAAATCAAGTTGCTCATCATCTGCTCCTAACTCAATAAACAAATCAAGCACTTCGTCAACTACTTGTTTACATCTAGCACTAGGTTTATCAACCTTATTAATAACAACAATAGGCTTAACTTTAGCTTCAAAAGCTTTTTTAAGAACAAATCTTGTCTGTGGCATAGCCCCTTCATAAGCATCAACAACAAGTAGCACTCCATCTACCATATTCATTATACGCTCAACTTCTCCACCGAAGTCAGCATGACCTGGAGTATCTAGAATATTAATACGTACTCCTTTATAATCAAGAGCCGTTGTCTTTGCTAAAATAGTGATACCACGTTCCTTCTCCAAATCATTGGAATCCATTGATATATTAGAGATATCTTCATTATCACGAAACATACCAGAATGTTTTAAAATACCATCTACTAAAGTTGTTTTACCATGATCTACATGAGCAATTATTGCGATATTTCTTTTTTCCATTTTACTACAC
The DNA here is from genome assembly GCA_947626595.1 of uncultured Bacilli bacterium. Classification (GTDB taxonomy): domain Bacteria; phylum Bacillota_I; class Bacilli_A; order RF39; family UBA660; genus CANRGD01. The sequence continues at coordinate 35,672 of CANQST010000001.1, read as the reverse complement.
CTCTTTACAACACGTCCTAAAGTATAACACACTTTTTCTAAAAATGCTAGTAAAATAAGTACTTTTTCACCATTTTAAGTAACCATTTACCTACAATAAAAACTAACAGTATTATTATAGGTATTTTTAACTTAGAAATATAAGTATTTATAAAAATCCAATTATCTCCTAATGAGTAACCTAAATAAACAAAAAGAAAAGTCCAAGGAATAGAACCTATTATTGTATAAATAACAAATTTAATAAAAGATAACCTCATTATACCAATAGGTAGAGAAATAAGTGTTCTAATAATAGGAAAATTTCTTCCTATTAATGCTCCCATCATTCCATACTTATTAAACCATGTATCTGATTTATTAATATCTTCTTCTTTCATAAAAAAATATTTACCATACTTACTTATAAAACTTTTCCCACCAAAATAACCCATAAAGTAAATTACTATAGCGCAAAAAACACTTCCCAAAAGTCCCGTTAAAAAAGCAAACCAAAAAGTAAATATTCCTCTACTTGCAAGTATTCCACCGGTTGCTAAAATAGCTTCACTTGGAATAATTATAATAACAGCTTCTAAAATCATACCTAGAAACATACCTAAATAACCATAATTATCTATTAAATTTAAGATAAAATTACTCAACAAAATCACCTATAAAAGTATATGAAAAGAAGAATTAATTATTGCTCAATTCTTCTATATACTGATATAAGTAATCATATTCTTTCTTATTTAAATCATTAAGTATACTACTATGTTTTTTCATAACAGCCCCATCAAAATATTTAAGCATTTCTAAATCATTTACCTCATTACCTATAACATATAAGTTATTTATATCTAACTGTTCAATATTAATTAGTCTTTTCAAACTATTAAGTTTATTAACCGAATTATCTACTATATTAATATGTTCACTACTTAAATATGAATAAAGATTTAGTTTATTTAACTTAGTAATTATTTTTTCTTTATCTATAGTATTATCAATAATTCCCACTACTTTAATAGTATCATTCTTATTAAAAGTCCTATTATAACCATCGTCCAAATAGTACTTACAATTTTCTTCTTCTAAAACTTTAATACATTTATTTATTTTTTCTTCACTCAAAAGATATGTATCTATACAATAATCCATATTATTAAATATCTTCGCTCCATCACAACAAATTAAATAACTATAAGGAATATTATATTTATTCAAATCTTTCTTTAAATAAGAATAATTTCTTCCTGTAATTATACAGAAAATATTTCCATTAGTAATAAACTTCTTAATAGCTTTAATATTTTCTTCTAAAACATCTTTTTCTTTTACAAATAAAGTATCGTCAAAATCACTTGCTAAAATAAGCATTTTATCACCTACTTTTAATGACGTTTTTTCTATGTATGATAACAAGTATAATTACATGTCTTCGGTTTTGTACAAGTCATATAACACATTGGGTTATCATAATTATAACTCAAATTATACCCATCCTTACACTCATAACAAGCACAAGCAACTTCTGGACATCCATTAGTATCAGTCATGCTATAGCTTTCACTACAATCATAAGAACCGCATACTGGATTTGCATTATGATATATTGTTACTGAACAAGAATTAGAGTTTCCTGCCGCATCATTAACATAAAAAGTTTTGCTACTATTTTCGTCCTTATTTACACTTTTAGAATTCTTTTTATCACTATAACTAGCACCAGCGCAATTAGTTAAATGGCTACCTCCACTATCAGAACAATTTACTTTAAAAGCAACACTATACGTACCAGCTCTAGCATCAGATATAGAGCAAGTAGGCTTTGTTCTATCCAATTTTACTTTAGCAGTTGCACTGGCAGAATTACCAGCCTTATCTGTTATATTATAAGTTATGGTACTTGAACTTTCTTTTCGCTTAGATACACTGTGAGGATTAGAAACAGACACATTCGTTTTGTCTTCTGAAAAACCAGTTCTACTATATACTTTAGTATCTATTCCACTCAAATTATCTTCAAAACTAGCAGTTACCTTTACACACTGATCGTTTGTCCAAGTATTATTAGGGTATGCACCCATATCTCTTCCTGAACAACCACTACCACTAGTATAAGAAGAATATTTACGTCTTGTCAAAGATATTGTAGGTTTTGTCTTATCTATTTTAACCGCTACTTCTCCACATTTCGTAGAATTATTAGCATTGTCATAAACAGTTCCAGGACTTATCTTTTCATTCATATCGGTTGAATATACTAATGAATTTGGTACTGATTTACATCCACTTGCATAAGCGCCAGGATCACTGCATGTAGCAGATACTGTTACTTTTCCATTTTTATCACTAGCATTCAACCATCCTTTTGCGCTCTTACTAGTATAATTAGCATTTGATGTACATGTAGGAGCAGTCTTATCTATTTTAACTATCTGGTCATTAGGACAAGAATTTTCATTACCAGCATAATCCTTTACATTTTTTTGTGGTCCAGCCGTCGTTGTATTGATATCGTCTTTATAATCATATTTAACAGTTTTATCTACACAGCCACTCATAGCATCACTACACGTTCCTGTTACTGTGCGATATCCTGGATTACTTGCAGCATTAATCCACTCGTCTTTTCCACCACTACTTTTACATCCTGGAAGCGTTAAATCAATGTATGCTTCAACATTCACTACAACATAATTTCCAGCATTATCAGTAACTGTTATTTGACCTTTTCTATGCCCATCTTTATTTAGTGCCGCTCCACTTTTTCCATTAGCATTAATAGGTAATTTCGTATTTCCTTTTACTTCGCCACCAGTTGTTTTATCACTTTCATTTTCTTTCCAAACAATGCTTTTTATTCCTGAGCCTTTAACTCCTAACTTATAAGCATCATCATCTTTATAAGTAACCTCATAATATATTCCACTTGGAAAGTTAGCTTTATTAGCCCATTTATTACTATATAATTTCTGATAATCATTATAATTTATATTTCCCGTTTGATAAGCTATCAGGTTATCTTCTTTTCCTTTAACCTTTCTACTACTAATAACAGCAGCTGTAACCTTAGTTTGAGTTCCATTTACATAAGCATTTACTATTACAATAGGAGGTGTTGTATCAAAATTATATGGTCCATATATCGCATCATCATGAGTAGCGTTATTAAAGACATCTACTACCACTGTTGGATGTATCTTTAAATAATATACTCCATCACCCTTAGGTCTTTTTATTTTCTTACTAGCTGACTTTACATCTCTTTTATTTTCAAATCTTAAAGTAGTATAACTTGTAACATCACTACAGTTAGCTGTCTTACACCATGAATACTGTAACTCATTATTTTCAAGTAATCCATCATCATCTTTTACTGTTATACTTACTTTATAACTTTCATTTTCACTTTTATATACTCCACTAGTATTCTTAGGACTTACTACTACCTTAGGTCCTTCATGAGATTTTTCTCCAGCACATATTGGATTTTTTATAGGTTCATAATAAACTTCCTTATTACTTCCATCAATACATCTAATAGAAAGTTGATATCTTATATTACCATCTAGCTTTTTAACTCTTACAAAAGTCTTTTTAGTTTCATTATCGGCACAAGTTACATCTTTATAGTCTATATCTTTTAGTAATTTTTTATAAAACATTTTCTCAAAACTTATGTCATAGCAACCATCACTATCATAACCAAACATATCTATTTCATTACTATCAGTATAAAGCTTTCCACTAGTAAGAACTGTCTCTCCATAATTTTCATACCTCTTTAAAGCATTTCTTTTTTGAATTGCTCCAATTGAGGGAATAGCTAAAATTACTATTATTGACATAATAGATACTGCGACAATTAACTCAACTAAAGTAAAACCTCTTTTTGACCTCATAAATACCTCCAAATATCCCCTACTATATACTTATATTTTACACCACTATTCCTTACATTGTAAAGAAAAAAGGAACTCAAGAATTCCTTTATAACTTTAACTATATTTCTCTTTAACTTTACTAGGTAATTTACTAAAATCTATTTCTTCCCAAATGTTAACCCTACTAATACTATAATACTTTATTTTTAAATAAGCATTTTCCTTAAGTAACCTACTACTCTTAAAAGCTATTCTCTTTCCCATACCATTCTTATCATACATTAATAAATTATACTCATACTTATTATTACTTACTTCTACTTCTTTATTAGTAACCTTTGTATAATACATTTTACTTTTACTAAACAAACAATCATAAATACATATAATAATTAATATAAATAATATTATTATCATTACAATAGGTATCTTTTTCATTTTAAATTCTCTCTTTAATAATATTTTTACTACAATAATAAGTTATTAAGAAATATCCACCATAAATAATAACTAAAATGAAAGCTGTCATAATAATAGATGGAATTAACTGTTCATTACCAAATACTTCTAAAACTTTAATCGCAAACATTATACCAAAGATAGAGTGAATTAAAGCTAATATTAAAGGCAATATAAAAGTAATTAATATTTGTTTAAATAAGGCTCTATTAATTAATTTTTCGTCTGCTCCAATCTTTCTTAATATAAGATATTTATTCTTATTATCACTACTTTCCGATAATTCTTTTAGTCCTAAAATAGCGGCACTACTAATTAAGAAGATAATACCTAAGTATAGACCAATAAATGTTACCATAGCAGATAATCCAATAGTTGCTTCCATAATAGCTAATTTAGTAGACCCAGCTGGTAATAAATATTCTTCTACTTTAGGAAGATTGCCTAAAGAATTAATTTTATCTTCTAAATTACTTATTTCTTCTTTACTAGTTAAATTATAATTACCTATTAAATGATTATCATATACGTATTCCTCCTTAACAACATTATCAGGAACTAGTATTATTCCAGTATTAATATGTTGACTAGACATCTCTAAAAAACCATCTTGACAAGAAGTATATTTTGGTTTTAAAGTCTTACCAAATACTGTAATTTCTTCTTTTTCTTTTAAAGCCATATTTCTAACTTCAATCATTGATTTGAAATCCGCAATAATCATATATTGATTATTATCTAAAGAATATTCTTTCATTTTATAAAGCTTCGCAACTTTATTATAATCACTAATCTTCATAATAAGTTCTTCCTCAGTACAATCCAAAAATGGAAACATTTTACTTACTTCTTCAAACTTTCTTCCTAAAGTATCACCAAATGTTAATTCCCTAGTAGCGTAAGTATTTATCTCAATATAATTTTTTAAGTACTTAGTAATATCAAAATCAAATAATTTAAATTTTTCTATAACATTATAAGAAGAATTTCTTATCTGAGCATCATTAAAACCATATTTTCTAAATTCGTCATATCTATTTTCCATATTAATATAAGTTGAAAAATCAAAATCAACAGGAGCAAGTTTTTTAATATTAGCGTTCATAGAGTTTTTAACTGTAAAGCAAGCTGATATTAAACAAATAGTTACAAATAACATTAAACAAATAATAGTTGTGGAAAAAACAGTTGTATTTATCTTACTAGAAAATTCTCTTAACGTAAAACTATTTAACCCTTTATAATAAAACTTTTTCCTTTCCATACAAATTCGTAAAATTAAGCCAGATAAAGACCAAAATATAAAGAAAGTAGATACTGCTCCCATTATAATAGGTATCATTGCGTCACTAAAATCTTGTAAAGTAAGAAAATCATGAGTTACCATATAATAAGCTTTTCCTAATATAATACTTGAAACTATAAAGATTATTATACATAGATATGGATTTTTTAATTTGATTTTTTCACTTTTCTTTGAATTATTTAATAAGTCAATTAATTTACATTTACTAACACTTATTATATTAAATATCATTACTAGTAAATACATAATACTAAAATACAAAATAGTTTTAAGACATGCCTTAGAAGAAAAGATAAAAGCAAATTTAGTTAAATCAGCTTCAAACATATTCGCAACTATCAAACTCATAAATTGTGATAATATTGTACCTAAAGCTATGCCAACTATAAGAGAAATAATACCAATAAAGAGTGTTTCAAAAAATAAAATTAATGATATTTTTCTTTTACTCATACCTAGTGTTAAGTAAATCGCAAACTCTTTATTTCGTCTTTTTATTAAAAAACGTGATGCATAGATAATTAAGAAACCTAATATAAAAGAAACAAAGACGCTAACACCTGAAAGAAGCTGCATCATAAGTTCAATTAACTCAACTGTTGAAGAAGAAACCTGCATCATTACTGTTTGACTATCTAAAGCATTAAAAACATAAAATATCGCAACACCAAGAATAAGAGTAAAAAAATAGATGGCATAATCTTTAATACTTCTCTTGATATTTTTTAAAGATAATTTATAAAGCATCATTTAAATCTCCACCTAGTAAAGTAACTACATCAATAATCTTATTAAAAAAATCTTTACGAGAAGTTTCTCCTCTATTTATTTCTTTAAAGATTTTACCATCCTTAATAAAGATTACCCTACTAGCATAACTAGCACTAAAAGCATCATGAGTAACCATCAAAATAGTTGAACCCATTACCTTATTTAAATGATTAAACTTTTCTAAAAGCATCTTCGAAGATTTTGAGTCCAAGGCCCCTGTCGGTTCATCCGCCAAGATTAATTTTGCATCAGTAATAACCGCTCTTGCACTCGCAACACGTTGCTTTTCACCACCACTCATTTGATATGGATACTTATCCAAAATATTTTTAATGTCAAGCTCACTCGCAATTGCTTTAACTTTTCTATCAATTTCCAAATTTCTACTATTTTGAATAGATAAAGCTAAAGCAATATTTTCATAAGCTGTTAAAGTATCAAGTAAATTAAAGTCTTGAAAGATAAAACCAAGTTCCTCTCTACGATATCTATTTAGTTCATTTCCTTTTAATTTAGTAATATCGTAACCTCCTAAAAAAATATGACCACTAGTTACATTATCAATAGTTGAAATACAATTAAGTAACGTCGTCTTACCTGACCCACTAGCGCCCATAAAACAAACAAATTCTCCCTTTTCTACTTCAAAAGAAATATTATCAATTGCTTTTGTTAGTGAAGAACGACTTCCATAGTATTTTTCTATTTTTTCTACTTTTAAAATACTCATATATTCCCTCCTTACAACTAACATTTTAAATTAAATCCATTTATTTGTCGCACATTAAATATTACAAAAACCTAACAATTTTGTCATTTTAAAACTTCAAAGTACTTACTCTTCCCAAAAGATATAATTACCTTAGTATATAAATTTTCTTCAGATATAATACTAATATTATGTCCTAATCTTTGACATAAATTCTTCGCAATATATAAACCCATTCCTGTTGAAGTTCTTCTATTTATACCATTAGAGCCTGTAAAAGTCTTATCAAAAACTCTTTTTATATCAATATCTGGAATACCTATACCATTATCTTCAATAACTAAATCAGTCTTATTACTATCTTCTAATACATATATCTTTATATAAGAATTTTCTTTTTTCTTATACTTAATACAATTATTTATAATTTGATTTATAATAAACTCTAACCATTTCATATCAGTATACACTAAAGAAGTTATCTTATCTACTTTAAAATCAATTTTATTTAAAAGTAAATCGTCCATATTCCTAACACCAACATTTTTTATAACGCTTGATAAATCTACTTCTTTAATAAAATAATCTTTCTCAGCATTTTCACTCCTCGTATAATATAAAACTTGATCAACATAATCTTCTAAATTCTTAATAATATTCTTAGTCTTACGTGGAGCTTTATTAAGAACTAAAGAAAGTGTAGCGATAGGTTTTTTAACTTCATGTATCCACATTTCAATATACTCTTTAGTATTAACAAATTGTTCTTCCTTTACTTTTATATTTTCATTCATTGATTTATTTATCTTATAAAAAGCATCATATAATAATTTTCCCTCATAAAAACTTGGTCTATTAAGAGTCTCTAAAACGATATAAGCTTTATCTAAATAATTAATATTTTCTAATAAATCAGTATAAAATTTTCTTTTTCTAAAATAATCGATAAGAAGAAGAGAAATTAAACTTACAAGTAAAATTATACTAATTGGTATAATTAACACTTCTTGTTTAAACGCTAAAAGAATTAATGTTATTAAAAGATAACTACTAAGAAAAATAATTATAAAATATATTTTATCTATTAAATAATATTTTAATCTCATAATAGAATATACCCCCTAGACTTTCTAGTATCTATATGAATAGTTGTTTCTAATTCTTCTAGTTTTTTTCTAAGCCTACTAATATTAACTGTTAAAGTATTATCATTTATAAATTCAGTATTATCCCAAAGAATAGTCATAAGCTCATCTCTTGATACAATTTCTTCTTTATGAGAAAGAAGATAAGAAAAAATAATAGTTTCATTCTTAGTAAGAATTATCTCTTTATTATTATTTTTAATTGTTCCTTTAGAAATATCAAAAATTAAATCTTTATAAATTATCTTATCATTATAATATTTATTTACTCTTCTTAAAATATTTTTTATTCTTAAAAGTAAAATATTAGGATTATAAGGCTTAGTAATATAATCGTCTGCTCCATAAGAAATAGATAAAGCTTCGTCTGTTTCATTATTATAACTAGTAACCATTATAATAGGTATATTAGATTTTTTCCTAATATCTTGAATTAGTATTTCTCCACTAATATAAGGAATATTTATATCTAGTAATAATAAATTAGCCTTTTCTAATAATATTTTTTCTAAAGCATTTTTAAAGTCTTCTAATACCACTACTTGATAAGAATTTTTCTCTAATAAATCTTTTAAATTTTCTCTTATTTGAATATCGTCTTCAATTATCATTATTTTTTCCACGTATATCACCTAATATCTATTATATAACAATAAATTTCATTTAACCTTACAATTTTGTAATGTAAAACAAAACCTCACGGTTTGTCTTTTTCTCTTTTATAAGATATTTCTATCCTCTAGAGACCAGTTTCCGTTAGTCACTAACACTTCTTTTCTTTTAACCAAGGATATTCTACAGCTAATGATAATAGATCTTTTTTCATATCTTTTAAAGATAAGTTTTGTTTAGAACTTTTATACAATTCTTCTTTTTTATTCAAATAGTAATTATAAACAAAGCGACTACTACCAATAAATTTATTAATAAGTACTATTTGTTCTTAACTGGATAAAGTCTAAACTTATAAGCTTTATTAATAACCATATTTTATTCATCCTGACAATTACATTACAAAACAAATTTCTTTAATCGTCAATCGAATACCTTATTAAAACCATACCTTAAGAGATAAATTCATTTACTTTACCAAGCAAATTCCTAATACATAAAAAAGATATTCTAATTAAAGAGTATCTTCTTCACTTGCTTTTTCAAAATTACCAGCTATTTCCTGAAGTTCATTATATAACTTCTTATAACTATTACTAATATCTTCGTCCTCAAAAATAATTCCCTTAGTACTAGATAACTCTAAGTCATCATCATTATCATGTAGAAAAGTTAATACTTTATCAATCTTATCCAAGAAAGTATTTAAATCTTTAGACAACCTATCCATCTCTTCTTTAGTATTATCTAACTTTATAGCTTCTCCATTAGAATAAATAGTATCTAAAAATAAATCAGAAAAATATTTTCTATCATAATCATGAAACTTCTTCTTATCAATCAAATTCTTAATATTTTCTTCACTACATAAATTATCAATATTCTCTAAAGCCTTATTTATTTTAGATTTAGTACTTTTAACTGTAACATGACTAAAAGTATAATTAGGTCTATCTTTCTTTAACTGTTCTATTGAAAGTATCTCTATAAAATTATTATTACTTAAATAATAATTAATAGATTTTATATTATCTGATAAGTCTTTATAATATTTTTTTATTGTTTCTTCTATATAAGCATAACTCTTTTTAGTCTTAACTTTAACAGTAAAGTCATCCCTACTTAAATCTTTATCTTGAAAAGCTAATATTTCTTTTTCTAGTAAATCTTTTTCTTTATAATTAATAATAAATAAAGACAAAGCTCCTCCTAGTAACATAGCTATAAAAATAAAGATCAGGCACTTAAAAATTTTAAATATTTTTCTCATAATATAACCTCTAAGAAAATTATAATGTAAAAGTTGAAAAAATTAAATAGAAAATATTCTAAGTTTACATACTAATTAGCAACTATTATATCGCCACAATCATTTTCTATTTTTAAAACTATATCACTCTTATGATTATTATTGTTAATAGAGATATCTCCAAGATCAACAGATGCATCAATATAAATATCATTGGTCATTCCTATATCAATATCTCCATAATCATTCTTAATAGTTGACTTTTTAGTTAAATTTATATTATTTAATTCTATATCTCCACAGTCGTCTTCTATATTAAGATAATTATTTATCTTTTTAATAGAAATATCTCCATAAGAATTATGTGCTTTTATACTATTAACTTCTCCTATATCAATATCGCCACAATCATTCTTTACATCAACACTATCTACTTTACCTATCTTAATATCACCATAATCATTTTCAATCTTTCCATCTCTAATACTTCCAATAATAATATCACCACAATCATTATAAATATTACTAACTATGTTATCAAAATTTTCTAACTTAGTATCACCATAATTATTAGTAATATTAATTTCTTTAGAAAAAGAAGATGGTAAATAAATATCTATTCTCGAAATAGTTTTTTCTAAACAAAAGAAATGACAATCTTCCTGTTCAATTTTTATATCTAAAATATTAGAAGTATTTACATTAACATAATCTTTATTACCATAAATTTTAAGAAGTATTTTATCTTCTCTTCCCTCTAAAACATTAATTGAAGAAGCTTTACTATTAATATTAATACTATCAAAATTATTATCATATTCCTTATCTAAAACAAGTTTCTTTTCTTCTTTATAGTTAAAAATAAAAGGTTTATTACTACTAATAATTTTTATGAAGAAAATACATCCCACAACAAAAATTATTCCTAAAATAATAATTAATGTAATAATTGGTTTTCTATTCTTCATAATTATCTCCTTTAAGTATAAAAATTAATTTAATTATTTCTTCTAGTATTGCATAAAGTAACCAGATAATCCAAGTAATATGCCAAGCACCTGTTATAAAACTAACTAGTAAATAAATAACTGTTGTCATTATAGCTATAATACTAGAAATTTCCTTACGTAGTTTTATTTCTTTAGTATTTACTTCCTTTTTTGAATATGTTATGCAGGCAACTATTATCATGTATGTACCTATACCACAAATAAGTAAAAATATACTAACCGAAATAACAGGATTAAATTTCATTACTGGTATTGATATTAAAACTAAAACACACGCTACAAAATATAGAAGTATTCCCACTCCTATCATTTTAGCTTTCTTACCTTTAGAATTATCTTCGATAGTAGAATTTTCTTTGAAGGTAATATCTTTTTCCAGTAATAAATCATTAGGAGTAATTTCATATAACTCACATAAGGCTACAAGCTTACTAAAATCAGGTACACTTTGATTAGTTTCCCACTTTGAAATTGTTTGTCTTGTAACATTTAATTCAAAAGCTGCCTCCTCTTGTGATAAATTCTTTTTCTTTCTTAATTCTAATAACTTATTTCCTAAGTCCACTTTCCTCACCTCGCTTAAAAGTATATCGTATCTTTCAGTTGACATCTACCTATTTGAAGTGGAACTTTGTCAACTATAATTAACATTTCCCTCTATTTCTAATAATTTTTTCTTTTTAGAAACTCCTCCAGCATAACCACCTATATTACTCTTACCTACTACTCTATGACATGGAATAATTATTGAAATAGGATTATGACCTATTGCATTTCCTATCGCTTGACTACATTTATTTTTACCATTTAAAGAAGCTACTTCTAAAGCAATATCCCCATAAGTTCTCATTTTACCATAAGGAATATTTAGTAATATCTCATAAACTTTTTTCCTATAATCACTTACTTCTAAATTTAAAGGTATTTCTCTAAAAGAAACTTTTTTACCATTAAAATAATTATCTAAACATTCCTTTACTCTTATAAATACTTCTAAAGAATTATCTTCGATACTTTCTCTTATCTTTTCTAGATTAATATACTTTTGCTTTTCCATATATAAATTAGTAATACTTTTCCCATCACTTAAAATTATAAGTTTACCAATAGGACTATCATAAAAAGTTTTATACATATACTTACCTCTAAGTCAATTTTACCAAAAAAATAAATGTATTCCTACACTTATTTTAGAAAAACTCTTTTAATTTAGAAATAGACCTTTCTTGAAACTTTAAAAATTCCTTCGCCATATTAAGTTCTTTATGAGAAACAATATCTTTATAATTAATAATTTTCTTTTCCATTTCAATTGTTCCCATAGAAATACCTTCAATCATCATACTCGCAATAGCCGCATCACTATTATCTTTTTGTACTTCTTTTTTAATTCCCATACCAGCACCCATCTTACTAGAAGTACTATTTTCTTCTTCACATACTTTACATTTCTTTAAATACTTTTTACTATCTTCATAAAACTTTTTATACTCTTTTAAAATATCTTCAATTAAGTTTTTAATCTTATTATCTTTTTCTTTAATTTCTTTAAGTAATTTTTCCATTGTAAAAATAGCCATATCACAATCCTTATTAATATGCTTATAAAGTTCTATATTTTCATTCATAATATTATTCCTCCTATTCTTAGTATTAAATTTTTTTCTTTTTCTATACATTTTTTAAAGAATATGGTATATTATTTTCATAAGGAGGAAGTTTTATGATAAAGAAAAGAGATATTGTAACTAACATTATTTTAACAATTGTAACTTGTGGCATTTATGGCATTATTTGGTTTATTAGCATCACTGATGATGCAAGAATTGTAAGTGGAGACGATAGACTTTCTGGTGGAAAATGTTTTCTTTTCACTTTAATTACTTGTGGTATTTATGGTTACTACTGGGCTTATCTAATGGGAAAAGCTCTTGTTCAAGCTAAAAGTAAATGCAATCTTCCAGCAGACGATAATTCCATTCTTTATATCATTTTACAATTATTTGGTTTAGGTATTGTCAATTACTGTTTAATTCAAAATGATTTAAATAATATCAGTGATAAGAATGCTAATGTAATTTAATATGAAAAAAATTAGAAATATTGGAATATTTCTAGTTATCCTAGTTATTTATTTAATAGTTGGAGAACACTTTAATATCTTTTTAAAATGCCCTATTAGATTAATTTTTCACTTATATTGTCCTGGATGTGGCTCTACTAGAATGTTTAGAAGTCTACTTCATGGAAATTTTTACCAAGCTTTTCGTTTTAATCCTTTATTATTTATTAGTTTAATAATGTATTTAATTTATTTATTATTAGATAAAAAAATAACTAAGAAATTAGAACCCTTTATTTGGTATTTTCTAATAGGCATATTTATTATCTATGGTATACTAAGAAATATTCCTTTCTTTAAATTCTTAGCGCCAACTATCATATAACCTCTACTTAGAGGTTTTTAATTGTGAAAATATATCCTTCAAGGAAGCATTTATGACTAGATTAGCATAACTATCATATGGTGTTTTAGTCTTATTTAATATGACTAAGTATTTGCCTTTAAATAACCTAACTAGACTACTCGCAGGTTCTACAGTTAAAGAAGTTCCCGCTACTATTAACATATCAGCTTTTCTAATATAATCTATTGCATCATTAAAACAACTTGGTAACATCTCACCATATAAAACTACATCAGGTTTTATTATTCCTCCACACTGATTACATATTGGTATACCTTTAGAAGAAAAAACATATTCTGCCGAAAAACTTTTATGACAATCTAAACAATGATTTCTATAAATACTACCATGAAGCTCTAAAACATTTTTGCACCCTGCCTTAGTATGTAAGCCATCAATATTTTGTGTAATTATAGCCTTTAGTTTAGAACAATCTTCTAACTCTTTTAAAAACTTATGCGTAATATTAGGCTCTACTTCTAAAGAATTTAAGTTTTCCTTATAAAAATCATAAAACAAAGCTGTCTTTCTAAAAAACATTTCTCTACTTAACATATCTTCAGCTCTATACTTTGTTTTTATACTATAAAGGCCATCTTTACTACGAAAATCTTTAATACCACTATCAGTAGAGACACCAGCTCCTCCAAAGAAAACAATATTACTACTTTCATTAATCATTTCTTGTAACTTATCAATCATTTAAAATACTACCTCTCTTTATTAATATAATTATATCACAAAATAAATTAATACATATAATACTAAAGAGGACTGCTATTTTTAAATAACCTTTCATAGTTTAATTTATGAAAGGAGTTGAAATTATGCGTCAAATAAAAAGAAATATAATAATAGGTATTATCCTACTCTTACTTTTAATTATGGCCGTTGGATATGCCTCTTTCGCAACAGAGTTTCATTTCAAAGGAAATGCTGAAATCATAAGCTCTTGGGATGTTCGTATTACTAATGTTGAAGTAATAAATGCCACTAATGGTACAAATCCAGGAAACCCTAATTTTACCAATACCACAGTTACTTTTAATGCTAAATTAATAAATCCTGGTGATACTATTACCTATCGTGTTACCATTGAAAATCTAGGAACAATAAATGCCAAACTAAAAAATGTCTTATTTCAAACTGATGAAATTAATGGCTCTAAAGCTATTTCCTATGAAACAACTGCCCTTAGTAATATTTTAAAATCAGGCGATAAAACATCTTTTAATATTACAGTTACTTATGATAAAGATATAAACTTAGAACCAAATGATAGTAAAACTAAAACTATAACAGGAATAATCGAATATGTCCAAGAATAAAATAATATTTTTAATCCTACTTTTCTTTAAAAAACTCTATATTTATCATATTATCCAAATATTTTTAGGACTATCTATACTCTCATTTTCCCTTCATTATCAAAAAGAACATCTCATTACTTATCCCAAAAATAAAAAATATTTTATTATCATTTTTGTATTAGAAATTTTTACTTATCTTATATATTTTAGTATTGGTTTTCTAAGTGGTTTTAAACCATCACCATATAAATATAACTTTCTTAATATTATAAAAAGTATCTTTCTAGTAGGAATACCTATTCTTTCCATAGAATATTTACGAAGTATTTTACTTTTTAAAAGAAATAATCCCGTTTTTATTACCATTTTTCTAATTATTATTACATTTCCCTATTGTTCATTTCCTACTCTAAGTAATAAAGAAGTTATATTTAAATACTTTATAGAGACAATTATTCCCCTTATTATAACCCATATTACCGCTACATTTCTAAGTTATAAAACCAGTTACTATACTTCTATTATTTTCTTAATTTTAGAAAGATTTGCACCCTTACTTTTCCCTATTCTTCCTAAAATAAATTGGTTTATATCTGGCTCTATTAGTATTATAAAATCATTATTAATATACATTACTATTAAATATTATTTATTAAAAGAAGAAAGTTACTTTATAGATAAGAAAAAATCTTCTACACTTTTACCATATGCATTTGTACTAGGTTTTGCGACTATTTTTTCAAGTTTTATGTTAGGTTTTTTAAAATATTTCCCCGTCGCAGTCCTTTCTAATAGTATGTATCCAACATATCAAAGAGGAGATATTATTATCTTAAAAAAACTATCTAAAGAAGAAAAAGAAACTCTTAAAGAAAACACTATTATTGTTTATGAATTAGATAAACAGTTAATTGCGCATCGTATTATTAAAAAAATTAATAATAATTTATATCAAACAAAAGGTGATAATAATAAAACCGCTGATTACAAAAAAGTAAAAGTTAATCAAATTAAAGGTACATATCTAATTCGTTTTAAATATCTAGGTTACCCATCTATTTGGTTCCATGAAATTTTAAAAAGGTGATTATATGTTTAAGAAAAATATGCGAAAATATATTTCTATTTTTCTACTTTTAATATCTATATTTCTTATTTCATTAAGTATCTTTATATCTAATAAAAATATCAAAGTCCATAAAATAGAAATAAATAAAATTAGTAATTATACTATTAATTTGAAACCTAACCCTTTTTATCAAAATACTACTAAAGGTATTTTCCCAAGTAATGCCATCAAATCATTTAATATTAATTTTCTCTATCAATTAAATAATGATATCAAAGAAAAAATTTCTTACACTACTATTTATAAAGAAGAACTTATTACTACCTTTACTAATCAAAATGGTACAGAAAAAGAAATCTGGAAAAAGAAAAATTTTGTTAATAAAAATAATAAAACTATAACTAAGAAGAAATACTTAATAAATAAAAATATCTGCATTGACTATGACTACTATAAAAATCTAGTAAAAAGTTATGAAGATACATATAATATATCTACTAATGCCTATGTAAAATTAGAACTTTCTATAACATACAAAATTAATTCTCTTAATAAAAAAATAAAAGATGAAATAGAATTTATAATTCCCCTAAAAGACAAAATAGTAGAAGTTACAAAAACTAAATCTACTAAAAAAACTTATAAAAGAACTATTTCTACATCTAAAAATATTTCCTTTATTCTTCTTTCTCTTGGTAGTATTCTCCTTATTATAAGTACTACTACTCTAATTAAGATATATAATAAACAAAAGAAAAATACTTTAAAAAGACTTAATAATTTTCTTAAAGATTATAAAGAATTAATCGTCTATGTTAAAAATATTCCTAATCTTAATAATTATCAAACTTTCTTCCTAGAAAACTTTAAAGATTTACTAGATGTTGCCTTACAAAACCACTTAAATATTATTTATTATAAAGATAATAATCATTTCTATTGTTTTACTAACTCCATTGCCTATATTTATATATTTTCGCTATAATTAGATAAGTTCTAACTATTTAGAGCTTATTTTTTTTAAATAAAATGTAAAAAGCTATTCCCTAAATTAAAAAAATGTGGTATAGTATTACTGCAACGAAGAAATATATCCGTCTGCGTAGCTCAGCTGGATAGAGCAATCGCCTTCTAAGCGATCGGTCAGGCGTTCGAGTCGCCTCGCGGACACCATATGTATTAAAAATCACTTGTTTTAAAGTGATTTTTTCCTTTTATAAATCTTCTCTTGATATATACTTAACTTGCTTTTCATTTACTTCAAACATTACCATATTAACATTATAATTATCAAAAACAGAATAAGCTATACTATAAATAACTTCTTCTAAAACTTTATCACTACTATTATATAAATAATCATTAAAATTTAAAAACAAAACATCATTTTCTTCATAATAATTAAGTAACTCCACCTTACTATCTAAAAAGCTCATTAGATTAGCATCATAAATATAACTAGTTGTTAATTCGTCAATAATTATCTCTATTCTCTCTTTACTATCATTTACATATTTAGTAACAGGTACATAGTATAAAGTATTATTAATATCTTCCAAATAATAAACTACTACCTTAGAGATATCTTTTCTCGAAGTAAGTAAATAATTATTATTTATACCAAGTTTTTTATCTAAAACAGCTGGCAGCCTTTCCTTTGAATTAGGATACTCTAATAAAGAATTACCTTCAACTAAAACAATAACGCCCTCTAACTCTTTTAACTCCAAAAGGCTATAAACAATTGATGTAACCATTTGCTTCTCAGTCTTTTCTGAAACATTTAGTATCTCCTTAGAAAAATTTATGCTCACTATTCCTTTATTAATAATAATTTCCTTTATCGCTGTATTCTTAGGAATAGTAGCCCTTAATCCAGTTGGTAATGTACTACTTTTCTTTACAATTAAATTACTAAGTATTTGTCTAATTTTATCTTCTAGTTTTCCTCCATCAATAAATGCCTTAGACTTAACCAAATAATTATCGTCATTCAAAAGATAAATACTACTTGTCTTTAAAGTATTATTCTCTTCTACTTCTAAATTTACCTTTAAAACTTCTTCCTTCTTAAAAGTAGGCAATGAAAAAACCGCTAAAATAATAAACATAGAAAGAGTAGTTATAAATATTTTCCTTATAGCTCTAGTTCTAAGCATCATATCACCTAAAAAAGTATATGAAAAAACGTACTCTTATAGTACGCTTAAATTGATAATTCTTTAAGTTTTAATAATTCGACAACTGCCCCAGCTCTACCACTTACTCCAAGCTTTTGCATCACATTTGATATATGATTACGAACTGTTTTTTCACTTATACCTAACTCTAAAGCTATTTCTTTAGTATTTTTATTTTCTATTAAAAGCTCAAAGATACTTCTTTCACGGGGCGTTAATATATTACTTGCCATTAACTTATCACCTAAAGTATTTTATGATAAAACAAAAATTAGTTGTCTGTTTTTACCTACTAAGATTTTTGAAATTTAACAGTCGTATACATTTTATTTTTATAATTTTCCTGTATAAGACGCATGATATTATTCGCAAGAGTATTATCATGTTTATCAGATACACAAACACAGTTAGCATTACTATTATCTATCTTAACAAAGCAATCTATATCATAATTCTTCTTTATTTTCTTTTCTATCTCTTCTTCCTTACCTTGTACTTCATTTAAATATTTTAATTGTTCATAAGCATTATTCTTTTCTTCACTAGTTGTCTTATCATTAGTTAAAGTCGCCTGTAATTCGTCCATAACTGTTTGTCTTTCCTCTTCCAAACTTACCCTCATCGCAACAAGACTAGATACTTCCTCTACTACCTCTTTATCTTCTGTCTTCTCTTCCTTAACTGTAGGTTCTTTCTTTAAAGCCTCTACTAATAAATCATTAGGCATAGTAATATAATAAACACTTAAAACTAATATTAATGCAAATAACGTTAAAAACCATAAGTTTTGTTTATTAATCATACGACTTCCTCCATTTCAATTAATTCTATGAATAAAAGAAGTTATCTATGACAATAATTAAACTATTCTGTTATTTTTATTTTAAAATCAGTATTTTGATAATACTTTTCTTCATTATAAATAGAATAAATATTAAATTCTTTATAAACATATAACTTAGCATCTTCAATATAATAATAAATATTATCAGTATAATTATCTATTCCTCTCATATAAAGAAAACACTTATAATCACACTCTTCGTCAAATATCTTTTTATCACGCTCATCCTTAAAGAAATCTTCAAATCTTTCTTTTATCTTATCAGAAACAAAGCTCTCCTCTATTCCATATAAATCTAAAATATCACTATCACTAAGCATTCTTTCTTCCTTTAAATTAATATTATAAGTTCTAAAGATAACTTGTGGTAAAGCTTCGTCATAACAGTTTATCTGCATAACAACCGATAAAATATCACCACTAATTTTATAATCATAAGTAATAACATTTTCATTATTTTTTAAATAATTATTAGCCATCTCCCTTATATCTTCATTTAAATTCCCAATAATATCTTTTTTTAAATTAATATAAGGCACTGTCGTTGTAATTTCTTTATATGTTTTAGTATATCTTGTGTAAACTATCAAATTATTAGTCTCTTTTATACTATAATAATCAGTATTAATAGTACTCCTGTTTATATAAAAATAGACATTAAAAACAACCAAAAGAAAAGTTATAATAACTATTAAAGGTACTGTTAAATTTTTGTTTTTAAATATCTTTTTCATATAACCTCACTTTCTAATAAGCCGGAGTTCCATAACCATAAACATAACCAGTATGCCTATTACGTGTTTTTCTAGAGACACCATCACTTCCACCACATTTGCTTTGTGCTTCTCCCTCGCAACTAGTATTTCCTTCTATTGTATAAATATTGTTTTCGTCAACTTTTTCCACAATTCCTGTGTGTTGTGAACCACCTGCACCATAAAAGACAATATCTCCTGGTTGTGGAGTATAGCCACTTCCCTCTGTATGAAATTGTCCTTTATTTTGAAACCAAGCAGCCCCTGCTGAACAAAGAGTAAATTTTGGCATTATACCTGACTGTAAAAAACCCGCTTGCCCAGCACACCAAGAAACAAAAGCCGCACACCATGGTTGCGAAGAGTCCAAACCATTATAACTTTCATACTTACTGTGACTACCATTACTCTCATGGTTGCCAATTTCTCCAGCTGCCACACTAATCAACCGCTGAGCACCAGAACCAGTTGGTGAAGAAGAGCCACTCGAACCTGGTTGTCTTTCATTACCTGGATCATACCCACTACCATCAGTAACTATCGCATAAGGATCCCTATCTGTTACCTTAATATAAACAAGTGGACTATTAGCTGAAATTTCTCTAGAAATCTTAGCATTTTTCCAACAAGAAGAAAGACTAAAACTATTAGGTAAAAGTCCCACTACAACATCCGCAATAACTGGCAAAAAGAAACATACAAAAGTCGCAATTATCTTATTAACCAATTTTTTAGGATCTTTCTTATCTTCTGGATTAGTAACCATCTTAACTAACTGTACCGTAATCATTAACATAAGTAGTATCGGTACAATTAATTGAATTAATTCAAATACTTTTCTAGTTATATCAATAATAGTAATTAATCCATAGTCATTGCAACAATTGCCTAAAGTTGAACTACATTCTAGTATTTGGGCATATCTCATATTATCTCTTCCTTATTTTCTTTTACTAACTGCTAAGCCATCTCCCACATCAATAAAATCTGTTTGAAAATTCTTATTTGTCTTTAGAAAAGTTATATAATTTTTAATTTTCCTAATCAAAGCACGCAAATTCTTACTAGCAATCTCTTCTTCTTTCTTATCAACCAAACCATGAAAACTCAAATTATCAGTAATAATTGTACCATCATGCTCTAGATTTTTTTCAAATTTCTCAAAAAATCTTATATTTTGTGCTTTAGCAGCATCAATAAAAATTAAATCAAATTTTTCTTTTAAAACAACATCCATAGCATCTTTATAAATTAAATTAATTCTTTTTTCTAACCCCATTTTTTTAACATTTTTAACAGCCTCTAAATATCTTTTTTCGTCTCTTTCTATAGAAGTAATTTCCACACTATCATTAACTAAAGCCATTAAAATAGCTGAATAACCAATAGCCGTTCCTATTTCTAAAACTTTTTTTACTTTATTTTTTTCAATATATTTAGCTAAATAATTAATACCATCTTCCCTCATAATAGGAACATTTTCTCTATCGGCATATTCCTTCATGCTTTTAATAACACTAAAACTATCTACCATATCCAATCACCTTTCTCTTTAATTTCCGCAATTACCGCCTCATGTTCTTGATTAGTCTTGGTATAATAAACCTCTCCTTTTTTATCTGCAACAAAAAATAAATAATCATTTTTTGTTGGATTTACACTAGCCTCTAAGCTTGATAAAGAAAAACTTCCTATCGCTCCAATTGGCATCTTACCTATCATACCAGGTCCTCTAGTATTATAAAGATTGCTTGTATTAAACTCTTCTGTCGTTAAATCACTCTTCATATCTTTCTGTAAAGCATAATACGTCGTTACATCACTACCTAAATTCATATTATTGTTAAGGCGATTTTGAAAAATACCAACTATCATTTTTCTATTAGTAGTATTTGTACCCTCTAACTCAACAATAGAAGCCATCTTTATATAATAACCAATATTTCCCTCTATTTTACTACGATACTTCTCTAAATTATTTTCCATTTCTTTCAACATAGTATCTATTATCTTTAAAACATCTACATCCTTATTATCAAAATAATAAGTTTCCGGAGCCAAATACCCCTCTAAAGGATAATAAATATTTTCATTTAACACTTCTTCTGTTAAAAACCAATATTCATTTATAAAATTTTTAATATTATCTTTATTATTAACAACATCAATAACTTCTTCATAAGAATGATTTGTCTTATTAGCTATTTCTTTAGCATAATCTGTTATTCTATTTCCCTCTTTAAAAGTAATCTTTATTTGTTCCGGATTATAAGAATTACCCTCTTCAAGCATCTTAACAATTTTTTCCACATCCATTGTCTTATTCATTTCATAAGTAGTAGCTTTTAAAGAGTTAGCTTTTTTTACTTTCAAATAAAGCTTAAAAACAAGTTCATTCTTAATTAAACCTTTATTCTTTAAAATATGTCCTATATCTGTACTTGTACTACCATTTGGTATAACTACCGTAATCACTTTCTTATCTTCCTTATCAACAGCACTTAAAGAACTCTTAAGAAAAATAATTCCTCCAAGTACAAAAACAAGTATTAAACAAAGTATAATACCAAGTATTAAAAATTTCTTTTTTACCCTTTTTACTGCCATAATACCTCCAGAAAAATAAAGAGCTATTGCTCATCATTATCAGTTTTCTTTCTAATTTCTTCTTGTAAAGTGTTAAGTATTGTTTCAATTACTTTCCATTCTTTTTCTGTTTCAATTGCCTCTAATTTACTCTTAGGATCCTCTGGATTATAAATTGAAGCATAAACTTGGATATTACCCTCTTGGTCCTTAGAATTATCAGTATAAACAATATAATTCTTATTAGTCTCATCACTTTCAAAAGTAAATAAAACATCATAAACTATTTCTTCACCATTTTCATTTAACATGGAAAAAGTATTCTTCTTCATTTTCTATTCTCCTTATCTAAAAAAGTTTGTAATATTATAGTTGCGGCCAAACTATCAACAACACCTTTACGCTTTTTTCGTGATACTCCACCACTAATCAAAACATTATTAGCGCTTACTGTCGTTAATCTTTCGTCCTGTAAAAAGACTGGAACATTAATTTCTTTTTCTAGCATTTCCTTAAACTCTAAACTAAGTTCTCCCTTAGGCCCCACAGTATTATTCATATTCTTAGGAAAACCTAAGACAATTTTTTCTATTTTACAGTCATTAACTATTTCTTTTACTTCCTGTACCAATCTTTGATACTCTTCATTATGTCTAATTATCTTTAAACTTTGAGCAATAATTCCACCATCGTCGCTAATAGAAATACCCAAAGTCCTACTTCCTAAATCAAGTCCTAAATATCTCATTTGTTATTCTTTTGAAATTCTGTAAGAAGAATTTCTACTATCTTAGCACGGTCCACTTCTTGAATTTTCCCTCTAGCATCCTTATAACTAGAAATATAACCAGGGTCTCCACTAATCAAGTAACCAACTATTTGATTTGTTGGATTATAACCTCTTTCTTCTAATGCATTATACACTTCACTTAATGCTTCTTTTACTATTTTAGTATCTAAATCAACAACACTAAATAGACTTGTTTTATCGGGTTGCATAAAATCACCTCACTATAATATTTATACTTCTATTTTATCATTTTATAAAACTAAATACAACTTTTTATCTTCCCGCTAAGACAAAAGCCATATAATAAGTAAATATCAAGAAAATAATTGTTACTATCCAACCATTAATCATTTCAAAAAGACTACTTTTTTCTTTAACACCTAAAGCTACAGTAACTAAAGCTCCTCCAATTAAACCACCAATATGAGCAAAATTATCAACACCACTCATCATAAATCCTAAAACTAAGTTAATAACTATTAAAGGAAGAATTTGTGATTTAACAACATTGCCTAAAAATACTCGATAATGATAACCAAAATAAAGTAATGAGCCCATTAATCCAAATATTGCTCCACTGGCCCCAATTGATGCATAACTGCCACCAAAGGTCATTGAAAATAAAGCCCCTGTTATACCAGAAAACAAATAAATAATTATATACTTAAATTTTCCCATTAAACTTTCTAGTTGACTACCTATAACATATAAAGCATAACAGTTAAAAGCTAAATGCATAATACCACCATGAAGAAAAATTCCCGTCAACAAACGATAAATTTGCCCTGCCCTTATACTAGGCCCATGAATACAAAACATCGCTATTAACTTATCATACTGTCCAAAAAGTATTGGCACAATAAAACATATAACATTAATCGCAATAAGCAAATAAGTAACAAATGGATACTTATTACTAAATATTTTTTCCATCTTATTAGCGTCTTTTATATTATGTTCATTAATATCCTTAGTTATTTTCATAAATAGTTCAACACCCTTTTCATGAAAAGTAAGATTTTTCTTTAAATCAGGAAAAGTCTTAGTAACTAAAGGATCCTTCTTAATAGCAGCTTCATTTTGAGCATTTACTGCTAAAAATTTAGAACCATCACTCAATTCATTAGTAACATTATCTCCCATATTTAAAAAGAAACTAAAGACATTAATATTAAAAGAAAAAGTTTTCTTCTTTATCTTCTTTAAAATCCTCTTTGTCTTAAAAACATCAAACCTAAATTGCTCATCATTATGAATATAACCTGAAACTATTCTAATAACCTTAACATCTTCGTCTAAGTTTTCTAACCAAATTTCATTTTGTACACCCTGTAAAATGATGGGATTATAGTTCTTTTCCGTAATAAAATAATGTAATAATTTCATAACTATAATATTTTTATCGTCAAGTATTACTTCGCTTTCCATCTTCTGCCTCCTTGTAATAGTATTATTATAACTTATTTAAAGAAAATTTGAAAGTTATTTTAAATATCTTTCCACATAGTCCTTAGCAATATTCAATACTTTATTAAATTCTTCCTCTAAAATAGAAAAGTTCTTATCAATAAAGTTAGTATCTTTAGCCTTACTAGACAATTCATGTTGATAACTTAAATCAGCTAATTTCATAAAGCCCAAGTACTTAGCATCACTCTTCAATGAATGAACATCAATAGCGTAATTTTCCATATCACCTTCTAATTTATACCTCTCAATACGCATCCACTTTTCTTCTACTTCACTCAAAAAATCCTTTATAGTATCATTATACATTTCCATATCACCTAATAACTCTAAAGATTTATCTATATCTACACCCCTACTTTTTAAGTAATCTACATCACCAATAGCAGGTGGTTCAACAATACTTTTTCCTACTTCTAAATCTTCTATATTATTAGCTTTTTCCTTTATCTTATTAAGAAGCTCAACTAAATCTTCCTTCTTAGTAGGTTTACCTAGTACATCAAAAAAGCCCTTTTCTATATATTTATCCTTTTCTTCATTAGAAAAGTTTGGTACTAGCGCTACTACTGGAATATCAAAGTCCGGTATTTCTCTTAATTCTTTAATAACTTTTTCATAAGACACATTAGGCATTATTGTATCAAGTAAAATAAAATCACATTTATAATTCTCTTTCATTTTTGATGTTAAAGACAAAGTATTATTAAAAAGCAAAACATCAGTAAGAGAAAATCTCTCTAAAAGTTTTTGAATTACTTTTAAATTAACCTCATCATCATCAACTACCACTACCCTCATATTAGAACAAGAAATATCATTATAACCATTAGGATTAATTGAACTTCCTACTTCATTTATTACTTGTTGATTAATAACAACACTAAATTTTGAACCTTCTCCATAAATAGTATGAACAATTATTTTTCCACCCATCATTTCAACTAACTCTTTTGTAAGTGCCAATCCAACTCCTGTTCCTTTAATTGGCGTAGACTTTGTATCAGTATTATCTAACTTATCAAATAATTTATCAACATCTTCGCTCTTTATTCCCTTACCTGTATCTTCCACAAAAATAACCAAACGACACATTCCATTATTAACTACCGCACTAACGTCAAAATGAATATAACCACTATCTGTATACTTATAAGCATTACTCAATAGATTAACAACTATTTTTTCTATATTCAAATAATCACCACATAAATGCTCTGGAAGACATGGATCAATATTATATGAAAACTCTATATCTTTACCATTCATTTTCTCCTGCATCTTTAAAGCTAACTCTAAAAACTTATCCTTAGGATTATAGAGTTCATTTTTAATTTCAAAATTACCAGTATTTATCCTAGAAATATCTAAAACACCACTAACTATTTCCTCTAAAGTATTTACTTCTTTAACTATATTCCTAGTACTTTCCTTTACTTTATCTAAACTTTCTTCTTTTTCAATTTCTTCACTTAAATTAACTATATTATCAAGAGGTTCTTTTATACTCGTAGATAAATCTGTTATAAATTGCATTTTATTTTTACTTTCTTTAGAAATTTTCTCTTTAGCCTTTTCTAACTTCTTAATAGTTTTTATATCATTATTTTCAAAAACTATAAAAATAACTAATAAAATAAGAGAATACATATAAGAACCTATATTAGAAAAAACATTAATATACTTAGATATAAGAACTAATCCAAATAAAATAAATAATAAATAACTAGAATTAGCTTTATCTTTATCTTTTATTAGATATTTTAAACTATAAATCAAACTCATAACAATAAAGAAACTAGAACCAATAAGTAAAAAAGTATCTGCTAACCCCACTAAAGATTTTTTTAATGGCATAACAATAATTAAAGTAATAAACAATGTCGAAACACCATAACAAATAATATCTTTAAGTATACTTCTCTTAGAAGTAAGAGAATATACATAGGAAAACAAAAGGTCTAAGAAAATAATTTGTAAAAGATAGCTAATTTTAGTTAGTAATTCCAATGTAAAACCATTTCTAATTAAAGAAACATTTATTACTAAATTAAATATTGCTTCTCCTATTCCAAATAGTAGTAATCTTAAGTATTTCTTACTATCTATCTTTTTATTATAAAAAAAGATAATTAAAATAATATTCAAAATCAAAGCACTTAAAGCAAAATAAGTATTTACTAACTTCACCACTCTAACCAACTCCTACCTTAATATTACTATTATTTTACCATAAGTAGTTAAAAAAAAATAGACCTAAGCCTATTTAATTTCAATTGTTTTCTTATTATCTTGTTCTTCTTTTTTAGGTACTACTACTTCTAGAATACCACCTTTGAAAGAAGCTTCAACCTTATCAGTATCAAAATCTCCTAAATAAAAACTTCTCTCATATTCACCAAAACTTCTTTCACGACGAAGATAATTTTTACTCTCATCACCCTCGTCTAAAACTTCTTTCTTAGTTGCTTTAATAGTAACATACCCATCCTTTGTTTCTATCTTGATATCTTCTTTAGAAAAACCTGGCATTTCCATTTCAATGTGATAAACACCACCTTTTTCATAGATATCACTTTTCATAATGTTTACATTAGCATTATCAAAGACATCGTCTAGATAAAAATTTCTTGGGATTAAATTCATAATTAATCATCTTCCTTTCATTACAACTATAATATACACCTATTTTTAGCACTTGTCAAGTGAAAGTGCTAAAAAAATTTATATATATTTATTATAGCCAAAAAAATAGGAATTACTCCTATTCATTAATATCATATAAAGCTTTTAATTCTTCAAAAATAGACTGTTCCTTAACACTTTCAATATTTTTAGTCTCAATAATTTCAGGTTCATTGTAAAAATCATTGTGAGTAAATAAATCAACTTTTTCTTTCTCTTTCAACATATTTAATAATAATTTATAATCTTCTAAAGTTAAAGTCTTCTCTATTTTCTCTACTTCTAATGTATTTTTTATATTATAGTTCTTATTCTTAACATATCTAACACTACTAGGAATACTAGTTTCTCTTATATTATCAGGTAACTTTCTTTCCATCAAAACCTTTTTACCTTTATTTAGATAAGTAAAATATATTTTATAAACGATTAGGAAAACTACCCAAACTACAAAAATAGTACTTGATAATTCAATTAAACCTAAAGCATTTTTATTACTATAAACAGAACTTACTGTATATATATCTAAATTATTACTAGTAATAACACTTAATATCAAAGCAAGTAAATAATTTAAAATACAAAAAATAGTAATATTAAGATACTTAATAAACTTAACTATTTTTTCACTAAAAACACTCTTCCATACAATTACATTAGTAATTATAATCGCTACAAGATAAATAGCTAAATTAGGAAAATAAAATATAATAAATAAATTATTCATTAAATAATCAAACATTTTTCCAAAAGAAGAATGATAAGTTATAACTATAAATAAGAAGATAAAGGTATATATTAAGACAAAAATACTCTTAGTTGTTTTCTTATTCTTCTTATTTGTAGAAAATAATATATAAGCTAAAAAGATTAGAAAAATTATTAATACAATAAATAACTTAGAATTTTTACTTACTTTTAGTAGTATTTGTAATTTTTCTAGTAACGACAATTTTTCCATACCCCTTAACCCCCTTATTTAATTTTATTCTTCTTCGACACTAATTAATTCTGAAATATAGATTGTTTGACTCTTAGTATCGAAGTTCGTACAAGTAATTAAAGTAAGTGTTGTTTTATCATAATCACGATATATCGCAACAGTTCCTGTCTTTTCTTGTTTATAAATATTAGTAATTTTATAAGTATACTTTTTATCTTTATAAGAAACATATACTAAATCATTTTTATTTAGTTTATATAAATCATTGAAAAAAGCTTTCCAACCAGTACCAGAATGTCCAGCTATTATCAAATTACCCTTATCAACATCAGGATAAGTTGAACCCTTAACAACAAGAATATTCTTATCAACATCATTTTCACTAGAACGTAAATCAAGAAAACCTTTCTTCAAGTTTATCTTAGGTATTGACAAATATCCTATATAATCATTGCTAACTTCAGCAGGTAAATTATTATCTAGATTTAATGTAGGATTATCAGTTTCTATAATTATTTCACTACCATCATAAATAGCATTATTCATATAATCAAAAGCTATCATTTTCTTAGTCTGAATATAATTATAAGAAAGAAAGAACCCTCCAATTAATGTAATTAAGCTACCTATTAAGGCCACTAATGAAGAGTTCTTTTTTATGTAACTAAGCTTTCTTTCCATTTTTATATACAAATCTAATTCCTAAACCAATTAAGCTAATACCTAATAAACTAAATAGTAATGAACTAGAAGATGTATCTGGTACAACAACCTCTGGATAATTTTCAAACATTATTTGATGTGATAAATGATCTTCATCAATAGTAAATGTTATTTTTTCCTCACTAGCTTTATAACCAGCAGGTGCCTTTTCTTCCTCAACAGTATATGTTCCATAAGCTAAATCAGTAATAGTATATGATTTATCAGTACTTGTAAAACGAGCAACAATATTACCATCAGCATCTTTTACTACTAAGATAGCTCCACTTAATGGATTATTAGTAGATGCATCTATCTTAGTAATATTAACAACCACTTCATTAGGTTCATTAACTACTTTTATTTTAATATCTCTATTTTTACTATCAACAGTAAACTTAAGTTGTTTAGAATTTAATTTATAACCTTTTGGTGCAGATACTTCTTTAAGAATATATTCACCATCTTTTAAATTTCTAATAACATGACCATTAACTGTTGAAGTCCAAGATGTTATTTCTTTTCCACTAGCGTCCATTAAAACTAATTTAGCTCCTGCTAAAGGTTTATTAGTTTTACCATCTACTTTAACAATTGTTACTTTAGAAGTTGCTAAAGTAAGATTTATACTAGAAGATTTTGTCTCTTCTTCCAATAAAGTTACATCTTGCATACCATTAACAGGTCGATAAACATAAGCCTTCTTAATTGCGCTCTTACCAGTAATAGTAACACCAATAGTTAATGATGCACTTTCTACTTTACTAACAGGAACTCTTACATAAAAACTATCATTAGAAGCAATAGTATTAGTAATTTCTCCTTTAGAATTGAAAACTTCACTACCACTTGGAGCATTTTGTAAACTAACAGTATAACTATTAATATTAGAAACACTTGTTGCCTTTAAAGCATTTGATACATAATAACCACTTTTTAAATTCATATTAGTATCACTTGTACCCAAAGTTAAAACAGTTTGATAAGTTGTACTTCCACTTTTTCCAACATTAACAAGATTTTTAATATAACTTCTTAAATTTTGTGGATCAGCTCCTGTTTCTTTAAATTGTGAACCCAAGTTAGAACTACCTGTTACATCATCCAAATACCACCAAATAGCAGCTTGAGTAATGTAATAATCCTTTGCCTTATCACCAGTTATACTCTTTACAGGATAAGCATTATTTAAAATAGCCGTAACGCCAGCATTAGCTTCTCCTACTAGATTAGCTGTTGTATTCTTAGCAGTCTCCTTACTATTATCAACACAGTAAACATATTGTCCACTTGTTGTCTTCTTGGCATCTATTAAAACGCCGGCAATATATCTTGGTAAAACTTCCAACTCACCAAGAACTATTTGTTTTTCAGCTGCTTTAGCCGTAAAATCTGTTTCAACAAAAGTTGTTAAAGAAAGCAACATAATTAATAGTATTTTAGTTACTTTTTTTAGTGATTTCATTTTCATAATCCCCCTCACTTAATTGGTACATATTATACCATAAATTGCCCTATTTGACAAGCTTTTTTTTGCTTACATACCAATTATAGTACAAAAGTTTTACCATGTCAACTACATAAGTATAAAGAAAAAGAAAGTTTTTTACTTATGTTTTTCAAAAAATAACCCCTTATAATATTTCCAAGCTAATACTCTAAATACCGCTCTATCAATTAAATTATTACTTATCTTCTTTTCCTCTAATGATTTTTTTATTTCCTCAAAAGCTTTAGCATAATCTCCAACTATTATTAAATCATTACCACTACTTATAGCTTTCGTAATACTATCTTCTATTCCAGATAAAGCTTTCATTTCCATATCGTCACTAATAACAATACCACTAAATTGTAAATCTTTACGTAACATTTCATGGACTTTGACAGATAATGAAGATGGATTTTCACTATCTATACTATTAACAATATTATGACTTACTAAAATAGCTTCTGCTCCCGCAGCAATACCTTCTTTAAAAGGTGGAATATCTCTTTCTTTAATCAATTCTAAAGATCTCATATCTGTACTACTAGAAGTATGCGTATCCTCATTATTACCATAACCAGGAAAATGTTTCAAAGTATAAGATACGCCAGTATTTTTACTAGCTTTTATAACGGTCTTCGCAAACTCTGAAACTTTAGAAGTATCTTCTTTTAAAGTTCTCTCATAAATATAATCCTCATCACTATTAGAAACATCTACTACCGGTGCTAAATTAACATTTATCTTTAAACTATTCAAAATATTACTCTTATTAATAGTATCTTTTTCAATTTCCTTAAACCCACCCTTTTGATAAAGCTCACTAGGTGATAAAAAAGGTGTAGATACCAAATTTTTATTACTACTTACCCTAACAACTTCTCCTCCCTCTTCGTCAACTGCCATTAAAAGAGGTATTTTAGATTTTTCATTTAAACTATCCATATTAGAAATAACTTCTTCCTTAGTTTTATCTTTAAAATCATTTTCATAAAAAACAAAACCTGAAAAAGCTCTTTCTTCTAAATCTTCTTTAGCTTTAGAACTATATTTTACTAGTAAAAGTTGATTAATTTTTTCCTCTAAAGATAACTCTTCTAACTTCTTCTTAGCTAAAACATAATAATCTTTAAAAATACCATTATCTAACCAAGAAAGAGGAATATTATTACTATCAGTTTCTTCACTAGTTTGAAGAGTATTAACTACTTTTATATCTTGTATATTTCTATTAGTATTTAAAAGCCCCGTATATTCTACTATAATATTATCTCCAATAGAAAAATTATCAGTAGACTTAAAAGTATAAGTACCATTACTAGTCTTAAAAAGGACCTTATCTTTTTCCTTATTTAAAACTATTCCCGTTATCTTATGAACTTTTTCCTTTTCTTTAAAAAAATCACTACTTCTTAAAACAACAAGAGAAACTGATAAAAAAATTATTAAGAAAGATACTATTCTTTTATTCATAATCCACCATCCTAGTAAAATATATTTATCTAGTTTAATTTAATGACACTTTTTTGTACTTTTTCATATAATACTTTAGTTAGAAAGGAGAATTTATGAAGAAGCAAATTTTTATTTTTATTGGATGTGGATTATTACTATTACTTTTAGTATTAAGTGTTTTATTAGATTTTAATAAAGAAAATAAAAATAATAAAATAACTCTAGCAGAAGTTGCCCATACATGTTTTTATGCTCCTCAATATGTTGCCTTAGAAAAAGGTTATTTTAAAGAAGAAGGATTAGATGTTGAACTTATTTTAACAAGTGGAGCTGATAAAGTTTCAGCAGCTTTATTATCAAAAGATGCCGATATTGGTTTATCAGGAAGTGAGGCAACCATTTATGTGTATAATGGTGGTGAGAAAGATTATTTAAAAACTTTTGCTCAACTTACTCAAAAAGATGGTTCTTTCTTAGTATCTAGAAAAAAAATAGATAACTTTACTGTTAAAGACTTAAAAGGAAAAACTATAATTGGTGGTAGAGCTGGTGGTATGCCAGTAATGACCTTAAAATATGCTCTAAAACAAAATGGAATAAATCCTGATAAAGATGTATACGTTGACACTTCAATTGCCTTTTCCGCTATGAGTGGAGCCTTTATCGGAGGTAAAGGAGATATAGTTTCTTTATTTGAACCCAATGCTTTACAACTAGAAAAAAAAGGATATGGTTACGTCGTCGCAAGTCTTGGAGAACTAGGAGGTATTGTTCCTTATACTTCTTATTCAGCTAGAAAAAGTTTTATCAAAGAAAATAAAGACTTAATAGAAAAATTTACTAAAGCCATACAAAAAGGATTAGACTATGTCCATAATAATTCTAACCAACAAGTAGCCAAAACTATTATAAAACAATTTCCCGATACTTCCTTGGATGACCTAGAAGAAGTTATAAAAAGATATCGTGACATAGATGCTTGGCCTAAAACAGTTAAATTTAGTAAAAAGTCTTTCAATCACTTACAAGATATCATGATAGATAACAAAGATTTAGAAAAAAAAGTTCCATATAGTAAGTTGATTTATAATGAGTAAAATACTAAAAGTTAATAATTTAAAAAAGATATATCATGATAAAGATGGAGAAGTAGTAGCCTTATCAGATATTTCTTTTGATGTTAATGAAAAAGAAATAATTGCTATTGTAGGACCATCTGGTTGTGGTAAATCTACTCTACTTTCTATTTTAATGAACCTAGAAAAACCTAGTAGTGGAACATTTTCTTTTAAGAAAGATACATCTATTGGCTATATGCTACAAAATGACTGTCTTTTCCCATGGAAAACTATTCTAGAAAATTGCCTAGTCGGTTTAGAAGTAGAAAAGAAACTTACTAATGACAGTAAAAATTATGTTATTAACTTACTAAAGACTTATGGTTTAGAAGACTTTATGTATAAATACCCATCAAGTTTATCAGGAGGCATGAGACAAAGATGTGCTTTAATCAGAACACTAGCTTTAAAACCAGATATATTACTCTTAGACGAAGCTACTAGTGCTCTTGACTATCAATCAAGACTTAAAGTTAGTGAAGATATTTATAATATTATTAAAAATGAAGAAAAAAGTGCCATCATGGTAACTCACGATATTTCTCAAGCTATAAGTATAGCTGATAGAGTTATTGTATTAAGTAATAGACCAGCTATAATAAAGAAGATATATAATATTAAATTAACCAATAAATCAACACCACTAAATAATAGAAAAACAAAAGAATTTATAAAATATCATGATATGATTTGGAGTGATTTAGATGGTAAGTAATGAACATAAAGAATACTTAAAAAAATTAAAAAGACAAAAAATTATAATATGTATATGCCGTCTTCTAATTATTTTTAGTTTTATAATTATATGGCAAATTCTTGCTAACGCAAAAATAGTCAATACCTTTCTATTTTCTAGTCCAAATAGAATTATTAATACTTTAATATCTTTAATTAAAGATAATAATCTTTTTAAACATGTATATATAACACTCTATGAAGTAATATTAAGTTTAATATTAGGAATTTCCATTAGTTTCCTAGTATCAACAATATTTTGGCGTTTTGAAATAATATCTAAAATAATGGATCCTTATATAACAATACTCAATTCTCTACCAAAAGTTGCTTTAGGACCATTAATAATTATTTGGATTGGTACAAGTAGTAATTCCATTGTTTTCATGGCTCTACTTATTAGTATTTTTATCACTATTATTAATATTTACAATGGCTTTATAAGTGTTGATAAATCTTATGTAACCTTAATGAAATCATTTAATGCTAGCAAATGGCAAATATTTTGGAAAGTAATTTTACCAAGCAATTATAAAACAATACTTTCATCCCTTAAAATAGCAATATCAATGGATTTAATAGGTTGTATAATGGGTGAATTACTAGTATCAAAAAAAGGTCTTGGTTATTTAATAATGTATGGAACACAAGTATTTAATATTGATTTAGTAATTTCTTCCATATTTCTTCTTGGTATAATGTCTTATCTAATGTATTATATCATTACTATTATTGAAAAAAAGTTAACAAGATAGAAAAAAATCAGTTATTACAACTTTACATAACTGATTTTTTCTTACTTGAATAATTTAATTTTCTCATATTTTAAAGCAACTATTTTCTCACAATAAATATTATTTATACACTTTCTCTTCCATATACTTTATTAAAATAATTTCTTATTAAATTAATATCTATCTCTTTATTTATCTCAGTATTTGCCCAAGGATCTTCTTCATGTGTAAAATCAATTAATTTGTTAGTTTCAATAGCGCCATAGTAATCTACAACTTCATTAATAATTTTATATAAACCAGTTGAAACTTTTTTAGTCAAAGCTTCACTCTTTATCTTTCCAGAACGATTTTTTTTATATTGCTGATAAACTTCATTTACAACAGGTCCATATGACCATGCTAATATTTTTTCTGGAAAAGCTTTTTTATCAAATACCATCAAACATAAAGCTTGAACAAAATAAAGTAATTTTTGTAATTTTAAGTTCGTTATATATTCAGGAACGATATCATAATCACTAACTAGCTCATCCATTTTAGCATTATATATATTTATTATGTTTTTAGCAACATCAATAGCTGATGCCTCTTCAAATTTTAATACATCTAAATCAAATTGACTTAAATCAACTAAAGCATGTTTCTTTAAAGTTTGTAGTTCTTCAATTCTTTTTAATAAAGTATTATATAAAGATTTACTTATATTATCCTTATTTTGCAATAGCAAAAAAGACATATTATTTGGATCGTCTGATAGTCTCATGATAGCATCAACTGCCTCAGTTTGAATTGAACCATTTTCAAATCTATGTACAGTAATTTCACCTAGTCCCATAACTAAAGCATATTCTTTTTGAGTTAATCCATATTTTTTACGAATTTTTTTTATTTCTGAAATAGTAAGTAAGTTATTTTTCTTCTTATATATATCATACAACTTCTGATCATTTTCTATTTCTATATTCCTATCAAATATTTCTTCACCTTTTTCATTTACTAAATATTGTTCATTATATTCAATCAAACTTCCCTTTACATTAACCCTAACTTTTCTAGTTCTTAAATTATCAACACTCTTCATTTTAACCTCCTAATATTGAGCCTCATGAGAACAAAAATGATTTATAAATAATCATGCACAAACCTCACGGTTTGTCTTTTCTCTTTCATAAGATATTTCTATCCTCCAGAGACCAGTTTCCGTTAG